>NZ_CP013372.1:622477-933715 GCF_001522585.2 Burkholderia sp. NRF60-BP8
ATTCGCGCCCGCGCGGTCGATTCGGGGTCGCCGGCGTACGAAGGGCACCAGATCATCAACGTGCCCGCGCTGCGCGCGTCGCTGTATGCGGACTACGCGGTGCCGGGCATCGCGGGCCTGAACGTGCTCGGCGGCGTGGAATACAGCGCGGCGCGCAACGCGAACGAGGAAGGCACCGCGCGCGTGCCGTCGTGGTTCGTGTTCAATCTCGGCGCGCGTTATACGACGAAGATCGGCGGCCATCGCACGGTGTTGCGCGTATCGGTGGACAATCTGTTCGACAAGTTCTACTGGCGCGACGCAGGCGAGCAGCAGGGCGATGCGTACCTGTTCCCGGGTGCGCCGCGCACCGCGCGCGTGTCGTTGACCTATGATTTCTGACCGACCGGAATCGGCCGCGTGATGCGCGGCCCCGGCAGCCCACCAGGAGAGCACAGACGATGTCCCCACTCGAAATCGCCGGCGTGATCGTCAGCGCGCTCGCGATCTGGCTGACCGCGAAACGGCGCATGCTGTGCTGGCCGGTCGGCCTTGCGTCGGTCGCGCTGTACGGCTGGATCTTCTTCGACGCGAAGCTGTATTCCGACATGCTGCTGCAGGGCGCGTTCGCGGTGCTGCAGGTGTACGGCTGGCAGCGCTGGCTCGCGCAGCGCGCGAGCGAGGCCGCCGGCGGTGCCGACCGCCAGGCGGCGCCGGCCGGCGACGTCGCACCCGTGACCGGCGTGCGGCCCCGGCAGATGCTGCCCGACCTGATCGCGGCCGTCGTCGGCAGCGCGCTGCTCGGCGGGATGATGGCGCGCTGGACCGATGCGGCGCTGCCGTTCGTCGATGCGTCGCTGACCGCGTTCAGCCTCGTCGCGCAATACTGGACCGCACGGCGCTACATCGCGTCGTGGGGACTGTGGATCGTCGTGAACGTCGTGTACGTCGGGATGTTCGTGTTCAAGGAACTGTATCTGACGGCCGGGCTCTATGCGTTGTTCATCGGCCTGGCCGTCGTCGGCTGGCGCGACTGGAGCCGGACGGCCGCCGCATTGCGCGCGGCCGCCGGCGGCCCGCTCGCATCGGGCGGCGGCGCGCGCTGATCCGCGCACGGATTCAACTACGGAGCAACGCCGTTCATGTCATTCCCCCTCGAGCCGGACGGCCCCCTGTCGCGCGACGTCGCGCCGCCGCAATTCGGCGTGGACGGCGAGCAGGCCGAACGCGACTGGCCGCTGATCACGCACGACGAAGTGGCGGCCGTGCTCGCGCGGATCGACGGCGCGGGCGAACCGGCGCGGCTGACGTGGCACAGCCCGCGGCAGTTCGCGGCCGCCGTGCTGGTGCGGATGGCCGACGGGCGCGGGTTGTTCGTCAAGCGTCATCACGCGAGCCTGCGCGATGTCGCCGGGCTCGAGGAAGAGCATCGCTTCATCGCGCATCTGCGCGCGCGCGGGATGCCGGTGGTGGACGTGCTGGCCGATCGCCGCGGTGCGACCGCGTTCGCGTCCGGCGAATGGACGTACGAGGTGCACGTGCTCGCGCCCGGCGTCGATCCGTATCGCGGCGTGATGTCGTGGCAGCCGTTCACGCATCCATCGCATGCGTATGCGGCCGGCCGCGCACTGGCCGAACTGCATCGCGCGTCGGCCGGCTACGATGCGCCCGCGCGGCCCGTGCGCACGCTGCTGTCGAGCTTTCGCGTGCTGTCGTGCGCCGATCTGACGGGCGCGCTCGAGCGCTGGGTCGACGCGCAGCCGCTGCTCGTGCGCGCGCTCGGCTCGCGCGACTGGCGTGGCGACGTGGCCGACGCGATCGGCCCGTATCATGCGCGCCTCGTGCCGCTGCTGCCGGCGTTGCCGCCGCTGTGGACGCACGGCGACTGGCACGCGTCGAACCTGCTGTGGACCGACGCGGGGCCCGGCGCGCAGGTCCGGACCGTGCTCGACTTCGGCTTGTCTGACCGCACCTGCGCGGTCATGGACCTCGCGCTCGCGATCGAGCGCAATACGGTCGACTGGATGGCGCCGGCCGATGCGCGGCGCACCGAATACGACCAGATCGACGCGCTGCTCGACGGCTACGAATCGCTCGAACCGTTGAGCGACGACGCGTATGCGGCGCTGGTCGCGCTGCTGCCGATCGTGCATACGGAGTTCGCGCTGTCGGAAGTCGCGTATTTCGGCTGCATCATCGATGCGCCGGCGATCGTCGACATCGCGTACGACGGCTACCTGATCGGGCACGCGCGCTGGTTCGGCGAACGCGACGGGCGGCAACTGCTCGACTGGCTCGTGCGGCGGCGGCGCGCGAAGCAAGGGCTCGCCTGATCCGGGTGCGCGGGCCTGCCGCGTACACCGCACACGCATCGATTCCCCGACGACCTGCAATCTTCCGTGCCGCGCGTCGCGCCGTACGTTCAACCCGTCCTTCCGATCCTCGACGCGGCATGCCGTTCTCGCGGCGCGACGCACGCCTGCGTGCCGCTGCGCCCGACATGACGGAAATATCATCTTCGCCTCATGTTCGCACTGCGGCCGGTCCGTAGCATCGGTCGCAAACCGTTACCGCAGAACCGAACATGCTCAAGCTCAACCTCGTCGTGGCCGTCGTTTTCGCGATGGCCACGACGGCTCATGCGCAGCCATCGCCGTCGCCGGGGCCGGCCCCGGCTAGCGCCGCCGCGCCGATCGGCGCACCGCCATCCGATGCGTTTCCTGCGCCGTCGATGACGCTGTCCGATGCGCTCGCGGTCGCGGCGCGGAACAATCCGGCGTTGCGCGGCGCGCGCGCGGACGTCGACGCGTCGACCGGCGCGCTGATGCAGGCCGGCGCGCGCCCGAATCCCGAAGTGTCGTTTCTGCAGGAAGGCTTCAGCCGCGCCGAACGCACGTCCACCGCGACGATCAGCCAGGCCATCGAACTGGGCGGCAAGCGCCGCGCGCGGCTCGACGTCGCGTCGTACGGCCGCGAGGCGGCGAACGCGTTGCTCGACGAGCAGGGCGCCGCGGTGCGCGCCGACGTGATCGCCGCGTTCTACGGGCTGCTCGCCGCGCAGCGCCAGCTTCAGGTGACGGAGGAATCGGCCGCGATCGCCGCGCGCTCCGCGGATCTCGCGGGGCGCCGCGCGCAGGCCGGCAAGGTGTCGCCGGTCGAGGCGACCAAGGCGCAGGTCGCGGCGGCCGGCGTGCAGATCGAAGTGGTGACCGCGCGCGGCCGCGTCGAGGTCGCGCGCGAGAAGCTGAACGCCGTGATGGGCGAAGCGCGCGACGACCGGCTCGCGGTGCGCGGCGACCTGGAAAACGTGCCGCCGGTCGAGCCGCTGTCCGCATTGACCGCGCAGCTCGACGACGCGCCGCTCGCGCGCGTCGCGCGCGCCGAGCTGCTGCGCTCGAATGCGGCCGTGTCGCTCGAACGCGCGCGGCGCGTTCCGGACGTGACGGTCAGCGCGGGCGTGAAGCGCGTGACCACGGGCGGCGTGCCCGACAACCAGGCCGTGGTCGGCGTATCGATTCCGATTCCGCTGTTCAACACGAACCGGGGTGCGTTGCTCGAGGCGACGCACAAGGCCGAGCGCGCGAACGCCGATCTCGATCGCGAACGCACGCGCCTGAGGCTGGAACTCACGCAGGCGTACGCGAATTTCGAGGCCGCCGAGCAGGAAGCGCAGCGGCTGAAATCCGACATCCTGCCGGCCGCGCGTCTCGCACTCGATGCGATGTCGCGAGGCTACGAACTCGGCAAGTTCAGCTTCCTCGACGTGCTCGACGCGCAGCGCACGCTGTTCCAGGGCCAGTCGCAATACGTCCGTGCGCTCGCCGGCGCCCATGCGGCCCGCGCCGATATCGGCCGGCTCGTCGGCACGCCGCTCGCGGCCGTCGCGCGCTGAGCGCCGCTCTCACCTGAAGGATCATCATGTCACGCAGCAAAATCTTCGTCATGGCGGCCGCCGTGCTCGGCGGCGCAGGGATCGTGATCGGCGCGCTCGCCGTCGCGCGGGGCGGCGGCAGCGCATCGGCGCCGACGGCCGCCGAAGTCGCACAGCCGGCCGAGGGCGCCGGCGCGCATGGCGGTGTCGTGCTCGAGCGCGGCAAGCTGTCGGTCGAGATCGTGATGACGGAAAAGCCCGGCGACGCACGGCTCGTCGTCTATCCGTTCGTCGACGGCAAGCCGGCGGTCGATGGCGTGACCGTGTCCGGCACGCTGGTGCGGTACGACCGCACGCACGAACCGTTGCGGTTCGACGCAGCCGGCTCGAAGTTCGTGTCGGCGCAGTCGATCGCGAAGCCGCACGTATTCGATGCGACGATCGACGTGAAGGCCGGCAACGATGCCGCGTCGTTCCCGTTCGCGCGCGCCGACGGTGCGATCGCGCTGAGCGACGCGCAACTCGCGACGTCGAGGATCGCGCTTGCGAAGGCCGGCCCCGCGCGGATCGCGACGCCGTTCCAGTTGCCGGGCGAGATCAAGTTCAACGAGGACCGCACCGCGCACGTGGTGCCGCGCGTGGCCGGCATCGTCGAGCAGGTGTCGGTGTCGCTCGGGCAGAACGTCGCGAAGGGGCAGGTGCTCGCCGTGATCGCGAGCACCGACCTGGCCGACCGCCGCAGCGAGTTGCTGACGGCCGAGCGCCGGCTGACGGGGGCGCGCGCGACCTACGAGCGCGAACGCACGCTGTGGAAGGAGCGTATTTCGGCCGAGCAGGATTATCAGCAGGCCCAGGTGCAGTTGCGCGAGGCCGAGATCGCCGTGCAGAACGCGCGGCAGAAGCTCGCCGCGCTGAACGCGCCGGTCGGCGCGGGCGCGCTGAACCGTTATGAACTGCGCGCGCCGTTCGCGGGCACGATCGTCGAGAAGCATGCGACGCCCGGCGAGGCGATCGCCGCCGACGCGAGCATGTTCGTGATTTCCGACCTGTCCACCGTGTGGGCCGAGATGGCGGTGCCCGCGCAGCGGCTCGACGACGTGCGCGTCGGCCGTGACGCGACGGTGATCGCGACCGCGTTCGAATCGCGTTCGAGCGGCCCGATCGCATACGTGGGGTCGCTGCTCGGCGAACAGACGCGCACCGCGCCGGCGCGCGTCGTGCTGCCGAACCCGGACCGCGTGTGGCGCCCGGGGATGTTCGTGAACGTGTCGGTCGATGCGGGCAGGCAGGATGTGCCGCTCGCGGTCGCGAGCGACGCGCTGCAGGACGTCGACGGCGCGCCGTCGGTGTTCGTGCGCTCGCCGAAGGGGTTCGTCGCGCAGCCGGTCGAGACGGGGCGGCGCGACGAACGCGCGATCGAAGTGCTGAAGGGGCTCCAGCCCGGCCAGGAATACGCGGCGTCGAACAGCTTCGTGCTGAAGGCGGAACTCGGCAAGGGGAGCGCGGAACATGAATGAGCGGCACTACGCGAGCGCCGTGGCGCGACTGGCGGCCCTTCATGCGGCCTGCTTTCCGAGCGGCCGGTCGACCGACCGCGCGGCCCGTCCGGTGAGGACGTCCGTGCTCCCCTTCAAGGAATCCCGACATGTTTGAGCGCCTGATCCGCTTCGCGATTGCGCACCGCTGGCTCGTGATGCTGGCGATCGCGGCCGTGGCCGCGCTGGGCGTGTTCAGCTACCAGCGGCTGCCGATCGACGCGGTGCCCGACATCACCAACGTGCAGGTGCAGATCAACACGTCCGCGCCCGGCTACTCGCCGCTCGAAGCCGAGCAGCGCATCACCTATCCGGTCGAGACCGCGATGGCCGGGCTGCCGGGGCTGGAGCAGACGCGCTCGATCTCGCGTTACGGGCTGTCGCAGGTCACCGTGATCTTCAAGGACGGCACCGACATCTACTTCGCGCGGCAGCTCGTCAACGAGCGCATTCAGGAAGCGAAGGACAAGTTGCCGGCCGGCATCGCGCCCGCGATGGGGCCGACGTCGACGGGCCTCGGCGAGATCTACCTGTGGACCGTCGAGGCCGACGCCGGCGCGCGCAAGCCCGACGGCACGCGCTATACGGCGGCCGACCTGCGGGAACTGCAGGACTGGGTCGTGCGGCCGCAGTTGCGCAACGTGCGCGGCGTGACCGAGGTCAACTCGATCGGCGGCTACGTGAAGGAGTACCGCGTCGCGCCGAACCCGGCAAAGCTGATGTCGTACGGGCTGACGCTCGCCGACGTCGTGCGCGCGCTGGAGCGCAACAACGACAACGTCGGCGCCGGCTACATCGAAAAGCGCGGCGAGCAGTATCTGGTGCGCGTGCCGGGCCAGGCGCGCACCGTCGACGACATCGCGAACATCGTGCTGACCAACGTCGGCGGCGTGCCGGTGCGGATGAAGGACATCGGCGCGGTCGACATCGGCCGCGAACTGCGCACCGGCGCCGCGACGTCGAACGGCGAGGAAGTCGTGCTCGGCACGGTGTTCATGCTGATGGGCGAGAACAGCCGGACGGTGTCGAAGGCCGTCGCCGCGAAGATGGAGGACGTGAACCGCACGCTGCCGGCCGGCGTGAAGGCGATTCCGGTGTACGACCGCACGGTGCTCGTCGAGAAGGCCGTCGCGACGGTGAAGAAGAACCTGCTCGAAGGCGCGGTGCTCGTGATTGCCGTGCTGTTCCTGTTCCTCGGCAACATCCGCGCGGCGCTGATCACCGCGCTCGTGATTCCGCTGTCGATGCTGATGACCTTCACCGGGATGGTCAACGCGAATGTGAGCGCCAACCTGATGAGTCTCGGCGCGCTCGACTTCGGGATCATCGTGGACGGCGCGGTGGTGATCGTCGAGAACTGCGTGCGGCGGCTCGCGCATGCGCAGGCGGCGGCCGGGCGGCCGCTCACGCGCGCCGAGCGTTTTGCCGAAGTGTTCGGCGCATCGCAGGAGGCGCGCCGTGCATTGATATTCGGACAACTGATCATCATGGTGGTGTACCTGCCGATCTTCGCGCTGACCGGCGTCGAAGGCAAGATGTTCCACCCGATGGCGACGACCGTCGTGATGGCGCTCGCCGCCGCGATGGTGCTGACCGTCACGTTCATTCCGGCGGCCGTCGCGTTGTTCATCGGCGAGCGGGTCGAGGAGACGGAAAACCGGCTGATGGGCTGGGCGCGGCGCGCGTACGAGCCGGTGCTCGCCGCGTTCATGATGCGCCCGGCGCGCGTGATGACCGGGGCGGGCGCGATCGTGCTGGTCACGCTGGGGCTGGCGACGCGCCTCGGCAGCGAGTTCATCCCGAGCCTGAACGAGGGCGATCTGGCCGTATCCGCGCTGCGGATTCCCGGCACGAGCCTGTCGCAGTCGGTCGAGATGCAGAAGTCGATCGAGAAGACGCTGAAGGCGCGCTTCCCCGAGATCGAGCGCGTGTTCGCGCGCACCGGCACGGCCGAAATCGCCGCCGACCCGATGCCGCCGAACCTGTCGGACGGCTACATCATGCTGAAGCCGGCCGACACGTGGTCCGATCCGAAGAAACCGCGCGATCGGCTCGTGCGCGAGATCGAGGACGCGCTCGCCGAGCTGCCGGGCAACGCGTACGAGTTCTCGCAGCCGATCCAGCTGCGCTTCAACGAGCTGATTTCGGGCGTGCGCAGCGACGTCGCCGTGAAGCTCTTCGGCGACGACATGGCCGTGCTGAACCGGACCGGCGAGCAGATCGCCGCTGCCTTGCAGAAGGTGCCGGGCGCGTCGGAGGTGAAGGTCGAGCAGACCACGGGCCTGCCGGTGCTGACCGTCAACCTCGACCGCGACAAGCTCGCGCGCTACGGCGTGAGCGTCGCCGACCTGCAGGATTCGGTGGCCGCGGCCGTCGGCGGCCGGAAGGCCGGCACGCTGTTCCAGGGCGACCGCCGCTTCGACATCGTCGTGCGGCTGCCCGACGAACTGCGCTCCGACATCGAGGCGATCAAGCGGCTGCCGATCGCGCTGCCCGCGCCGGCCACGGGCGCCGCCGCGCGGCTCGCGGCAGCCCCGTACGTGCCGCTCGCGGAGCTCGCGACGATCGACGTGGCGCCCGGCCCGAACCAGATCAGCCGCGAGGACGGCAAGCGGCGGGTGGTGGTCAGCGCGAACGTGCGCGGCCGCGACGTCGGCTCGTTCGTCGCCGATGCGCGCGAGCAATTGCAGCAGGACGTGCGCGTGCCGGCCGGTTACTGGGTGTCGTGGGGCGGGCAATTCGAGCAACTGCAGAGCGCGAGCGAGCGCTTGAAGCTCGTCGTGCCGCTCGCGCTGTTCATGGTGTTCGTGTTGCTGTTCGTGATGTTCAACAACGTGAAGGACGGGCTGCTGGTGTTCACCGGCATTCCGTTCGCGCTGAGCGGCGGTGTCGTGTCGCTGTGGCTGCGCGGGATTCCGCTGTCGATCACGGCGGCGGTCGGTTTCATCGCGCTGTCCGGCGTGGCGGTGCTCAACGGGCTCGTGATGATCTCGTTCATCCGCAACCTGCGCGACGAAGGGACGCCGCTCGACGCGGCCGTGCGCGACGGCGCGCTCACGCGGCTGCGGCCCGTGCTGATGACCGCGCTGGTCGCGTCGCTCGGCTTCCTGCCGATGGCGTTCGCGACCGGCACCGGCGCCGAGGTGCAGCGCCCGCTTGCGACGGTCGTGATCGGCGGTATCCTGTCGTCCACGGCGTTGACGCTGCTGGTGCTGCCGGTGCTGTACCGTGTCAGCCATGCGGTGTCGTGGCGCACGGCGTTGCGCGGCGGCGTCGGTGCGCGCGTGCTGCGCCGGCTGGGTTTCTTCAAGGGTAATGCGTGATGCGAATTCTGATTGTCGAGGATGAACCGAAGACGGGCGCGTATCTGCGCAAGGGCCTGACCGAGGCCGGCTACGTCGTCGACTGGGTCGAGGACGGCATCACGGGCCAGCACCAGGCCGAAACGGAGGAGTACGACCTGCTCGTACTCGACGTGATGCTGCCCGGGCAGGACGGCTGGACGTTGCTGCAGAACCTGCGGCGCAGCAAGTCGACGCCCGTGCTGTTCCTCACCGCGCGCGACGACGTCGGCGATCGCGTGAAGGGGCTCGAACTCGGCGCGGACGACTATCTCGCGAAGCCGTTCGATTTCGTCGAGCTGACCGCGCGCATCAAGTCGATCCTGCGGCGCGGCCAGCCGCGCGACTCGAACACGCTGCGCGTGGCCGATCTCGAACTCGACCTGACGCGCCGCAAGGCCACGCGGCAGGGCGACACGATCCTGCTGACCGCGAAGGAGTTCGCGCTGCTGTGGCTGCTGATGCGCCGCGAAGGCGAGATCCTGCCGCGCGCGACCATCGCGTCGCAGGTGTGGGACATGAACTTCAACAGCGACACGAACGTCGTCGATTCGGCGATTCGCCGGCTGCGCTCGAAGATCGACGACGCGTACGAACCGAAGCTGATCCACACGGTGCGCGGGATGGGCTACGTGCTCGAAACGCGCGGCGGCGCGGCCGCATGATCGCGCGCCTGCTGCCGCGCACGCTGCGCGGCCGCCTGACCGCGCTGATCATCCTGTCGACGTCGGTGATCCTCGCGTCGAGCGGCGTCGCACTGTACGAGGCGCTGAGCAACCGCGTCGAAGCCACGGCGGCCGAGCAGATGGCCGGCATTTCCGCCGCACTGGGGGCACACCTGGCCGAGGCGCGCACGACGGCCGACGTCGCGCGCAACGCCGATATCTGGATCGACCAGTTGCACGGGCATCCGAACATGGATCTCGCGATCTTCGATGCCGGCGGTGCGCGCCTCGTCGGCACCCCGGGCTTCCGTCCGTATGCGCCGCTGCTGTCGATGAACGCCGGGCGCGTGCCGGTCGGCATCGCCGCGCCCGGCGAGCGGCACCGGTATCTGCTGACGAGCGTGCCGCTCGCCGGCGCCGGGGCGCCCGTGGTGCGCGTCGCCGTGCAATACGACCGCAGCGCCGACGTGCTGCTGTTGCGCACGCACGCTTATACGATCGTCGTGATCGAGGTGTTCGGCGTGGTGCTCGCGGCCGCGATCGCATACGGCATCGCGGCGCTCGGGCTGAGCCCGCTGCGACGATTCGCGGCGCGCGCCGAGCAGATGTCGACGAGCCGGCTCGCGCATCCGCTGCCGGAACTCGATACGTCGGGCGAGCTGAAGGAACTCGAGCATGCGTTCAACGGGATGCTCGCGCGGCTGAACGAATCGTTCACGCGGCTGAGCCAGTTCTCGTCGAATCTCGCGCACGACATGCGCACGCCGCTGACGAACCTGCAGGCGGCCGCGCAGGTCGTGCTGTCGCAACCGCGCAGCGCGGACGAATACCGGAGCGTGATCGAGTCGAGCATCGACGAATACCAGCGGCTGTCGCGAATGATCGAGGACATGCTGTTTCTCGCGCGTTCGGAGCAGGCCGGCACGTCGATCGATGTGCGACGCCTGAATGCGGCGGAGGAGGCGGAGCGGGTGGCCGGCTACTACGAGCCGCTTGCGGAAGACGCGGGCGTGACGGTGAAGGTCGACGGCCATGCGTGGGTCGATGCGGATCTGACGCTGTACCAGCGCGCGTTGAGCAACCTGCTGTCGAATGCGCTGACCTATGCGCCGCGCGGCAGCGTCGTGACGATCGATTGCGTCGAGCAGGGCGGCGCGACGACGATCGCCGTATCGGATACGGGGCCCGGCATCGCGGCGGAGCACGTCGGGCGGATTTTCGAGCGCTTTTATCGCGTCGATCCGTCGCGGCACGATTCGGCGTCGGGCACCGGGCTCGGCCTCGCGATCGTCCGGTCGATCATGGACAATCACGGCGGCGAATGCGGCGTCGACAGCGAACCGGGTCGCCGCACGACCTTCTGGCTGCGCTTTCCGCGACGGCCGGCCGCGCCTGAACGGCCGGCCGCCATCGGCGCCTGACGGTGCGGGCGCACACGCCCGCGCGCTCGCCGTAAGCAGCCGCGCGCGGCGCGTTGCCCGCGGCCGGGAGGCTGGGCGTCATTGCTTCGCGGTCAGGTCGTCGTGATTGTCGGTCTGCGGCCTCTTCTCGCCGCCATGCACCGAAATCCCGTGCAGTTCCTTGTTGCGTGCAACGATCTCGCCGGTCGGCGGGTACTGCGTCTTGCTCGTCGGCACGACACCGTCGTGCTGCGCCTGTTTCAGTTCGTCGACGACCTGCGAGCGGGACTTGCCTTGCATTTGCGTTTGGGCGTGCGCGGCCTGCGCGGCCATGCCGAGCGACAGCGTGGCGGCGACGAACCATGCTGCGAGTTTTGCGGTTTTCATCGAGTGCTCTCCTTGATCACGGCCGCCGGGTGGCGAACCATGGACCCAGTATGCGAAAGCGGCCGTGCGCGATCGTGATCGCGAGATGAAAAATGCGTCAGATTGCGGGGCGCGGTGGCGTACCGTGCGGACTCGCTCGACATGACGCAACCGTCATGTTCGCGTCATCGGTGCGATGAGCGGGAAGCGGAACATGAGGTCTGCCGTCGGCCGACCGCGCCGGCGGCATTCGTGCCGATCGCGACGACAGTGTCGATAGCGTGCGGCGCTGTTCAGGCCTTCATTCCGGATCGACAATTGCACCGTCCTGCCATTCATTTCGCGTTGATCGCAGTCCTGATCGTTCCGTTGCTCTCGGGCTGCGCATCGTCGACGCGCTCCGGTGCCGCGGCAACTGCACCTGCCGCGGTTCGCAAGCCAGCGCGGGCCGCCTCGATGCCTGGCGAGCAGATCGACTATGCCGGGCACCGCTGCGGCAATCCGAACCTGTATGTGAAAACGCATCCATGCCTGTTCCCGCAGCGCAACGCCGCGCCCTGATCGTCGGACCCGCGTAAAAAAAACGGCCCGGCACTCGACGAGTCCGGGCCTAATGCGTGATCGTGCCGTACGGCGGCGACCCGCTGCGTGGAGGGGAACGGGCAGGGCCCGCTACCGTTCCGATCGTAGCGGCGCGGCGCATCGCGAACCTGATCGGAACATGAAATTTTCGTCACGCAGTGCATGGCGGAACGGTGACGAAACCGTCATGAAGCGATCACGAATCCGCACCGCCGCGGGATCAAAGTGATGGCTCCCGTCAAGACATTCCAATAAGGAGCTGTTCACATGAACATGCCGCACCCGGCGATCGCCGTTAGCGTTGTCGCACCGTCGATCGCGGCCTTCTCGCAGGTCGTGGCCGCGCAGCCGAAGCGCCGTCGGGACGTGATTCAGGAACGGCTGCGCGCGCGTCGCGACGGCGCGATCCCGATCCCGAGCCCGACTCACGACTACCCGGCGAGCCCGACCGCCGTCGCGCGCCATCGGGCGATTCATCGCGCGACCGTTCGTCGCGGCGACGAGTCGCCGCCGGTCGATGCGCACGACGACCGCTTCGTGGGGCTTTGATCGTTCATCGATGAAAAGGAGCGTGCGATGCGCAATGTCGCGAAAGGGATCGTGCTGGCGGCGTACCTGATGTCGGCGGCCGCGATGGCGGCAGGCTGGCCGGAACGTGCGCTGTCGCACGCGTCGGCGCACGACGTCGGTCGCCGCGCGAACGAGCGAATGCGCTGCGAGTTGGCGGCCGTGCCGGCCGGCGCGTGGACCGCGACGTTCGCGCGCGGACAATGCGAAGTCGCCGCTGGCCGGCTGACGTTCGTGCCGGCCGATGCCGGCGACGCGTCGACCGTCGCGGCGAAACGGATCGTGCTCGGCGACGTCCGTACCGTGTCGCATCAGTCGCGCAAGCTGAAGGAGCAATTGCAACTGACGACACGCGACGAAGTGATCGCGCTGAACGTGCTGACCGACGACGGCAGCCGCAAATCGCGCGAACATGCGATCGACCTGTGGACCGCGCTGCGCAACGCGGGTGTCGCGCCGGTCAACGGCACGCGCATCGTCGATACGTGGCCGACCGGCGCGACGACCTGGTAGCCGTCGCGCCGTCGAACGCGGCTTACCCGGCCTTCACGGATCCTTCGATCAGGAAGAACACGATGAAGCCGATGAAGAACGAGGCCGTCGCGAACGGTGTCTCGGGCACTTCGTGCGCTTCGACCAGCAGTTCCTCGGTGACGAGGTACAGCAGCGCGACCGTGCCGAGCCCCAGCAGCGCCGCATAGATATTCGCCGGCAGCCCGGCGAACGCCGCATTGCCCGCAACGGCTGCGACGCTCAGCAGCGCCGCGAGCGCGACCGGCACGACGATCGACGGCGTGCGGCCGATGCCGGCCGCGGCCAGCGCCGCGCTGACCGACAGCGCGAGGAACAGCACCTCGAGCGTCAGTGCGACGGTCAGGATGATGCCGCTTTCGTCGCTCGCGGAAAAGGCGATGCCGAGCACCAGGCCGTCGACGACGAGATCGATCGCGGTGACGACGATCAGGCTCACGGGCAACCGCGCGTCCTCGAAGCGCGTCTCGACCGCACCAGACAACGCGCGAATCGCCAGCATCAGCGCGATCCCGAGCACGAAGCCGACGACGACCGGAAACAGCGCATGCGCACGGTCCTGCGGCAGCAGTTCGAGCGCGGCGGCCGCGAACACGATGCCGCCGGTGAAATGCTGGATCACGCTCGAGGTTTTCGGGCCGGGCGCGCGCCACGCGGCCGCGAGGGCGCCGAAGCAGGCCGCCAGCACGGGCGGTAACGTGAGCAGCGCGAGCTTCGCGGTGGGGGTCATGAGGTCTCTCGGCGGTGGGCGTGTCGCAGCGGAGGCTGCGTCGCACGATCGTACGCGCGGGGCGTCGCCCCGGCATCGACCGGAGATTGAACACCTTGAAGCCGCTCCAAGGTCAAGCGGCTCGATGCCCGCGCACCGGCGAGCCGGCCCGCCCCGTTCCGGTCAAAGCTGCGCGAGCGCCTGGTCGAGATCGGCGAGCAGGTCGTCGATATGCTCGATGCCGATCGACAGCCGCACCGTCTCTTCCTTCACGCCGGCCTTCGCGAGTTCGGCCGGCGACAGTTGGCGGTGCGTGGTCGATGCCGGGTGCGTCGCGAGCGACTTCGTATCGCCGATGTTGACGAGCCGCGTGAACAGCTTCAGCGCGTCCTGGAACTTCGCGCCGCCGTCGCGGCCACCTTTTACGCCGAACGTCAGGATGCCCGGCGCACGGCCCGACAGGTAGCGCGCGACGAGCGGATGGTCGGGGTGATCGGGCAGGCCCGCGTAGTTCACCCATTCGACGTGCTCGTGGCGCGCGAGGTGCTGCGCGATCTTCAGCGCGTTGTCGCTGATCCGCTCGACGCGCAGCGCGAGCGTCTCGATTCCCTGCAGGATCTGGAACGCATTGAACGGCGAGATCGCCGCGCCCATGTTGCGCAACGGCACCACGCGGGCGCGGCCGATATAGGCTGCCGGCCCGAACGCATCGGTATAGACGACGCCGTGATAGCTGACGTCCGGCTCGTTGAGCCGCGTGAAGCGGTCCGCGTGCTCGGCCCACGGGAACTTGCCCGAATCGACGATCGCGCCGCCGAGGCTCGTGCCGTGTCCGCCGAGATATTTCGTCAGCGAGTGCACGACGATGTCCGCGCCGTGTTCGAACGGGCGCAGCAGGTATGGCGACGGCACCGTGTTGTCGACGATCAACGGGATGCCGCGGCGATGCGCGACCTCCGCGAGCGCGGCGATGTCGGTGACGTTGCCGAGCGGGTTGCCGACCGATTCCGCGAAGATCGCCTTCGTGCGCGCATCGATCAGCGGTGCGAACGATGCGGGATCGCGCGGATCGGCGAAGCGCGTGGCGATCCCGTATTGCGGCAGCGTATGCGCGAACAGGTTGTAGGTACCGCCGTACAGCGAACTCGCAGACACGATGTTGTCGCCGGCTTCGGCGATCGTTTGGATCGCATACGTGACGGCGGCTTGCCCCGACGCGAGCGCGAGCGCGCCGATGCCGCCCTCGAGCGCGGCGATCCGCTGCTCGAGCACGTCCGTCGTCGGGTTCATGATCCGCGTGTAGATGTTGCCCTGGACCTTCAGGTCGAACAGGTCGGCGCCGTGCTGCGTGTCGTCGAATGCGTACGCAACGGTCTGGTAGATCGGAACGGCGACCGCGCGCGTGGTCGGGTCGGGGCGATAACCGCCGTGCACGGCGATGGTTTCGAGGCGCCAGTTCGAATTGGCCTGATCGGTCATGGGTGCTCCGTTTGTTGTTGTGAAGGTCGAGGGTCCTGCCGTCCGGCGATTATAGGAGCACGTGTGCGGCTGCCCTTAGAACGAATGGTGTGTTGCTTATCGGGCGCGGCGCATAGAATGCCTTTTTCCGCAGACGAGAGGTGCGCGATGGATCAGGATCGATGGAACCAGGTGGATGCGTATTTTTCGGCGACGCTCGTGCCGTCCGACGCCGTGCTCGACGCCGCGCTGGCGGCGAGCGACGCGGCCGGGCTGCCCGCGATCAACGTCGCGCCGAACCAGGGCAAGCTGTTGCAACTGCTCGCGACGATCCGCGGCGCGCGGCGCATCCTCGAAGTCGGCACCCTCGGCGGCTACAGCACGATCTGGCTGGCGCGCGCATTGCCGCCGGGCGGCTCGCTCGTGACGCTCGAACTGAACCCGGCACACGCGAAGGTCGCGACGCAGAACATCGCGCGCGCCGGGTTCGCGGCGGTCGTGTCGGTGGTGGTCGGCAGTGCGAAGGACAGCCTGGCGCGGCTCGTCGAGGCCGGGGAGGCGCCGTTCGATTTCGTCTTCATCGATGCGGACAAGGACAACAACGCCGTTTATCTCGACGCGGCGCTGAAGCTGTCGCGGCCCGGCACGGTGATCGTCGTCGACAACGTCGTGCGAAACGGGCGCGTCGCCGATCCGGGCAATCGCGAGCCGGACGTGGTTGGCGTGCGCGACGGGTTTGCGCGCCTCGCGGCCGAGCCCGCGCTCATGACGACCGCCGTGCAGACGGTCGGGCAGAAGGGCTGGGACGGATTCTCGATCTCGATCGTCGGCGCCGCGTGACGTGACGCGTCAGTGCGGGCTGCCGGCCGCGTCGGCCCGGCGATACAGGCGCGGCCATCGAGCCTGGAACAGGCCGTTGCAGGTGCTGTGCGTGGCGAGGCCGTCGAGCACGAAGCGCCGGCCGTCGAAGACCCACGATGCGGTCGAGCCGCAATCGCCGGCGCTGCGCAATCTGACCGTGCTCGACAGCGTCGCGCGGGCGGCATCGTAGCTGGCGTCGGTCAGCTCGTTCGCGAACGACGCCGAATCGAGGCCCGCGCTCGCGTTCTCGCCGAAATTCATCGCGGCCGGCATGTACGGCGCGGTGCGGCGCACGCGATACCACAGGTCGGTGTGGTTATACAGGCTGCTGGTCTGGCACGGGATCGCGACGAGCGCCTCGTCGGACGAGATCGCGACGGCGCGCGACGCTTTCCTGCGGTCGCTCGCCGACATTTCGTCTTCGACCTCGGCCGCGCATTGCTTCACGTCGGCGCCGAATTTCGCGAGCACCGCATCGACGAGCGGACGCTGTTCGGCGCTCGACAGGGTCGAGTCGGCCGGCGGCGCGGGCGTGATCGCGGGCGGCAACGCGGGCGCGGCCGGCACCGACGACGCAGGCCGGGCGCCGGGGCGCGACAGCGCCGTGACCGTGCCGACGCGGCCCTGCGTATCGTCGATCAGCAGCAACGCGGCATTCAATCCCGACAACGGCGTACGCGCGGCGGGCGCCGATGCCGGATCGCCGAGGCTCAGCAGTTGGGCATTACGCGCTGCGGCGAGCCACGCGGCCACCGTGGCCGGATCGTCGGTCCGGAGCCGGAACGGGCGGGCTTCGTCGTCGGTCTTGTCGCCGAACGTATGCCATTGCGCCGGCATCGCATCGAACGGTCGGCCGTCGACGCGGGCCGTGCGCAAGTCGATCGGCGCCGATGCGTAAAGGTCGAGCGACGGTTGCGCGTCCGGGCCGGCGTCGCGCGTCACGCGCAGGATCAGGCCGGCGCGTGCATCGTCGATATCGTCGGCGTGACTTTCCGCGATACAGCGATTGCCGTTGTCGCAGACGACCGACCAGCTCTTGAACTCGCGTTCGACTGGCGGCCGCGACAGCGGACGGGCGTGCGTGACGATCGGGGAAGCGGCGAGGAGGGCGGCGACGGCGAGCGAAAAACGGTGCGACATGGCGGTTCGAATCGACTGGGAGGAGGCGGGCGGAGGATGCCGGACTGCAAGCGCATCGTCAGCAAGCGGTGCAGGTCGAGTGCAGTGGCGCGAACGGCATCCAGTATACCGCTGCAACGCGGAGGAACGATGTGACGAAACGGTGCGCGGGCACGCACGTGGCCGATCGACGCGCAAGCGGCGCGATGCCGGCAGCCACCGCGCCGTTCGTTTCATCGACTGCCGGCCGCGCCGTGTCGGACGGTCGCGCCGCACGATCCGGGATGCGTATGCGGTGAGCACGCTGCCCGCCGCCAGCGCAATCGACGTACCCGCGCACCCGCGCTCACGCGCGGCAGATCGCGATGATCTCCGCGCTGGTCGCTTCGTCGAACGGAGCGTGGTCCCAGTCGCCGCGCCAGTCGGCCGACGCGAAACCGGCGGCCGCCACGCGCGCTTGCAATTCGGCGTGCGCGATGAAACGCAGCCGGCTCGTATTCGTCAGCACCGTGTCGTCGCGGTGGAAGCGGTAGTGCGTGCCGAACGTCACGATCGCGCCGTCGATCGCCCGCACCGCGTGATGGAGATCGACGATGCCGAACGCGTGCGATTCGACGCTGCGTGCCGACTGCGCGGGCGTCCATGCCCGCCACGGTTCGGTGCGCGGGTTGCGGGTATCGAACAGGAAGCGGCCGCCGCCGGCGAGCACGCGCCGCACGCCGTGCAGCGTCGCGTCGATGGCGTCGTCGGTCAGCAGGCACTGGAACGCGTGCCCGGTCATCACGACCGCATCGAACGGTGCACCGGGCGGCAGGCCGTCGAGTGCGCACGCGAACCAGCGCACGGCGTCGGCGCCCGGCTGGCGTCGCGCGTAATCGATCATCGCCGAAGCGGGATCGATCCCGACGACGTCATGCCCGGCCGTCGCGAGCCGTCGGGCGAACGTGCCGGTGCCGCAGCCGAGATCGAGGATGCGTTGCGGGGCGGCGCCGATCTCGGCGGCGTAGAACGCGAAGTCCCGGTCGCCGGCGTTGAACAGGTCGTATACCGCGACGAGGCGCGGGTCGGTGTAGAGCAGGTCCGCGCCGGCGGGCGTCATACGCTCGCGCGCATCAGCGCTGCTGCACGGCCACGCGCAGCCCGAGCGCGATGAAGATCGAACCGATGATCTTGCCCTGCCAGCGCGTGAGCCACGTGAGCCGCTTCACGATGCGGCCGAGCGGGCGGATCGAGCACGCGATCAGCGTCGTATAGAGCGAGCTGAGCACGACGAAGATCAGCCCGAGCACCGCGAACTGCACGAACGTCGAGCCGCGCTCCGGATGCACGAACTGCGGCATGAACGCGAGAAAGAACAGCGCGGTTTTCGGATTCAGCACTTCGGCGGGAATCGCCTGCAGGTACGCCTTGAACGGCGTGACGGGCGACACCTGCGGCAGCGACGGATCGGCCGCCTTTTCCAGCAGCGCGCGCACGCCGAGATAGATCAGGTACGCGGCGCCGGCCAGCTTCACGACGTTGAACGCGAGCGCCGACGTCATCAGCAGTGCGGACAATCCGACGGCCGCGAACAGCGTGTGCACGAAGTCGCCGCTCGCGACGCCGAGGCCGGTCAGGATGCCGGTCTTGCGACCGCCCTGTACGGTGCGGCTCAGCACGAGCAGCACGGCGGGGCCGGGGATCAGGAACAGGCCCAGGACGACGGCCGTGAAGGTGGTCAGCGTGGTCAGGTCGAACATGGCGGCTCCGGCAGGTTGGCGCAGCGACAGGGGATCGCCGCATTGTATTCGGTTCGTCGCGCGCCCGCAGACGCCGCGTCGAACCGCACGGCTGCGCCGGCGCCTTTCTGGTATAAGCACGAAAGGACGCGTCGGCGTCCGGCCTTTTCCACAGCTTGTCGTTCCATGCGCGACCTTCCACCGATGACCGATCCCGCCGCGGACGCCGACGTCTATCACGTGCCGCGTCCGCTCGTGGTGTTCGGCGGCTCGGTCGTCGAGCCCGAATGGCGGCTGGAGCGGCACAGCCATCGTCAGGCGCAACTGCTCTACACGCTGAGCGGCGTCGTCTATTGCGAGATCGACGGCGGCGTGTGGAGCGCACCGCCGCAATGCACGGTCTGGATTCCGGGCGACGTCCCGCATGCGGCGCGCGGCTCGGCCGGCGCGACCTTCTACGCGGTCCTGGTCGAACCCGACGCGGCGCTCGACCTGCCCACGCGCTGCTGCACGCTGGCCGTGTCGCCGCTGTTGCGCGAGCTGCTGCTGAAGGCGGCCAGCTTCCCGAACCTGTACGACGTCGACGGGCCGCAAGGGCGGCTGGTGGCGACGCTGCTCGACGAACTCGTCGCGGCGCCTGTCGAAGACTTGTACCTGCCGATGCCGGCCGATCGCCGGCTGCGCAAGCTGATCGACCATCTGCTCGACGATCCGGCCGACAAGTCGCCGCTGCCCGAACTCGCACGGCGCGCGGGCATCAGCGAGCGCAGCCTCACGCGGCTCGCGACGAAGGAGCTCGGGATGAGCCTCGGCGACTGGCGCCGGCGGCTGCACGTCGCGCTGTCGCTGCGGATGCTGACGACCGGCCGCCGCGTGCATCAGATCGCGATCGATCTCGGCTACGAGAGCGCGAGTAGCTTCGTCACGATGTTCCGCAAGGCGACCGGCAAGTCGCCCACGCAATTCCTGACCGACCGGCAACGCTGAACAGCCGGACTGCGCACCCCCGCACGTTTGGCCGGATCGAGAAAGCAGTTGGCCGGAATGAGAAATGACGCATGAGGCCTCGCTCCATAGAATGAGAATCGTTCTCATCTGGAGGTCGACATGCAAATCGTCACGACTGAATTCCCGTTTGTCTGGCTGCGTTACAGCGGCTCGCCCCCCACCGATCCCGCCCGCCTGATCGCCGAACTCGACGTGTTGCTCGCGCGCCGCGAACGTTTCGTTCTGCTGACCGACGATGCGCCGTCCGGCGACGATCGCGCCGACAACGATCACGAGATACGCAAGCAGCTCGCGAAATGGAGCAAGGCCAACCGCGCGCTGTCGCGCGAATGGATCCCGGGGATGATCGCGATCGAGCCCGATGCCGCGCGGCGCATGGCGCTCGATGCTTTTTCGGGCGCCTTCGAGAAGGTCTGGGGGTATCCGCTGAATGCGGCCGCGAGCCGCGACGACGCGCTGGCGCTCGCGCAACGGCTGCTGGCCGAACCGGCGCGCAGCATCGCGGCGGCGAACGCCTGATCCGACGGCGGCGCGGCCCGCGCGGCTTGCGTCGACATCGGCACGCAGGCGCAGTGCGCGAACGCGCGCTGCGGCATATCGCAACCACGCAGAGGTGTTGGGGTGGACAATCCGATCCGCGCGATGCGCATCTTCACGCGCATCGTCGAAATGAACAGCTTTACGCGCGCGGCGCAGGCGCTCGGCATGCCGTTGCTGGTGCGCACGACGCGCGCGTTGCGGGCGACGCCCGAAGGCGACGCGTACTACCGGCGCTGCGTCAGCATCACGGCGGACGTCGACGAACTCGAAGCCAGCATCCGCGGCGCCGCGCTGCGTCCGAGCGGGCCGCTGCGTGTCGAGTTGCCGGCGTCGGTGGCGGGCGCGATCGTGTTGCCGGCGCTCGGCGAATTCAACGCACGGCATCCCGATCTCGAACTGATGCTCGCCATGGCCGGGCGCGCGGTCGATCGTATCGGCGACGCGATCGACTGCAGCATCCGGCTCGGTGCGCTGCCCGATTCGTCGCTCGTCGCGCGCCGGCTCGGCGCGCTCGAGCGCGTGACGTGCGCGAGCCCCGCGTATCTCGACCGCTTCGGCGTGCCGCGCACGCCCGACGAGCTGGGCGCGCATCGCGCGGTAGGCGCGTCGCACGTATCCGGCCAGCGTCCGGCCGAGCTCGAGTTTGTGGTGGACGACGCGGTGCGCAAGGTGCGGCTCGACGGCATCGTCGGCGTGGACGACGAGCAGGCGTATCTCGCCTGCGGCGTGCACGGCCTCGGGCTGATCCAGCCGACGCGCGTTGCCGCGCAGCCGCTGATCGAGGCCGGGCGATTGCGGGAGGTGCTGCCGCGCTGGCAACCCGATGCGCTCGCCGTGTCGGCCGTCTACGTGAAGCGCCCGCATGTATCGCCCGGCGTGCGCGCGTTCGTCGACTGGATCGCCGAGCGTTTCGTGCAGGCCGTGAAGGAACACATGGGGCTGGCGCCGGTGGGGGCGACGGGGTGGCGGCCGGCGCAGGAAGTCGTCGCTGCGTGCGACCGTTATGGCGGACTGGTAGCGGCGGCCTGACGGCGGTATGTGGCCGGCAAGCCGTCAAGCGGTTGCGAGGCGGAATGCACGGGCCATCCGGTACGGATCGAAGAATGTCAATATTTTGGCGATGCAATGCGAAATCGGCCAAAATATTTTCCTCATATGCCGCACGGTCAGCCGTGCAGCCGCACACGGCGAGCCGGAGGCGTGCGGGTGCCCGCAGCATCGCGCACCGACAGGCCGTCCCGCACGGCGTGTGGAGCCCGCGCGTTACACCACCCTGAATCGCCCCAATTCTTCCGCCAGAAAATCGACGAACGCGCGAATTCGCGCCGACATCTGGTGACGCTGCGCATATACCGCGTAGATATCGGCGCTCGACGTTTCATGATCCGGCAGCACGACCACCAGCCGCCCGTCGGCGAGATAGTCGCGCAGATCCCATTCCGCGCGCATCAGGATCCCGTGCCCGTCGAGCGCCCACTTCACCGCGATTTCGCCGTCGTTCGTCGTCAGGTTGCCGTTGATCCGCACGGCTTCCGTGCGGCGGGCCGCGCCGCGCCCGCTCGTCAAGCGCCACACGCCGTAACCTTCGTCGCCCTGCCGGATGCCGATGCAGTTGTGCCGCGTCAGGTCGTGCGGCGTGCCGGGCGTCCCGTGCCGCGCGAGATACACGGGCGCCGCGCACAGTAGCCGGCGGTTCGGCGCGAGCCGCCGCGCGACGACGCGCGTGTCGGGCGGTTCGCCGAAGCGGACGCACACGTCGAACGCATCGTCGGTGAGCGGCGGCGGCATCACCGACAGCTGCAGCTGCACTGACACTTCCGGATAGCGCGCGACGAAGCGCGAGATCGCCGGGCCGACGTGGCTGCGCCCGAAGCCGAGCGTCGCATTCACGCGTAGCAGGCCCTTCGGCCGCTGCTTTGCGCTGCCGAGCAATTCTCCGAGTTCGTCCATCTGGTCGAGGATCCGGCGCGCGTATTCCAAGTACACATCGCCTTCGGGTGTCAGCATCATCCGCCGCGTCGTGCGATTGACGAGCGTCACGCCCGCACGCCGCTCCATCTGCGTGAGCCGCTTGCTGACGGCCGCCGCGGTCAGCCCGAGCTCGCGCGCGGCCGCGCTCAGGCTGCCCGAAGCGGCCAGCGTCGAGAAGAAGCCGAGATCGGCCGGCTGGACGGTATCCGCCATGACGGGATTCATGAATTGAAGTTAAAGATGCTTTGAGTATAGCCCCGGTTTCTGCACTACTGGTTCGGTAAAGTGCGTTCACGCTTACGATCAATCGAGGATGTCCGCATGAAGACCTACCGTATCGCAACGATTCCCGGCGACGGCATCGGCAAGGAAGTGGTGCCTGCGGCCAAGCAGGTGCTGGCAGCGCTCGCCCGCGGCAGCGACCGCTTCGCGTTCGAGTTCGAGGATTTCGACTGGGGCGCCGACTACTACCGCCAGCACGGTGCGATGATGCCGGCCGACGGTCTCGACGCGCTGCGCGGCAAGGACGCGATCCTGTTCGGCTCCACAGGCGACCCGGACGTGCCCGACCACGTGACGCTCTGGGGGCTGCGCCTGAAGATCTGCCAGGGCTTCGACCAGTACGCGAACGTGCGCCCGACACGCATCCTGCCGGGCATCGACGCGCCGCTGAAGCGCTGCGGGCCGGACGACCTGAACTGGGTGATCGTCCGCGAGAACTCGGAAGGCGAGTACGCGGGCGTCGGCGGGCGCGTGCACCAAGGCCATCCGATCGAGGCTGCGACCGACGTGTCGATCCTCACGCGCGCCGGCGTCGAACGCATCATGCGTTTCGCGTTCCGGCTCGCGCAGTCGCGGCCGCGCAAGCTGCTGACCGTGATCACGAAGAGCAACGCACAGCGGCACGCGATGGTGATGTGGGACGAGATCGCGAAGCAGATCGCGCAGGAGTTTCCCGACGTGACATGGGACAAGGAGCTCGTCGATGCGGCGACCGCGCGCATGGTCAACCGGCCGGCGTCGCTCGACACGATCGTTGCGACTAACCTGCACGCGGACATTCTCAGCGATCTCGCCGCCGCGCTCGCGGGCAGCCTCGGCATCGCGCCGACCGGCAACATCGATCCCGAGCGCCGCTATCCGTCGATGTTCGAGCCGATCCACGGCTCCGCGTTCGACATCATGGGCAAGGGGCTCGCGAATCCGGTCGGCACGTTCTGGTCGGTCGTGATGCTGCTCGATCACCTCGGCGAGACGGAAGCGGCCGCGCGTGTGATGCAGGCGATCGAGACCGTGACGGCCGACCCGTCGCTGCATACGCGCGACCTCGGCGGCAGCGCGACGACTGTGCAGGTGACGGCGGCCGTCTGCGAGCGCATCGCCAACGCGGCGGTCGCGGCCTGACGGCGCCGCCCGTTCGCTTCACTCGCGCATTTTTTCTGTCCGCGACTCGCGCATCCGACGCGAGCCGGGCGGCGGCCGGCGCCGATGGTCCACCGACCGACGGCGCACGGCCCGACCTCGAAGGAGGAGACACATGCAAGCGGATCTGGAAACCCGCGTCGCGCGGAAACTGATGTGGCGCATCATTCCGTTCGTGATGCTGCTTTACTTCGTCAGCTTTCTCGATCGCGTCAACGTCGGCTTTGCCGCGATGACGATGAACAAGGCGATCGGCCTGTCGCCGACCGCGTTCGGGTTCGGCGGCGGCCTGTTCTTCATCGGCTACTTCCTGTTCGAAGTGCCGTCCAACCTGATACTGCACCGCGTCGGCGCGCGCATCTGGATCGCGCGCGTGATGATTACGTGGGGGATCGTGTCGGCCGTATCCGCGTTCGCGGCCGGGCCGACCAGCTTCTACGTGTTGCGCTTCCTGCTCGGCATGGCCGAAGCGGGTTTCTTCCCCGGCATCATCCTGTACCTGAGCTTGTGGTTTCCCGTGAAGCAGCGCGCGGTGGCCGCCGCGTGGTTCATGGCGGCTGCGCCGATCTCGACCGCGATCGGCTCGCCGCTGTCGGGCGCGATCATGCAGATGCCGCCGATGTTCGACTTGGCCGACTGGCAGATGCTGTACATCGTCGAAGCGCTGCCGGCGGTCGCGCTCGGCTTCGTCGTGCTGAAGTGCCTGACCGAGGCGCCGTCGCAGGCCGCGTGGCTGCGGGCCGACGAGCGCGACTGGCTGATCGCGAAGCTGAAAGCGGAAGCGGACGCGCGCCACACGCACGCCGGGCATACGGCCGGCGCGTGGCAGGCGCTGCGCGACCCGCGCGTGCTGGCGCTCGCGCTGATCTACTTCGGCACGTCGGCGGGGCTGTACACGCTGGGCCTGTGGGCGCCGCTGATGGTCGAGCAGTTCGGCTTCACCGCATTGCAGACGGGCTTGCTGACCGGCATTCCGAGCATCGCCGCCGTGGTCGCGATGATCGCGTGGGCGCGGCATTCGGATCGCACCGGCGAGCGCACGTGGCATGTCGTGATTCCGTGCGTGCTCGCGTGCATCGGCTTCGTGTTCGCTGGGCAGGCGAGCACCGCGCTGCTGACCGTGCTCGCGCTGGTCGTCGTCAACATCGGCATCAGCGCCGCGAAGGCGCCGCTGTGGGCGATGCCGAGCGCGTTCCTGTCGGGGGCCGGCGCGGCGGCGGGCATCGCGATGATCAACTCGATCGGCAATCTCGGCGGGTTCGTCGGGCCGTTCGCGATCGGCTGGCTGAAGCACGCGACGGGCGGGTATGCGGCCGGGCTCTACGTGGTGGCCGGCACGCTCGCGGTGTCGGCGATCGTCACGCTGATGCTGAGCCGCAAGGGCGCGCGGGAAGCGGCGGTGCCGGGCGTGCGGCATCACTCGTAAGCGTGGCAATGTGCGCGGCTGCAGGGCAGCCGGACGGGGGCGTGGCGTACCTGTCCGGCTTCGTGCGCGGCGGCGCGCGATCGGCCGGGCGCGAGCGTCGGCGTCAGCGCAGGTTCACGCACGGCCCGGACGGCGCGTGCCGGCGCAGCCGCGACGAGGCTGCTACGAGGCTGCTACGAGGCCGTCGCCGCGACCTGCCGCGCGATACGTGCCGCACACGCGTCGGGCGTCGCATCGGAAGTATCCACCACCATCTCGCTGAATGGCCGCGCCGCATACCCTTCCCGATACATTTCCGCGATCCGGCGGCGCTCCCATTCCGTCAACGCGCGCGCGCCGCGATTCGACGCCGCGACCGCTTCCGGCGGCGCGAGCGTGACGACGAACAATCGCGCATCGCGCGCATCGCAGGCCGCGCGCAGCCGTTCGAACTCCGCGTCGCCGATCGGATAGGCGATGACCAGATGGCGTTCTCGTGCGTTCGCGATCTGCGTGACGAGGCGTTCGAGCGCGATCGCCCATTGCACGTCGAACGGCGCATCTTCTGGCGCATCGTGATCGTCGCCGTCGATGAAGCGCGCGTCGGGCAACACGCGTGCGAGCGCGAGGCCGATCGTCGTCTTGCCGCTGTTGATCGGGCCGTTCAGGTGGATGACGGTAAGGGTGGTCATGAGTCGACGCAGGAATCGGACGACTCGCAGCTTGCCATGACCGGCACGGCGATGCAGTGCCGTCGACGCGTCACGCGGCGGGATGCGAATGCGGAAGGAAGCGGAAAGGCGGGGGACAGGGGAAGCGGCAGGCTGCGTGCGTAATGAGGCGCCACACGTGCAGCCTGCCCGACCGTGCCGCATGCAGGCGATGCGGCACGGCGTCGAACGACGCGACTTACTTGTCGCCGTCGCCCTTGATCTGCGGCAGCGCCGACGCTTCGCCCGGCGTCAGCAGCCCGACTTGCGAGTACACGCGCAGCTTGTCGCGCGTATCGGTGATGTCGAGGTTGCGCATCGTCAACTGGCCGATCCGGTCGCGCGGCGAGAACGTCGACGCGACCTTCTCCATCGACAGGCGTTCCGGCTGATACGTGAGGTTCGGCGACTTCGTGCTCAGGATCGAGTAGTCGTTGCCGCGGCGCAGTTCGATCTTCACTTCGCCGGTGATCGCGCGTGCGACCCAGCGTTGCGCGGTTTCGCGCAGCATGATCGCCTGCGGGTCGAACCAGCGGCCCTGGTACAGCAGGCGGCCGAGGCGGCGGCCGTTTTCGCGGTACTGCTCGATCGTGTCTTCGTTGTGGATACCGGTGACGAGACGCTCGTACGCGATGTACAGCAGCGCGAGGCCCGGAGCTTCGTAGATGCCGCGGCTCTTCGCCTCGATGATGCGGTTCTCGATCTGGTCGCTCATGCCGAGGCCGTGGCGGCCGCCGATACGGTTCGCTTCCAGCAGCAGCTCGACCTGATCCTTGAACTCGACGCCGTTCAGCGCGACCGGCTGGCCGGCTTCGAAGCGCACCGTCACTTCCTCGGCGGCGATCTTCACGTCGTCGCGCCAGAACGCGACGCCCATGATCGGGTTCACGATCTTGATGCCGCTTTCGAGGCTTTCCAGATCCTTCGCCTCGTGCGTCGCGCCGAGCAGGTTCGAATCGGTCGAATACGCCTTCTCGGCCGACATCTTGTACGCGAAGCCGGCCTGGTTCATGAATTCGGACATTTCGGCGCGGCCGCCGAGCTCGTCGATGAACGTCTGGTCGAGCCACGGCTTGTAGATCTTCAGATCCGGGTTCACGAGCAGGCCGTAGCGGTAGAAGCGCTCGATGTCGTTGCCCTTGTACGTGCTGCCGTCGCCCCAGATGTTGACGCCGTCTTCCTTCATTGCGGCGACGAGCATCGTGCCCGTCACGGCGCGGCCGATCGGCGTCGTGTTGAAGTACGTGACGCCGGCGGTCGTGATGTGGAACGCGCCGCTTTGCAGCGCCGCGATGCCTTCGGCGACGAGCTGCGCACGGCAGTCGATCAGGCGGGCGCCGGCTGCGCCGTATTCGATCGCGCGTTTCGGGATCGCGTCGTAATCGTCTTCGTCGGGCTGGCCGAGGTTCGCCGTGTATGCGTACGGGACGGCGCCCTTCAGTTTCATCCAGTGCAGCGCGGCGCTGGTGTCCAGGCCGCCGGAGAAGGCGATACCGACCTTCTGGCCGGTCGGGAGGCTTTCGAGAATCGTGCTCATAGGAATTACCGTGGATTGAAGCCGGTGGGATCGTATTTCGCGGAATATGCGAGTATCGGCTGTCCGGGAAGATGGGGCAAGGGTTGATTTTGGTGCGGAACCGTCGCCGCGCCCGTCGCGGCGGGCCTGACAGGCGGTTAACCGGCTGGAGAACGCCGGGCGGGGCGGCGTTGCATCGACGCCGAAAACCCGCGCGGACGAACCGGGCCCCGGGCCGGATTTCGGGGGCCGGATCGGTGGCCGGCCGTGCCCAGCGTCGCCGGCGCGCCGCCTCGATGTGCCGAAAGGCATATGAAAGAAAGGCGTGTGAAGCTGGCGCCTCAGATATTCCACGACCGTGCGGTATCGAGCAGCCGCTCGCGCAGCTGGTCGACTTCGCCGGCCAGCTTGGCCGTGATCGACACGTAGCCGGACAATTGCGGCGGCGGCGCGTCGTTCGGTACGTCGTGCGGCGCGTCGGCCGGCCGGCGGCGCGGCGCGAGCCGGCTCGGCGTGCCGAACTTGAGCGCGCGGCTCGCCCCGACCAGCGTGTCGCGGATGCGCCGGTTCACGGTCTTCATCTCGACGCGCATGTATTCGCGGGCCGCCACGTCGTCGCGGGCCGGCAGCGCGCTCGACAGGATCTCCAGATAACCGATGCACAGGCGCAGGCTGCGCTGGATCGCCTCGAGTTGCGCCATCGACGTCTCGCATTCCTTCGCCACCGACGGCATCAGCGAGCGCAACTGCACGAGCAGCGCGCTCAGCGCGGCCATTTCCTTCAGGTGCGCGTCGTCGCCCACCTGGCGGTCGCCCGCGAGCCGCGCATGCACGGCCGCGCACGCGCGCAGCGCGTCGGCGAGCTTGTAGCGCCACGAATAGGTCGCGTAGAGCGGCAGCGCGAACGAGAACGCCAGCGCGATCGCGATGCCGGCGAGCACGTTCACCGCGCGCCACAGGCCGTCGACGATCTCGTTGTCGCCGTGCCCGGCGACGATCACCATCGTGATCGCCGACAGCAGCGCGATGTAGCCGGCCTTGCCGATCGCGTGATACGCGCAGACGCCGCACCCGACTGCCATCAGCAGGTAGATCGCGAACGGTGCGTGCAGGAACGAGTAGAGGAGGATCAGCCCGAGCCCCGCCAGTGCGCCGATCGATGTGCCGAGCGCGCGCTCGGCCGCCTTCTTGCGGATGTTGCCGTGGTGCTGAAGTCCGCCGACGACGATCAGCACCGTGATCGTCGACCATTCGCCATGCGGCACGTTCAACCCCGTGGACAGCGCGATCGACACGAGAATCGCAAGCGCGACGCGCGCCGCATGGATCAGCTTCGCATGCCGGTAGCGGCGATACGGGTCGAGCAGCGGGCGAAGCGCGTGGCGCACGAGCGGGGGCAGGCGGGTGGGGAGCGGGGCGGTCATGGCGGAGCTGAGGGTGGCAGGAACGCGCACGGCGGCCCGCGCGGGCCGGCGCCGCGCCGCATGCGCAGCTGACGTAACGCTAGCCGAACGCGCGCGGGCTGTCCACGGCGCGGCCGCAGGGCGGGGCGGCAGGCGGCCGCATCGGATCACGCGGCGGGGCGGATCAACGCGCATCGAGGCGCACCAAGGCGAATCAAGGCGAATCAAGGCGAATCAAGGCGCAAAGACGCCTCGCGGCGAGTCACGCGTCGGCCGCGCTCGACTGCGCGTCCAGCACGCGGTTGCGGCCGCCGGACTTCGCGCGGTACAGCGCTTCGTCGGCGCGCCGCAGCAGCGTCGCGGCGTTCATCCGGCCGTCGGCGGCGGTGGCCGTGCCGATGCTGGCCGTGACGCGCCCGTACGGACTTTTCACGTGTTCGATGTCGAGCCCCGCGATCGCGCGCCGGATGCCTTCGGCGACGGTCGCCGCGCCCGGCGCGTCGGTGTCGGGCAGCGTGACGACGAATTCCTCGCCGCCGTAGCGCGCGACGTGATCGCCGTCGCGGCGCAGGCAGCGCGACAGCGACTGCGCGACTTGGCGCAGCACGTCGTCGCCGGCCGGGTGGCCGTAGTAGTCGTTGAACGCCTTGAAGTGGTCGACGTCGACGAACAGCACGGACAACGGGCGGCCGCTGCGCGACGCGCGCTGCGCCTCCTTCGCGAGCACCGTGTCGAAGGTGCCGCGGTTGTCGAGGCCCGTCAGCGAATCGGTGTGCGCGAGCCGGTACAGCTTCGATTCGGCCTCCTGCCGGCGCTTCAGCTCGCGCGACAGCGCGAGCGAGCCCCACGCGATGAACGCCGTGAACAGGCCCATCAGCACGACGGTCCAGACCGCGCGGTGGTGCCACGACGCGTAGATGTCGATCTCGGCGGGCGCGACGTCGACGATCAGCGGCAGCCCGGCGAGATGCTTGTAAACATAGATGCGCCGCACGCCGTCGATGGCGCCGACGCCGGTCAGCTCGCCGTTGCGGCTGCGCTGCGCGTCGATGAACAGCGGCGAGTCGTGCAGATCGAGGCCGACCACCCGCGTGTCGTACGGCAGGCGCGACACGAGCGTGCCGTTGTCCTCGACGATCGCCGCGCTGCCGTGCCGGCCGACCGCGAGGCCGTCGAGCAGCGCGCGGAAGTAGTCGATGCTGAGCGTGCCGACGACGATGCCGCCGAACCTGCCGTCGGGCCCGGTGATCCGGCGGCTCAGCGCGATCGTCAGCGCGCCGCCGCGCAGCCGCGACGCGTACGGCCGGCTGATGTAGAGGCCGGCGACGAGCCGGTCGCGATGCACGGTGAAATAGTCGCGGTCGGCGAAATTGCCTTGCCGGGCGGGCGATGCGCTGGAATCGATCGCGATATTGCCGTGCGCATCCATCACGAAAATCGAGCCGAGATAGGCGCCGGTCGCCGCGCGGTCGAACAGCAGCCGGTGGCGTTGGCGCGGCGGCAATGTCATCAATTCCGGATCGGCCACGCCGTCGACGACGTTTTGCAGCGACAAATCGTAGAGTTCGATATTGCGCGCGATATCGCGTTCGATCAGCAGCATCAGGTTGCGCGCATTTTCGACCGCATGGTCATACGCGTCGCGCCGTGCCTCGATCAACAGCGACGTGGAAAGTCCCCAACTGAACATCAGCAGGACGATGCCCGCCACGAGGACGCCGCGGGGCGACAGAATCCGTGCCACGATCGACGCGGTATGGCGGCGCAGCGTGGCGGGCAGCGGGAATGACTTCATCCTCGGGGGTGGCGGGCGGCGGGTACGCGCGTGGTTGGCGGTTCCGTGCGCTGATTATTTCGAATTAATCGTCATTATCCCGCGAATTCCCGAATTTCGTGTGCACATGCAAAACATGCATGCGGAGACGACGATTCGAAACGGTTACGCATCATTACCGCATGGCGCGCGGGCGATTTGATTTGAATCAATGACCAGTGTCCGTCTTTTCATCTGATTAATGGGGCGTCGAGCGGTCGATTTTGCGTATTGATGCGATATTTGGCGGATCGGGACAGGATTGGGCGCCGACCGGAGAAATGAAAATCGAATGACCCGGACGTAATCGTGGTTTGGGCGACGGCATGCGGCAGTCGCGGCGGCCGAAGCGGCCAACCCGTTGATTCCGCGAAATCGCCGGCGTGGCGGCGGGCGGGCGACCTTGGCTGTCCGCCTGTCGAATCAGGTAGAATCCGCGCTTCGCCGCAGGCGCCCGCCGCGCAACGCGTATCGGGGCCGCATCGAATGCATCGCAGGACGCGCACCGCGCTCCGGTTCCGCATGCGCCGGCCACGGATGCCGGCCCGCTCAACGTTCGTTTCGTTTATGTCCGCCATTCCGAATTCCGACCCATCCGGTTCGTCCGCGAACCGACCCAAGCTTCATCGCGCGCTGAAGGCGCGCCACCTGACGATGATCGCCATCGGCGGCTCGATCGGCACGGGCCTGTTCGTCGCGTCCGGCGCGTCGATCTCGCAGGCCGGCCCCGGCGGCGCGATGGTCGCGTACATGCTGATCGGCCTGATGGTCTACTTCCTGATGACGAGCCTCGGCGAGATGGCCGCGTTCATGCCGGTGTCGGGCTCGTTCGCGACCTACGGCGCGAAATACGTGGACGAAGGCTTCGGCTTCGCGCTCGGCTGGAACTACTGGTACAACTGGGCGGTGACGATCGCGGTGGAGCTCGTCGCCGCGCAGCTCGTGATGCACTACTGGTTTCCGGACGTGCCGGGCGTGTGGTGGAGCGCGGCGTTCCTTGCCGTGATGTTCCTGCTCAATGCGCTCACCGTGCGCGGTTTCGGCGAAGCCGAGTACTGGTTCGCGCTGATCAAGGTCGTCACCGTGGTCGCGTTCATCGGCGTCGGCCTGCTGATGATCTTCGGCATTCTGAAGGGCGCGCCGGCCAACGGCTGGGGCAACCTGACGATCGGCGACGCGCCGTTCGCGGGCGGCCTGCCGGCGCTGATGGGCGTCGCGATGATCGCGGGCTTCTCGTTCCAGGGCACCGAACTGATCGGCGTCGCGGCCGGCGAATCGGAGAACCCGCGCACGACGATTCCGCGCGCGGTGCGCCAGGTGTTCTGGCGGATCCTGCTGTTCTACGTGTTCGCGATCTTCGTGATCGGCGTGCTGATTCCGTATACCGACCCGAACCTGCTGAAGACGGACGTGACCGACATCGGCGTGAGCCCGTTCACGCTGGTGTTCCGCCACGCGGGCCTCGCGTTCGCGGCCGGCGTGATGAACGCGGTGATCCTGACGGCCGTGCTGTCGGCCGGCAACTCGGGCATGTATGCGTCGACGCGGATGCTCTACAACCTCGCCACCGAAGGCCGCGCGCCGAAGGTGTTCGCGAAGCTGTCGCCGGGCGGCGTGCCGCGCAACGCGCTGTACGCAACCACCGCCGTCGGCGCGCTGTGCTTCTTCACGTCGCTGTACGGCGACAAGACCGTCTACCTGTGGCTGCTGAACACGTCGGGGATGACGGGCTTCATCGCGTGGCTCGGCATCGCGGTCAGCCACTACCGGTTCCGCAAGGGCTACGTGAAGCAGGGTTATGCGCTCGACCAGTTGCCGTACCAGTCGAAGTGGTTTCCGTTCGGTCCGCTGTTCGCGTTCGTGCTGTGCCTCGTGATCGCGCTCGGCCAGGACTATCAGGCGTTCCTCGCGAATCGGATCGACTGGGCCGGCGTGGCCGCGACCTACGTCGGCATTCCGCTGTTCGTCGTCGTGTGGCTCGGCTACCGGTTCCTGAAGAAGAGCCGGTTCGTGCGCTACGAGGACATGGAGATCGCGCCGTGGGTCGCCGCGAATCGCGGCGCGCAGCGGCAGCCGGTGGCGAACCGCGAAACTGCAAGCTGACGCCGGCGCGGCAGCGGCCGTGCGACGGACGACGAAACGGGAAGCCATGCGCTTCCCGTTTTTTTTTGCCCGGCTTTTGCCTGCACGGGGTCAAAGCCGGTTATATTGCCCGACCCTACCGGGCCACGGCCCGGCCGGCGCGACAGGCGCGGCGCGGATCGGCATCCGGCGCGCGCGGCGCGGCGGCCGGCGGGCGGCCCGGCGTTTTTATCGCTCCGTCCGGGCCGGCACGGCCCGCGGAGCGCGCAACCCAGAGGAACTCATGAGTGCATCACCCGCCGAGCGGAAGGCCGAACCCGTTTCCATCGTGCGAATCGAAGCCGCGATCAACGCGTGGCGCGAAGTGTACCCGCCGGCGCCGGACGGCGAGGACGGCTACGCGCTCGACGCCGGCAGCAACTGCCTGGCCGAGCTGTACGGCACGATGATCTGCTATCGATTGCCCGACGTGCCGCTCGACTCGCTGAGCCACGAGCAGCGCGACGCGCTGTACGCGACCGAGGTGTGATGCGCGGTCGCGCCGCCGCCGCAAGGCGGCGATGAAACGACGGGAAGCGCGCAGGCTTCCCGTTTTGCTTTGGGCGGCGAGCGTGGCGATCGGCCCTGCCTGCGGTATCGTGGCGACATCATCCGGCCGGGTTGGGCGCCGGATCGCTCGCCGGGAGGCATCGAACATGGAGTTGAGACACCTCCGCTACTTCGTCGCGGTGGCCGAAGAGCGGAATTTCACGCGGGCGGCGGAACGGCTGCATATCGCGCAACCGCCGCTGAGCCGGCAGATCCAGCAGCTCGAGGAAGCGCTCGGCGTGTCGCTGTTCGAGCGCAACGCGCGGCCGCTGAAGCTGACCGACGCGGGGCGCTTCTTCTATTCGCACGCGGTGCAACTGCTCGCGCAGACCACCGAACTCGAATCGATGACGAAGCGGGTCGGCAAGATCGAGCGCAGCATGTCGGTCGGGTTCGTCGGCTCGACGCTGTACGGGATGCTGCCGAAAATCATCCGGCGTTATCGCAGCGAATATCCGGCCGTCGAGCTGAGCCTGCACGAGATGTCGACGATGGACCAGATCAAGGCGCTGAAGGAAGGGCGCATCGACGTCGGGTTCGGGCGCATCCGTCACGAGGATCCGAGCGTGCGGCGCGTCGTGCTGCGCGAGGAGCGGATGATCGTCGCGCTGCCGGTCGGCCACGTGCTCGACAGCGCGAAGCCCGTGCTGTCGCTGCACGATCTCGTGAACGACACGCTGATCATCTTTCCGAAGGCGCCGCGCCCGAGCTATGCGGACCAGGTGCTCGCGGCCTTCCACGATCGCGCGCTGCAACCGCGCAGGATCTACGAGACGCGCGAATTGCAGATCGCGCTCGGCCTCGTCGCGATGGGCGAGGGCGTGTCGGTCGTCCCGCAGAGCGTGTACGGGCTGAAGCGCGACGACATCAGCTACAAGCCGCTCGACGATCCGAACCTCGTGTCGCCGATCATCATGAGCACGCGCGCGCTCGACGAATCCGAGGACATCCGCGCGATGCAGGCGCTGATCTACCGGTTGTACGACGAAGCGCAGATGGAGTATCTGCCGCCGCAGCCCGAATGAGCGCGTGGGTGGCAGGGGCTTGCTTGACGCGGTGCGCGCCGGCAGGCCACCATGCCCCGATTCGATGCGGCCGCCGACGGGCGGCCGCTTTCATGCAGACGACCGACACATGGCCGATATCGTGACCGAGGAGACAACCGTCGAGACGCCGCAAGGGCGGCTCTTTGCGAAACGCTGGCGGGCGGCTCCGGCTCCGGCGCGGCACACGACTGCGCCGATCGTGCTGCTGCACGATTCGCTCGGCTGCGTCGACCTGTGGCGCGACTTTCCCGCCCAGCTCGCGCGCGTCACGCAGCGCGACGTGATCGCCTACGACCGCCTCGGTTTCGGCCGTTCGGATCGCCATCCGGGCAAGCTCGACTCGGCGTTCGTCCGCGACGAGGCTGACCGTGCGTTCGCCGCGGTACTGGAACGGCTCGGCGTCGATGCGTTCGTCGCCTTCGGCCACAGCGTCGGCGGCGGGATGGCGGTCGGGTGTGCGGCCGCGTATCCGGCACGTTGCCGCGCGCTCGTGACGGTCGCCGCGCAGGCATTCGTCGAGGATCGCACGCTGGCCGGCATTCGCGACGCGGGGCGGCAGTTCGACGAGCCGGGGCAACTCGACCGGCTCGCGCGCTATCACGGCGACAAGGCCGAATGGGTGCTGCGCGCGTGGGTCGACACGTGGCTGTCGCCGGCGTTTCGCGACTGGACGCTCGACGACGACTTGCAGCGCGTGCAGTGCGCGACGCTCGCGATTCACGGCGAAGACGACGAATACGGGTCCGACGTGCATCCGAAGCGGATCGCCGCGCGCGTTGCGGGGCCGTCGTCGTTCCTGTTGCTCGCCCGCTGCGGACACATGCCGCACCGCGAGCGAACCGACGACGTGCTGGCCGCCGTCGCGACGTTCCTGCGCGACGCGCCCGCCTGAGCGCGCTCGCCATCGCCAGCGGGCGGGCGCCCGCCGGCCGTCAGAACGAAAGCTGGATCGCGAGATCGATCGCCAGCAGCGCGATCGAGCAGCCGATGCCGAGGATCACGTTCGGCAAGCGGTGCTCGAAATCGCGATGATCCTTGCGCATCGCGGCGCCGAGCAGAAAGATCGCCTCGACGACGATCTGCAGTCCGACGAACAGCAGCATCAGCAGATACTCGTAGCCCATCTGCTTGAACGCGACGAATTGCATCCCGTGATCGCGGATCCACTGGCCGACGCGCAGCAGTTCGTAGACCAACAGCAACGCAGGGAACAGGTAACTGATGATGTAGGTCGGCGCGGTGGCGTGCCGTAGTTCGAGGTGGAAGTGCTGATGCGTGGTAGCCATCACAACCCTCCTTGCAACGCATGATTGCGGTCGCGACGGCGGCGCGATCGCATGCATACGTCGGGTTTGCCCGATGCACAGTGCGCAGCCGTACCGCATCAGCATACTGCCGCGCGGGAAATTTCGCATGCGATGCGTGCGCGCGTCGTCGAAAGGTGTGTCCATCGCGCGACGCATTCACTGCGCCGTACTTGCCGGATGCGGTGCGCGATCGGACTGCGTGGTGGCCGATGCGCTCGGCCGTAACCATTCGGGATGCTGCTCCATTTCGTCGGCCAATGCGCGCAGCGCGCGCGACGTGCGCGCGAATTGCGTCAGCGTATGGCGGACGTTCGATGTATCCGCACCCTTTTCCCGGAGCATGGCCTGCGCGACCATGAACGCCTGTCGCGCGGTGCGCAGCGCGGCATGGGCCTGCGGCGCGAGTTCGGTATCGAGTCGGGCGAACAGCGCATCGGTATTCGCGAGCGCGACGTTCAGGTTCGTGCCCATCCGGTCGAGCGGCAATCGGGAAAAAGTGCCGGCGATATCGGCAATCCGGTCGCGCAGCACGTCGAGCGTACCGGGCACGGTCGGCAAGGCAATCGGCTCGCGGTTCGTGTCGACCGACGCGGGCGGCGCGTGCGGGAACATGTCGAGCGCGACATACGAGCGGTTGGCGATCGGGTTACCGATGCGCAACTGGCCGCGCAAGCCGCGCGCGACGAGCGTGTGCAACAGCGCCTTGCCGGCATCGGAATCGCCGTTGCCGAGGACGGCGCGGTAGCGTTGCCCGAGGCGGTCGGGGTAGAGCGCCATCGTCACGCGCATCGTGACGTCGCCGCGTGTCGCGTCGTATTCGGTGCCGACGGCCGTCACGTTACCCAGTTCGATCCCGCGAAAATCCACCGGCGCGCCGACCTCGAGGCCGCGCAGCGAGCGGTCGAAACGCATCACCACCGGCGCGGCCGGAGCATTCGGCGTGCGCATCGCGTCGATTTCGTCGTCGGCCACGCGAAAGCGCGCGCCGTCGGGCGCCGCGACGACCGACGTGCGTCCCGGCGGCGACGCGAACGCGAGTGCGCCGGCGAGCAGCGCGGCAATCGACGGCGTGCCGAGCTTCATGCCGCCCGCATCGAGCTGCAGGCCGAGGCCGCCGGCTTGCCACCAGCGCGCATCGGCATCGACGTAGCGATCGAACGGCGCGGCGACGAACACGTCGATCGATACACCGTGCCCGTCGGCGTCCAGCGCATACCCGGCGACCTGGCCGACACGGGCGCGCCGGTGATAGACCGGCGAGCCGATCGTGACCGAGCCGAGCGATGGGGCGCGCAACGTGTAGTGACGGCCGCCGCCTTCGGCGACCGGTGGTGCATCGAGCCCGGCGAAGGCGGTGCGCGGTGCATGCGAACGGCCGACGGCCGCCGCGACGTATGCGCCCGAGCGCAGCGAATCGAGGCCGGATACGCCGTCGAGCCCGACGCGCGGCCGCACGATCCAGAAACGTGTGTCCGCCACGGCCAATGCGCGCGCGTCGGTGTCCAGCTGCACGTCGATCGTCACGCCCGGTTGCCCGCGCCGTGCGCGAACGCGCGTGACGCGGCCGACTTCGACATTGCGCAGCCGCAGCGTCGAGCGGCCGGCCTCCAGTCCGTCGGCGGTCGCGAACGCGATCGTGAGCGTCGGCCCGCGGCTGTCGAGCAACGACACGCCCCATGCGAGGCAGCACGCGGCGGCCGCGAGCGGCACGATCCAGACGATCGCCGCGCGCGGCCAGCGGGCACGCCACCGCGCGATCCGCGCCGACGTGCGCCCGCGGCGTTCAGTCGAATTGCGCGACGAGCGCATCGGCACCCTTGTCGATGCCGGTTTTTGCGGCGCCGAGCGCGCCGAAACTCGCGCCGATGTTCATCGCGTTCGGATACTGCTTCGTCACGTACGCGCTGATCAGCCGGTTCGTCGACGCATCGCGGATCTCCACCGCGTAGATCACCGAGCCCGTGAACGCGCCTTCGCGACCGCGGATCGCCTGCACGCCGTTGTAGACGTTCCCCGCGAGATCGAAATGCGCGAACGCACCGGCGAACGTCGTCGTCGTCACGGCGCCCGTCAGCGTCAGCTTTACGCGCAGCGTGTCGGCGCCTGGCGTGCTCGTCAGCTCGAAGCGCTTGCCGAGCTTCTTCGCGAACGTGTCGCCCATGTACGCGGCGAGCGTCGACTTGTCCTGTTCGGTCAGGTCACCGAACTGATGATCGGCGCCGCGATAGACGACCACCGGGTCGAGGATCAGCTTCCGGTACTTGTGCCAGTCCGCCGGCAGCGCGTAGCGGTAGGGCACGCGGCCGGATTTGTCCTGCGGATCGCTGCGCAGGTACGGCGACGATTCGATGCCGCTGTAGCGGGTGGGCTGAACGCCGGCGCATCCGGCGAGCGCGACGCACAGCGCGGCGTTGAGCAGGTGGCTGGGCTTGATCGTTCGGTTCATCTGACTCTCCGGGTCGGGTTTCGCGCCGGTCGGGCCGGTGCGAACGGGGTGCAACAGAGCGGCATTGCCGCTCGGGTTTATGAAAAAACCAACCAGACGGTTTGTTTTTGGGGCGCAATACGGGCGATGAAACGGGGAAGCGACAGATCGTTCGACGGCGGTGAACGGCCGGGAAGTCGCGCCACACGGGCCTCGCGCCGCGCCATGCAATGCACGGCGCGGCCCGTCATCCGGCCGGGGCCGATGCGGGAGCCGATCGTAGCACCGCCATTTCCGGATGTAAACCGACCAGGCGGTTTGTTTGTGATAGACTCCGCGCATTCGCTTCATGCGGCCGTGCCGGCCTGGCCCGGCCGCATCGCCTCATTTCATACCGGGGAAATTTCATGGATAACCCGACGCGTTCCGAGCGAACGCGCACTGCCGCGATCCAGGCGGCGCTCGCGATCCTCGAGCGCGACGGCCCGGGCAAGCTCACGTTCGATGCGATTTCGCGCGAAAGCGGGATCAGCAAGGGCGGGCTGATGCATCAGTTCCGCACGAAAGGCGATGTGCTGAACGCGCTGATGGAACATCAGCAGGACACCTACCAACGTTTCCAGCGCGACTATCTGGCCGCGCGCGATCCGGGCGAAGCGCAGCCGACGCTGGCCGCGCAGATCGCGACGATGCGCGAAGTGATCGACCAGCAGCCGTCCGCGGCGCTCGCGATCATGGCGGCGCTGGTCGAGGATCCCGCGCCGCTGCAGAAGGTGCGCGAGACCGATGCCGAGATCGTGAAGCGGATGACGGTCGAATCCGGCGATCCCGAGCTCGCGCTGCTGCGATGGAAAGCGGCGTGGGGGCTCGCGCTATCGGCGATGTTCGGGCTGTGTCCGCTGTCGGCCGACGAGCGCGCCCGGCTGTTCGACCGGCTGCTCGACGAGACGCAATGGCCGGCGGGCGGCGGCGATGCCGCGCCACGCGGTGCGCGGGCGGCGAAAACGCCGCGGAAAAAATGAAGCGCGCGTTCGTCGCATGCGGCGTGGCGGTCGCCCGTTTCGGGCGCTCGCTGCTCGCGGTCGTGCTCGGGCGCTTGTGAGTGCGTGGCGCGTACGCACGCATGCGAGCGTGCGTCAGCTCTTCGCTTCCGTGCCTTCGATGAACAGCTTCGCGACCGACTGAAACTCCCGTTTCAGCGACAGCCCCGGCACGGTCAGCCAGCGCAGCATCGCCGCGAGATACAGGTGATGGAACCAGGTTGCGAGCTGATCGGCCCGTAGCGTGCGGTTCAGTTCGCCGGCCTGCTGCCCGGCGGCGATCAATTGCTGCCACACCGATGCGATATCGCTGCCGTGCTCTCCCGCGCGCTCCGGTTCGGCGGCGCCGATGCTCAGGAAGCGGTGCCGCAGGTACGCGAGCAGGTACGCCGGATGTTGCTCGCACCACGCGGCCGACGCGTCGAGCACGCAGCCGATGCGCGACGCGAAGGTCTTGCGCCGCGCGACGTCGTGCTGCAGATGCGCGAGATCGCGCGCGAGTTCGCCTTCGAGCCAGTGCGCGAGCACGGCTTCCTTCGTCGGAAAGTGGTTGTACAGCGTGCGCTTCGCGACATCGGCCTGCGCGGCGATCTGCTCCATCGTGACGGCATCGTAGCCGTGCGCATCGAACAGGCGCGCGCCGGTCGCGGCGAGATGCGCGAGCATCTGGATGCGTTTGCGTGCGCGGCGGCCCGGATCGTCGGTCGGAATCGTCATGGCAGGGGATTGACTGAAAGTGTGCGGATTGCATTAGTATACGACGTGCACTTTTTTGAATCCAACCTTTTCCGTCGTGCACGAGGAGCTTCCGCATGAAACTCGTCATCGCCACCTACGGCACCGAAGGCGACACGCGTCCGCTCGCGGCGCTGGGCCGCGCGCTGCTGGATGCCGGTCATGACGTCCGGCTGCTGGCCGATGCGGCGACGCTCGGCTCGGCCGCTGCGCTCGGCGTGCCGTCGGCGCCGCTGTCCGGTGACATCCGTCGCGCGATTGCGCCGGAAGGCGCGCTGGCCGACGCGGTGCGCGGGCGCGGCGGCTTCAACGATACGTCAAAGGCGCTCGCCGCGATCGCGAATGCGAACACGGCCGCATGGATGCGCGAAGTCGCGGACGCGTCGGCCGGGTGCGACGCGCTTCTCGTGTCGGGGCTTGCGTCGTTCGTCGGGTTGTCGGTCGCGGAGTATCGCCGCATACCGGCGATCGGCGCGGGCATGATCCCGATCACGCCGACCGCCGAATTCGCGTCGCCGTTCCTGCCGCCGGGGAAGCTGCCGCGCTGGCTGAATCGCGCGAGCCATCGGCTCGTGAATGCGTTGCTGTGGCGCGCGTTCAGGAAATCGACCAATGCGGCGCGCGCGAGCGTATGCGGATTGCCGCCGCGCAAGCACGTGTGGACCGATCATCCGATGCTGTACGGCGTATCGCCGGCGCTGCTGTCCGGCCCGGCGGACTGGCCGGCGAACGTGCAAGCATGCGGCCAGTGGCGGATCGATGCGCGTGCGTGGGCGCCGCCGCCGGAACTGTCGGCGTTTCTCGACGCGGGCGAACCGCCCGTGTACATCGGATTCGGCAGCATGGCCGGCTTCGATCGTGCGGCGATGGCCGCGGCGCTGACGCAGGCGCTGGCCGGCCGACGCGCGCTGTTCTATCCGGGCTGGAGCGGCGTCGATGCAGCGCTGCTGCCGACGCACGTTCGCGTGATCGGCGACACGCCGCACGACTGGCTGTTCCCGCGCGTCGCGATGGCGATTCATCACGGCGGGTCGGGCACCACGCATTCGGCCGCGCGGGCCGGCATTCCGTCGGTGGTCGTGCCGTTCGCGGGCGATCAGTTTTTCTGGGCGAACCGGCTGCAACGGCTCGGTGTCGCGGATGCGCCGGTCGCGGGGCGGCGCGTGGACGCCGCCGCGCTGGCGCGCGCGATCGCGTTTGCCGAACGGGGCGAGACGAAAACGCGTGCGACGCAACTCGGTGCGCGCCTCGCGCAAGAGGACGGGTTGAAGCGGGCCGTCAGTGCGATCGAACGCTGGGTGCAACCGCGCGCGACGTGAGCGCGCGCACGGGCATCAGAAATGCCCGGTGAACCGGTAGCGGCTGCCCGGATGCCACAGATTCGCGACCGACGCGACCATCCCCTGCGACCACGTGCGCCGATGCAGCAGCAGGCATGGCTCGCGATCGTCCATCGTCAGGTGGCGGCGCGTTTCGGCGTCGGGCATCGCGGCCTCGATCCGGTATTCGACGCGCTGCAGCGGCGCGACGCGCGTCAGGTACTGGTTCGGCGTCGTGGTCGTGAAGTCCTGCAGCGCGTATTCGGGCGCGCAGGCCGGATTGACCCAACGTTCCTCGAGCTGCACGGGCGTGTCGTTCTCGAAATGCAGCACGCGCGAATGGAAGATCGGGCTGCCGGTGTCGAGCTGCAGCTCGTCGGCGAGTTTCGCATCGGCGACGGCCGCGCCGACCTGCAGCACCTGCGCGCGATAGCCGTGGCCGCGCGCGGCGACTTCGTCGGAGATGCTGCGGATCGCGACGAGCGTCGATTCGTATTTCGGCGACGCGACATAGGTGCCGGAGCCGCGCGTGCGCGTGAGCACCTGTTCGGCCGTCAGCTCGCGCAGCGCGCGGTTGACGGTCATGCGCGCGACGTTGAATTCGCGCGCGAGCTCGTTCTCCGACGGCACCTGGTCGCCTTCGGCCCATTCGCCGGCATGAATGCGCGCGAGGATGAAGTCCTTGATTTCCTGATAGATCGGTGTGGTCATGGGGTCGCGATTTCAGAGTCGGCAGCGGGCCGCCGCCGGATGCCGATCCGGCGCGCGCCCGGCGCCGAGTGTACCGGTTTCGCGGACGCGCTGGCCCGGATGCCCCGAATGATCCCCGTTCGGCCGGCGCGCGTCCATGCGGGATTGCACAGGGCGGCCGGCCGGCGGCAGGCCGCTTGCGGTCGGAGCCGATGCCGGATGCCGATCGCCGGCATGCGCGCGGCGGCCGAACATCGCGTTTCGATAGGACTGCGAGCCATCGTTCAGGTCGAAGCCAGTTTCGACGCGAAACTGCGCATGCTGGCCGCCGCCGAGATCCTCGTTGCCGCTGCTCGGCCCGAAGACCGTATTCGACAGGCCGCTGCCTTGCTGCCACGCGATCCGTCGCGCGTGCCCGTGCGGCAACGCGTATTCGAATCGATGAAAGGGGGAGTGCGTGACGCGTGTCACGTGCGGCGGTGGCGAAACGCCGACCAGCGCTGCAGCAGGCCGGTGGGGAAAGTCGATGCTGACGGCGAGGTCTAGACAACTTCCGCACGCGACCGCCGGCCTCCGTACACGGCGAGAAAGCCGTCGTTCAGCTTTGCGTAATCAATAATTAATTGAAAATTAAGGAAAATTCTGCCGGCGATCCTATTCCGCCGACAATTAGAGATAAACACGGATTGCTGACCCCATCCCTGAAAAGGCAAAGTTGTATGTACAACTTGGAACGTCGCCGGAACAGGCGATTCCCGGTTGCAAGGGTTCGCGGCGGGCAGCCGACCGGATCCGCCCCAGTTCGCCTCTGACAGGAACGCCATGAAGAAACTCGCGCTCAGTATTGCCCTCGTCTGCCTCGCGGTCGGTGCTCACGCCAAGGATTGGTCGACGATCCGCTTCGGCGTCGACGCCAGCTATCCGCCGTTCGAATCGAAGGACGCAAGCGGCAAGGTCGTCGGCTTCGACGTCGATCTCGGCAACGAGATCTGCGCCCGGCTGAAGGCGAAATGCGTGTGGATCGAGAACGACTTCGACGGGATGATCCCGGCGCTGAAGGCGAAGAAGTTCGACGGCGTGCTGTCGTCGATGTCGATGACGCCGGCGCGCGCCGAACAGATCGCGTTCTCCGACAAGCTGTTCAACACGCCGACGCGTCTCGTCGCGAAGAAGGGCGCAAACCTGCAGCCGACGGCCGAATCGCTGAAGGGCAAGTCGGTCGGCGTCGAGCAGGGCACCATCCAGGAAACCTACGCGAAGGCGTACTGGGCGCCGAAGGGCGTGCAGGTCGTGCCTTACCAGAACCAGGACGGCGTGTACCAGGACCTGATGTCGGGCCGCCTCGACGCGGCGCTGCAGGATGCGGTGCAGGCCGACATCGGCTTCCTGAAGACGCCGCGCGGCGCGAACTTCGATTTCGCCGGCAAGGACATCGACGATCCGAAGACGCTCGGCAACGGCGCGGGCATCGGCCTGCGCAAGGACGACGCCGACCTGAAGGCGAAGATCGATCGCGCGATCGCCGACATCATCAAGGACGGCACGTACAAGAAGCTCGAGAAGAAGTACTTCGCATTCGACGTCTACGGCGGCTGACCGCCCGTACGGCGCGCATCGCGTGCGGCGCGCCGCACGCGTGGCCGGATGCCCCACCCTGCGCGGCAGGCGTCCGGCTTGATGAGCAGACCGCATCACGTCGTGCGCAGAACTCGTTTGATGCGCGGTTAATGGCTATCGACAATCCAGCCACATCGTTCTGGATCCCTCATATGATCTTCCAAGGATTTGGCCCGCTGCTGTGGGCCGGCACGGTCGAGACCGTGAAGCTCGCGGTGCTGTCGCTCGCCGCGTCGCTGATACTGGGCCTCGCGGGCGCGGCCGCCAAACTGTCGGCCAACCGCGGGCTCAAGGCGGTCGGCACGTTCTATACGACGCTGATCCGCGCGGTGCCCGATCTCGTGCTGATGCTGCTGCTGTTCTACGGGATCCAGATCCTGCTGAACGACGTGACCGACCTGCTCGGCTGGGACCAGATCGACATCGACCCGTTCGTGGCCGGCGTCGTGACGCTCGGCTTCATCTACGGCGCGTACTTCACCGAGACGTTCCGCGGCGCGTTCCTCGCGGTGCCGCGCGGCCAGCTCGAAGCCGGCTTCGCGTACGGGATGAGCGGCTGGCGCGTGTTTTACCAGATCCTGTTCCCGCAGATGATGCGCTTCGCGCTGCCGGGCATCGGCAACAACTGGCAGGTGCTCGTGAAGGCCACCGCGCTCGTGTCGATCATCGGCCTCGCCGACGTCGTGAAGGCGTCGCAGGACGCGGGCAAGAGCACGCTCGATTTCTTCTTCTTCACGCTGGCCGCGGGTGCGATCTACCTCGCGATCACGACGGTGTCCAACGTCGTGCTGCATCACCTCGAGAAACGTTATTCCGTCGGCGTCCGGAGGCTCGCACTGTGATCGAACTCGTTGGCCAGTACTGGCAAAGCTATCTCTATTCCGACGGCTACCGCTTCAGCGGCCTCGCGATCACGCTGTGGCTGCTGGTCGTGTCGATCGCGTTCGGTTTCGCGCTCGCCGTGCCGCTCGCGATCGCGCGGGCGTCGTCGAACCGCTGGATCTCGGGGCCCGTATGGCTCTATACGTATGTGTTCCGCGGCACGCCGCTCTACGTGCAGCTGCTGATGTGCTACACGGGCATCTACAGCCTGCAGGTGGTGCACAACCACGAGCTGCTCGACACGTTCTTCCGCAATGCGATGAACTGCACGCTGCTCGCGTTCGTGCTGAACGAATGCGCGTATGCGACGGAGATCTTCGCGGGCGCGATCAAGGCGACGTCGGCCGGCGAGATCGAGGCCGGGATGGCCTACGGGATGTCGCGCTTCAAGCTGTATACGCGGGTCATCCTGCCGTCCGCGCTGCGCCGCTCGCTGCCGAGCTACAGCAACGAAGTGATCCTGATGCTGCACGCGACGACGCTCGCGTTCACCGCGACCGTGCCCGACATCCTGAAGGTCACGCGCGACGTCAATTCGGCCACCTACATGTCGTTCCAGGCCTACGGCATCGCGGCCGTGCTGTACGCCGTCGTCGTGTTCGCACTCATCTGGGCGTTCCGCAAGCTCGAGGCGCGCTGGCTCGCGTACCTCGCGCCGCGCAGCCATTGACGCATTCACAAGATCCGCAACGAAGGACCCAGCATGTACAAGCTTACCGTTGACAACCTGCACAAGAAGTTCGGCGACAACGAGGTGTTGAAGGGCGTGTCGATGAAGGCGAAGGCCGGCGACGTGATCAGCATCATCGGCTCGAGCGGCTCCGGCAAGAGCACGTTCCTGCGCTGCATCAACTTCCTCGAACAGCCGTGCTCGGGGCAGATCACGATCGGCAGCGAGCCGATCCAGACCACGCGCGACCGCAACGGCTCGCTGCGCGTGGCCGACCAGAAGCAGTTGCAGCGGATGCGCACGAAGCTCGCGATGGTGTTCCAGCACTTCAACCTGTGGGCGCACATGACGGTGCTCGAGAACGTGATCGAAGCGCCGATGGCCGTGCTCGGCGTCGGCAAGGACGAGGCGATCGCGCGGGCGCGCAAGTATCTGGAGAAGGTCGGCCTCGCGCCGCGCGTCGAAGGCATGTACCCGTCTCACCTGTCGGGCGGCCAGCAGCAGCGCGTCGCGATCGCGCGCGCACTGGCGATGGAGCCGGAAGTGATGCTGTTCGACGAGCCGACGTCGGCGCTCGATCCGGAATTGGTCGGCGAAGTGCTGAAGGTGATGCAGAAGCTGGCCGAGGAAGGCCGCACGATGGTCGTCGTCACGCACGAGATGGGCTTCGCGCGCAACGTGTCGAACCACGTGATCTTCCTGCATCAGGGGAAGATCGAGGAAGAGGGCGATCCGCAACAGATTCTCGTGAATCCGAAAAGCGAGCGGCTCGGGCAGTTTCTGTCGGGGCGGTTGAAGTAAGAGACGGTTTCAAACACGCCCCGTGAGACCGGTCTTGCGCGGCGTTCAGGCGAGCAGACGGCGTTCGAACGGGTAGTCGGACAGCAGTTCGAGTTGGCCGTCGTCGCGCACGTACACCTGTTCCTCTAGCTTCACGCCCTCGCCACCGTCCTCATGGCCGATGTAGCTCTCGATGCACAGCGTCATGCCGGGTTCGATCACGCCGTCATAGCCCTTTGTATCGTTGTCCTCGCGATGGCAGATGTACGGGTATTCGCCCGTCATCCCGACGCCGTGGGCCAGCGCGAAATAGCGGCGTGCGCGGTACGGTTGCGGGATCTGCCACGCCTTCGCGATGAATTCCTGGAACGTGGTGCCGGCCTTTACGTTTTCCATGTTCGTGTGGATCTGTTCATAGGCGAGTCGGTATAGCGTCTTTTGCGCGGCGGACGCGGGGCCGTCGCCGCATAGAAACGTGCGCGAGAAATCCGCGTAGTAGCCGAAGCGTCCCACCACGTCGGTGTCGAGCCCGACCAGTTCTCCCGCCTGGATCTTGCGCGGGCTGCTTTCCTGGAACCATGGATTCGTGCGCGGGCCCGAGCTTATCAAGCGGGTTTCGACGTAGTCGCCGTCGGTCTCGATCACATGCTGATGCAGGTGCGACCACAGCTCGTTCTCGCTGATGCCGGGCACGAGGGCGGCTTCGAGCTTGTGCACCCCCGCCTCTGCCGCGCGCAGCGACGCACGGATCATCTTGATCTCGTTCTTCACCTTGATTGCACGGGCGCGTTCGAGCGGCTCCTGGGCGTCCGAAAGTTCGTAGCCGCGCGCTTGCAGCGCAAATGCGGCCGCCGATGTCGCACTTTCGATCGCGATCCGCTTGCCGCCACCGCATGCGCGAACCAGATCGTCGATCTCGTCCGCCCAGCGTTCGGTGGTCTGACGCAGCATGTCGTCACAAAAATAGTATGAAATCGCGGTGGCCGGCCGGACTTCGTCCACGGTATCGAGTCCGTCGGCCAGGAATTCGCATCCTGCGTATTCGAACAGCACCACCTTTCCCTCGGCCGGAACGAATAGATAGCGTGCGGGATTACGCATCGAATACACCTGCATGTTGCGCGAGCCGGTTGCATATCGCATGTGAGTGGGGTCGAACAGGATCGCGGCGGTCAGGTCGCGTTTCTTCAGTTCCCGCCGAACCGAGGCAAGCCGGTCGCGCCGGATCTGGGCGATTTCGTCGGCGGTCGGCTCGCAATCTTCCGGGCGGTGAGTCGGTCGAAGCATCGTCATGATGGTAAGGGGAGCGTTATGAGTGTAAGTACAACGAAATAGTGCGATGGGTTGGCCCACCGCGAACGCACATCGTCAGTCGACCAGGTTGTCCGCGCGGACCAGCGTCTGTTCGGCTTCCAGGTGCATTTCCGATACGCGGCCGTACAGCTGGCGGGTTCGCTCGAGTCGGCCGATCACGCCGGGCTTTTTCGAATAGGCGAAGATCGTCGTGTGGCGATCGATGTCGCCGCGTACCTGGGTCACGCGGTGCAGCGAGAAACGCCCCTTGAACAGTTGCAGATCGCCCGGCTGCAGCGTAATCACGCTGATCGGCGTGCGCGTCTCTCCGCGCACCACGGCGCCGACCGCATCGTAGTTTTCGCCCTCGGGCGACCGGATGTTCGGGCAGTACTCGAAGTCGCCGCCAGCCGTAGGCTGCTGCGTCATCATCGACACGATGAATTCGTTGGTGTCGTAGTGCCACGGTTGTTCGGTGCCGGGCGGCATGACGTTCTGAACCAGCCCGGCGTACGGGTCGGCGTATTCCCAGATCTGCGTCTCGCCGAGGCACGCAGCGACGAATTGCTTCATCGCACGCGCCACGTAGATCCGGTGAACGATTGCATCGGCCGGGATCACGTCGCGCGTGACGAAGCCGCTCGTACGATCCATGAAGATACGGCGCGGGTCCGCGGCGGGCAGCGACGGATCGTCGGCGGTGAAATACGCATTGACCTTGCGGCTCGAGAAATAGGTTTTTTTCGCGAAGCCGAGCCCTTCGACGCGCGCCTGTTCCAGTGCGGCGGGGCGCAGGAAGCCGCTCAGTACCGCGCTGCCGCTGCGCGTCAGCTGGGCCCGGCAAGTTGCGACCAGGTCGCGCATTCGGGCGTGCCCGGGTTCATGCAACGGATAGCGGTCGGTATCGACGATATCGCTCAGATCGGTACATTCTGCGTCGGCGAGAGGCGGGCTTGCTTGCACGGTTGGCTCCAGTTTCGAGGGATGAGGCGTTTGTGGCCGGAATTGTTTTCGACAACAATCGGCCTATCGATGCGCCCATGATTCGATCGACAAATTCCCTTGCAAAACGAGTAATTTCGATGACTGATATCAGCGAACCCGATTGGTCTCAACTCCGCTCGCTCGACGGAGAACTCGTGCGTGCGTTCATCACGGTGGTCGACAGCGGCGGCGTGACCGCCGCTGCCCGGCAGATGCACCGCACGCAGTCGACGATCAGCCTGCGCATCCGAACGCTCGAAGAGCGGCTGGAAACGCACCTGTTTTTGCGCGACAGTCGCCGTCTGGCATTGTCGAGAGACGGGGAAAATTTCCTGATTCATGCGCGCCGCATCATTCAGGTGCAGAACGAAGCGATCGCCGCACTGAAACGCACGGGCGGTCATGGCGTGATCCGCTTCGGCTTGCCCGAGGATTACGCGGAGCTCTGGTTGCCCGATCTGCTCGAAAAGTTCTATCGGCTACGGCCCGATGCGCGCCCGCATATCGATTGCCGAATGTCGCTGGAGCTGATCGAGCGCCTGCAGGCGGGCGAACTCGATCTGGCACTGGTCATCAGGCACAACGCGCAAAGCGGTGGGCGCCATCTCGGCCGCGAGGACGTGGTGTGGGCCGCGCATCGCGATTTCGTGTTACCGGATGGCGCGTCCGTGCCGCTCGCGCTGTTTCCGGAAACCTGCTGCTACCGTCAGCGCGGACTCGCGGCACTGGCGGCACTCGGGCGGCCGTATCACGTGATCTACACGAGCCAGAGCCCGACCGGTATCAAGGTCGCCGTCAATCACGGTGCGGCGGTGACGATCATCGACCGCTGCACGCTGCCCGCGAACTGGCGCGTGCTGGACATGGAAGACGGCTTGCCGGCGCTGCCGCCCGCGGATCTCGAACTGCTCCGCTCCCCCGGCACGTGCAATCCGGCCGCCGACGATCTGGCCCTGCTGATCGAGACGATGGTCGAGGAACGCCGCCGCGCGGCGAGCACGTCGTCGCCCGCCTGAACTATCACGCATCGCGTCCGGCAGCCTCCGGTGAGCCGGGCCAAACGCAACGACGCGATCATTCGGCCTCTCCGATGGTCCCTATCGGAATTCCTCGCTGTCAAAAGGAAATTGGCGCAATAAATATATCGGCAAGCGAACGGATGACCGTTGCCGAGAACGCCGATGCCCGCACGATCGTGCCCGCCCGGTTCCGTCGGCCGCGCGATGCTCCGCCCAAGTTCCTTTTCCATCACATAGGAGCCCTTACCATGATCCTGTCGTTGTTTGCCCGCTTGCTTATTGTCGCCGTGCGCAGCCTGGTACTCGGGCGGCTCATGCTGGTCTTCGCGCTATCGATTTCTGCGTCGGCGCACGCCGCCGGCAATGGAACGATTGCGATCGGAGTGAACAACTGGGCCGAGAATATCGCGGTCGCGAATCTGTGGAAGGCGCTGCTTGCGGAAAAAGGCTACGACGTCACGCTGCAGTCCGGCGACAAGGCGATCATCTATAACGGCGTCGCGCAGGGCAGGCTCGATCTGACGTTCGAAGTCTGGCTGCCGTCCGCGGACGGCCCGCCGTACGACGCGATCAAATCGCGCGTCGAGAAGATCGGTCCGTGGTTTCCCCGCGCCCAGCTGGGCCTCGCGGTGCCCGATTACGTCGCGATCGACAGCATCGATCAGTTGAACTCACATGCGGCCGAGTTCAGCCACGACGGCAAGCCGACGATTTTCGGCATCGAGCCTGGCAGCGGCTTGATGAAACTGACGGGCGAGGCGCGCAGCGCGTATGCGCTCGACGCAACCGTGCTGCCGTCGTCGGAGGCTGCGATGTTACTCGCGCTGGAGCGCGCGCAAAAGCGTCGCCAGCCGATCGTCGTCACGCTGTGGAATCCGCACTGGGTGTGGGCGAAGTATCCGATGCACTACCTGAAAGACCCGAAGCAGGTGTTCGGTCAACCCGATGCGATCTATGCGATCACGAAGACCGGTTTCGGTCATACGCGTCCGGATGTCGCGCGCTGGCTCGGCGCATGGAAGATGGACGACCAGACACTCGGCTCGCTGATGAACGATATCCGTGCCGCCGGTGAATCGGATCCGCAGAAGGGTGTCGCGCGATGGATCGCATCGAATCGCGCCCGGGTGAGCGAATGGCTACGCTGACAGACGGTTTCATGAAGATTGCTCCGTATGCCGAAAGGTATTCGGGCCTTTTGAAACCCTCTCCGAGCGCGCGTGCGGGTTGCGACACCTCGCCCGTGAAGCCGTACAGGCGTCACGGGCGACGCACGAGCTGATGCAACCGGCGCCTGCTATTGCGCGAGCGCGTCCGTCAACGGCCGCTGCGCGACACGCACGAGATTGTCGCGGCCCGCACTCGGGCTCGACCATTGCAGATGCATGCTGGCCGGCCCGCTCGCATGCACGTACTCGACGCGGATCGGCACGTTCCGCTTCTGCGACAGGTGGATGCGGCCCTTCGCGGTCGCGAGCCCCGGCTGCTCCTTGTCGATCACCTGGCGGCCGTCGATCCACACGCGCGCGACGTTGTCGCTCGTCACGCTGAACGTGTAGTTGTCAGCCTTCGGAATGTCGAGCGCACCGGTCCAGCGGATCGCATAGTTCGTCGCATTCATCCCCTTCGACGCATCGGGTGAATCGGTGCCGCGCTCGGTATTCAGGTCGAAATCGACCAGCGGCGTGATCGACGAGAACACCGGCGTGGTGAACGTCGTGTCGTTGTAGTACGTCGCGTTCAGCACACGCAGCCGCGAGCTGAACGCGCTGGCGAGCGCCTGCACCTCGGCCGTGCTCCACGGGTGGCCGTCGGGGTAGAGCGTGCCCTGGAACGGCGTCGCCGGCTCGACGGTGGCCGGCGCGGACGCCGTCTGCCCCCAGTGGAAACGGGTGTTCGTGCGGCCGATCATCAGCTCCCATACCAGGAAGCCCGTCTTGCCGCCGTAGGTGGACGCGATGCCGGCCATCGTCTGGCCTGCCTGGCCGCCCGGCCAGCCGCGCTGCAGCGTTTCCGAGTTCAGGCTGTCGAGCAGGCTCGGCGGCAGCGAGTAGTCGGGCGTCGTCGCATTGATCGCGTACGGGTGGAACGCATGGAAGTCGGAGAAGTAATCGCCTTCGGGCTCCTGCACGTTCGGCGAATTGATCGGCTGCGTCGCGCCCGCGTTCAGGATCGCGATGCGCGCGTCGTTCATCATCCACGCGCGCGTCGGTTGCAGCGCGCCGTTGCCGCTGCAGCCGGGCTCGTTCATCGGTTCCCAGTACAGGATGCGCGGGTCGTTGCGGTGCGCGGACACGAAATCGGCGATATAGTGCTGCAGGTCCTGCTTGTACGTGGTCGATGCGCCCGCCGCGATCGGCTGCAGGTACTGCTGCTCGACCGACTGCCCCGGCGATTGCACCCAACGGCTGTTGTGCACGCCGAAGATCGGCGCCGGCTGCGGGCCATACGCGGGATCGACGTGCCAGCAATCGTCGTAGAAGATCGGTGCGACCTTCAGCCCGTGGCGCGCGGCGATCTCGAGCAGGCTGTCGAATTTCGCGAGGAACGCGTCGCGATCGTTGACCCAGTTCAGGTAGTGCAGGTACACGGTGATCGTGTTCATCCCGTAGGTCTGCGCGTAGTCGAGCTCGCGATCGACGATCGCCGGATCGTAGTTCTGCCAGAAATCGATCGCATTGACGGCATTCCACGGGTTGTACACGGCGCCCACCACGCGCGAGAAATCGTATGTTTTCGGCGCGACGTCCGGATAGCGGCTCACGGTCACGTTGCTGAACGCGACGCTCGCGCCGAAGCGGCGCAGCCCGAACGCGCCCGCGCGCAGCGCGGTCGTCAGGCCGCTCGTCGCGTCGTTGATGCTGATCACCTGCGTGCCGTCGACGAACACGTCGATCGCGTTGTTGCGCGTGACGACCTTCAGGTGGTGCGTGCTGCCCGGCACGACCGCGGGTGCGGGGTAATCGATGAAGTCGGTCCAGTTGTTCTGTTCGCGGCCGACCTGCACCACGTGGCGCACCGCATCGAGCCCGATGTAGTAGCCCGTCAGTGCATCGGTGCCGACCGACGGGTTCGTCACGTGCACGATGAAGCCCGCATTCGCGGTATTCGCGCCCGGCGCCGGCGCGCCGATCGTCACGTCCGCTTCGTACGACGCGTGGCCGTACGCCGGATGCTGCGCGTTGGTGACGAGCTTCGCGCCGTCCGTGCTCGTACCGTCGATCCGGATCGTGTTCGTGCCGCCGCTCGTCCAGGCCGGGCCGTACGTATCGAAATCGGCGAGCGTCAGCGTTTGCGTGTCGGTCGCGACGGGCGGCGCCGGCGGCGCATACGGCGGCACGCCGCGCGACGACACGCGCAGCGCGGGCGTCGGCCCCGGCAGGCCGAGCGTGACGAGCTGGTTCGGGAAACGCGACGGGCCGCCGTGCCCCATGTTCATGAAATCGCCGGATGCGGCGGCGTTGGCCGTGGCGGCACCGTCGCTGGCTGCGGCATCGACGGACGCACGCGCGGCGAGCGCCGATGCCGACGGGGCGGACGAATCATCGCCGCCGCACGAGGCGAGCAATACGACGACCGCGAGTGCGGCGGGCTTGAGACGAGACGTGATAGTCATTCTGGACTCCGGATCAATGAGGAGAAGCGGACGACTGGTGACTCGATGCGGATGAAGCGGTGCCCGGACGGCGAGCGTCGCGGCACGGTGTGCGTGTGATGTGCGGACGGCACGGAGCGGGCTGCGCGGCGGGTTCGCGCGCAGTCGCTTCCGGTTACCGTCTCGTCGTGTTGCCGTGTCGTGGCTCGGGGTTCTGCCCGATGCCGGTGCAAGTATAGAAATGCCGGGAAAATATTACTAATAATTTAGTGATGGTGTTTACCCTCGAATGTACGGCAACGGGGGCGAACAGGGCGGCGACGGCCGCGCGAACACGCGCGGGCGGCGAATGCGCCGCACCGCGTCGTGTGGTGTCCGGAAGGAAGGAGGCTGGGACGCGCTTACGCGCTCGCCGATTGCGCGGCCGTCTCGACGGTCCGCACCGACCCGCGCTCGACCAGCGGCCCGTCGAGCTTGATCGCGCGGCGGCGCACGGGCATCCCGACCGCACGGTTCTGTTCTTCCTGCAGCAGGATCTCGACCGCCCAGCGGCCCAGTTCGTAGTTCGGCAAGACGATCGTCGACAGCGGCGGGTGCGTGTGCCGCGCGATTTCCTGGTCGTCGTAGCCGAGCACCGAGATGTCGTCGGGCACGCGCATCCCGAGATGCTTGACGGCCTCGATCGCGCCGATCGCCATCAGGTCGTTCGCGCAGAAGATCGCGGTGGGCGGGTGCGGCTCCCGCAGCAACGACAGCGTTTGCTCGAAGCCGGTGTCGGAGCCCCAGTCGCCGTCGCGCACGAGTTCCGGCGCGAACGGGATGTCGGCCGTGGCGAGCGCGGTGCGATAGCCTTTCAGGCGATCCTTCGCGGCGTCCTGCCACGGTTCGCCGTTGACGTAGCCGATGCGCCGGTGGCCCGCGCGCAGCAGGTATTCGGTCGCCGCATGGCCGCCCGCGACTTCGGCCGGCACGATCGACGACAGCCCGCTGTCCGTCGTATAGCAGTTGAGCAGCACGGCCGGCACGCGCAGCAGCTCGGCCGGCAGCGCGACCTTGCGCGTGTAGACGGTCGCGTAGACGACGCCCAGCAGGTTCGGCATCGCGAGCACCGACTCGAGCACCTGACGCTCGATGTCGACGTTGCCGTGGGTCGAGTACACGGCGAGCAGCTTGCCGTTCGCGTAGGCCGCGTCGCGCGCGCCGTCGATGTTGACGACCGGGTGCGGGCTCGTCGAGATTTCGTCGGCGAGATAGACGATCAGGTCGCGCTCGCCGCTGTGCGTCATCGTCACTTCGCGCGGCAGGAAGCGGTAGCCGAGTTCGTGCGCGATCTTCAGCACTTTTTCGCGCGTGGCGTCCGAGAATTTCGTGCCCGCCGCGTTGTTCAGCACGAGGGAGACGGTGGATTGCGACACGCCGGCAAGTTTGGCGATGTCGGTCATCGTGGGGCGACGTTGAGTAGAGCGTTTCACGGTAGGAGCGCGGTCCGGCCTCGGCAGGATGGGCAAATAAGATCGTTGATGAACAGCGGGTCGGATCAATTCGACACGACGGTAACATCGGCCATTCGGGCCGGCAATCAAGCTTTACGCGGGATGCGCCGGATGCGTGGATGTCCGGATAATAATATCAACAAATATTATTGACCACGCACGCGGCGCCATGCCATCCTTGGCCGCACATGCCCGCGGCCGAATGCTGCACGCCGGCCGGCGGGGTCGTCAGCTTCATCCCGGGATGATCGATGCCGATGGGAATGGGAATGCCCCGCCACACCGACCTGATCGAACTCGCCAGCGGGTCGACCCGCGTACGCGTCGCGCCGCGGGCCGGCGGATCGATCGCCGCGTACTACGACGAAGCGCCGGACGGCCCGCAGCACTGGTTCCGCCCGACCTCCGACGCGGCGCTCGCGAGCGGCGATCCGCTGCGCTTCGCGAGCTTTCCGCTGTTTCCTTACTGCAACCGCATCCGCGACGCGAAGTTCGAATTCGGCGGCCGCACGATCGACCTGTCCGGCCCGGACGACGCGTATCGTCATGCGCTCCACGGGCACGGCTGGCTGCGTCCGTGGCAGGTCGAGCGGCGCGCCGACACGCAGGTCGACCTGCGCTTCGAACACCGCCCCGACGCGGGCCGCGCGGGCGACTGGCCGTTCCATTACGAGGCGCGCCAGTCGATCCGGCTGGACGGCCCCGTGCTGTCGATCACGCTGTCCGCGCGCAACCTCGGCGCGCAGCCGATGCCGTTCGGCATGGGCCATCACCCGTATTACCTGCGCACGCCGCACACCGTCGTGAAGGCGCACGTCGACGCGATGTGGCACGCCGACGCCGACGTGCTGCCCACCCACGTCGGCGATCATCCGGCCGTCGCCGCGCTGTGCAACGGGATGCCGGTCGATGCATTCGAGCTCGACAACAATTTCGTCGGCTGGTCGCGCGAAGCCGCGGTGATCTGGCCGGAGCGCGGCCGGCAGGTCGTGCTGCAGGCCGAGCGGCCGTTCGATCAGCTCGTCGTGTACGCCCCGTCGGGCGCCGACGCGCTGTGCGTCGAGCCCGTCACGAACACGACGGACAGCTTCAATGCGGCGGAACCCGCGTCGCTCGTCGGCGGCTGCGTGCTGGCGCCGGGCGAGGCGCTGCAGGCGACGTTGCGGTGGACGCCGGGCCCCGCCTGACGGGTTCGGCGGTACGGGATTATCCCGAGTCGGGCAGGCGATAATATCGAGTAATAATATTAATTCGTGATGCCGCTGCCGCCGGTGTGCCACGGGGCGCGGGCCGATCACGACATCACAACACTTGGAGACGATGATGCCGAGCCGTGCAAAGCTGCAACGTATCGTGGTGACGATGGGTGTGACGCTCGGATGCGTCGCGATCGCGCATGCGCAGGACAATGCGCAGAAGGTCGGCGCCAGCTCCGCGCAGACCTGCACGAATCCGAAGCCGGGCAGCGTGAAGCTGAGCGATCTCGTGGTCGGCTTCTCGCAATCGGAGAACGAACAGAACCCGTTCCGCGCGACCGAAACCGCGTCGGTGCGCGCCGCTGCGAAGGCGGCGGGCGTCAAGCGGCTGCTGTATACGAATGCGAACGCGAACCAGGCGAAGCAGGTCGCCGATATCGAAAGCATGATCAACCAGGGCGCGCAGGCGCTGATCGTCGCGCCGAACGATTCGACCGGCCTGCAGCCCGCGCTCGCGCAGGCGCGCGCGAAGGGCATTCCAGTCGTGACGATCGACCGCCAGACGGCCGGCACGCCGTGCCAGGATTTCATCACGTTCCTCGGGTCCGACTTCTTCCGGCAAGGGCAGCGCGCCGCGCAGGCGCTCGCCGATGCGACGGGCGGCAAGGCCACGATCGCCGAGATCCAGGGCGGCTACGGCAATACCGTCGAGAGCCAGCGCACCGACGGCTTCGCCGACGGCGTGAAGAAATTCCCGAACATGAAGATCGTCGCGTCGCAGACCGCGAACTGGTCGGCCACCGAAGCGCAGAAGGTGATGGAGCAGGTGCTGCTCGCGCATCCGGACGTGAACGCCGTCTACGCGCAGGCCGACACGATGGCGCTCGGCGCGATGACCGCGTTGCGGCAGGCTGGCAAGCAGCGCGGCGTGACGGTCGTGTCGATCGACGGCACCAAGGATTTCGTCACCGCGATCGCGAACGGCTCGGCCGCCGCGAGCGTCGAGACGAATCCGCGCTTCGGCCCGCTCGCGTTCAAGTCGCTCGAAGCGTGGTTCGCCGGCAAGCCGGTCGCGCAGAAGCAGATCATGGAAGACGCGCTGTACGACAAGGCGAACGCGAAGCATTCGCTCGAAGCGAACCTCGTCTACTGATCGGCCGGCAAACGATCGGCGACGGCTCAACCGCTCAACCGCTCAACCGCGAACGCGAGGCGCGCGATGGACGCAACGCTTCCCGCCGGACCCGACGCCGGCACCGGCGCCGACGGCAAACCCGTCGTGCTCGAGACGCTCGGCATCGGCAAGACGTTCGGCGTCGTGCGCGCGCTGACCGACGTGTCGCTGTCGCTGCGCGCGGGCGAGGTGCACGGGCTGATGGGCGAGAACGGCGCCGGCAAGTCGACGCTGATCAAGATCCTCACCGGCTTTCACCAGCCCGATGCGGGCGAGATCCGCGTCGACGGCGTGCCCGTGTCGTTCGACAGCCCGCGTGCCGCGCAGCGCGCGGGCATCTGCGCGGTCTATCAGGAAATCAACCTGATTCCCGAACGCAGCGTGGCCGAGAACATCTTCCTCGGTCACGAGCCGCGCCGCTTCGGCCCGTGGATCGACCGCCGCGAGATGCGGGCGCGCACCCGCGAGATCGTCGAGCGTTACGGGCTCGACGTCGACCCGGCCGACAAGGTCGGCGCGCTCGGCCTCGGCCAGCAGCAGATGGTATCGATCGCGCGCGGCGTGTCGCTCGGCGCGCGCGTGCTGATTCTCGACGAGCCGACTTCCGCATTGAGCGGCGCGGAAGTGGAGGTGCTGTTCGGCGTCGTCGAGCAGTTGCGCGCAACTGGCATCGCGATCGTGCTCGTCAGCCATCGCCTGTCCGAGTGCTACCGGATGTGCGACCGGCTGACCGTGCTGCGCGACGGCGCAGTCGTACGCAGCGATACGCCCGACCGGCTGCCGCGCATGGCGCTGATTTCGGCGATGCTCGGCCGTGAAGTCGGCGCGCACGGCCCGCGCGAACAGGCAGAGGCGGCCGCCGCCGACACGACGCACGAGCCGGCGCTCGCCGTCGACGGACTGCGCTGGGGCACGCGTCTGCGCGACGTGTCGTTCCGCGTCGCGCCGAAGGAGATCGTCGGGCTCGCGGGCTTGCTCGGCGCGGGCCGCACCGAGACGTTCAAGGCCGTGTTCGGCGCGCAGCAGCCGGACGGCGGCGCGGTGCGCGTCGGCGGCCGCGCGCTCGACGGTGCCGATCCGGCGCGGGCGATTCGCGCGGGGCTCGCGTTCCTGTCCGAGGATCGCCGCTCGGAAGGGATTTTCTCGAAGCTGTCGGTGCGCGAGAACATCGTCGTGTGCGTGCTGCCGCGCATCGCCCGCTTCGGCTTCATTTCCGTGCGCAAGCAGGAGGCGCTCGTCGAGCGCTACATCCGCGAGCTGGGCATCAAGACGTCGCATGCGGGCGCGCCGATCTCGACGCTGTCCGGCGGCAACCAGCAGAAGGCGCTGATCGCGCGCTGCCTGTCGACCGAGCCGTCGGTGCTGCTGCTCGACGATCCGACGCGCGGCATCGACGTCGGCGCGAAGGCGGAAGTGCACGATCTCGTCAAACGGCTCGCCGACGACGGGCTCGCGGTCGTCGCGACGTCGTCGGAGATGGAAGAACTGCTCGAGCTCGCCGACCGGCTCGTGATCCTGCACGAAGGGGCGACGAGCGGCGAACTGCCGACGCGCGGCGCGAGCCCCGACGACGTGACCGCGTTGCTCGCGAACCAGACGTAACGCACCGCACATCGACCCGAGGATGAAGAAAGCGTGAATCTTGCCAACCTGATGAGCGAACCGGACCAGGCCCGTCGCACGTCGCGCCGCTCGCTGTTCGCGCAGGCACGCGACCACAGCGTGTATCTCGCGTTCGTCGCGCTCGCCGTCTTCAACCTGATCGTCACGCCCGGTTTCGCGAATCCGCTCGCCGCGCGCAGCCTGCTGTTCCAGGCCGCGCCGATCGTGCTGATCGCACTCGGGCAGAACCTCGCGATCGCCACGCGCGGGATCGACCTGTCGGTCGGCTCGGTGATGGCGCTCGCCAGCGCGATCATCGCGGTGTGCCTGCCGTACGGCATCGGCGCGGCGTTCGCGGCGGCGATCGCGGTCAGCCTCGCGGCCGGCCTGTTCAACGGCGGGCTCGTCGCGCGGCTCGGCATCGATCCGCTGATTTCCGGGCTGGCATTGCTGGTCGCCGCGCGCGGGCTCGCGCAGGCGTTGCTCGGCGGCTCGCGCGTGAGCCTGCCGCCGTCCGATGCGTTCGATTTCGTCGGCATCGGCACGTGGTTCGGGCTGCCGGTCGTGATGCTGATCGCGCTCGCGTGCGCGGCCATCGTGTTCTTCGTCGTGCGCAACACGACCTTCGGGCGCTACACGATTCTCGTCGGCGCGAGCCGCGATGCCGCGCATCTCGCCGGCGTGCCCGTGCGGCGCACGCTGCTGGCGGTCTATGCGGCCAGCGGTGCATTGGCCGGGCTGGCCGGCCTGTTCGCCACCGCGCGGCTCGGCGCGGGCGATCCGAACTACGTCGGCGTGAACTTCGAACTCGACGCGATCGCCGCGTCGGTGATCGGCGGCACGCCGCTGTCCGGCGGGCGCGTGTCGATCGTCGGCACCGTGTTCGGCGTGCTGCTGCTGCAACTGCTCGATGCCAGCTTCATCATGAACAACATCAGCTACACGTATGCGCAGATCCTGAAGGCCGCGTTCATCCTCGGCGCGTTGTACCTGCAACGTTCGGGAGCCTGACATGTCGACCGCGCCGATCTCCCCGCACGCCGCGCAAGATGCAGGCCGCGCGCGCCGCGCGCAGTTCGTCCGGCTCGTGCAGGCGCGGGGCGCGATCGCGATCCTCGTGCTCGTGTGCCTGATCGCCGGCCGCGTGTTTCCGCATTTCCTGAGCGCGCCGAACCTGCTCGACATCGTCGCGGCCGCCGCGTTCGTCGCGCTGATCACGATCGGGCAGAGCTTCGTGATCATCCTCGGCGGGTTCGACCTGTCGGTCGGCTCGCTCGTCGGGCTCGGCACCGTGATCGCCGCGTATGCGGCGCCGTATGGATGGGGCGCCGCGCTGGCCGCGCCCGTTGGCGTCGGGCTGATCGTCGGGCTCGTGAACGGCTGGCTGATCGCCCGCGCGCGGATGGCGCCGTTCATCGTCACGCTCGCCGCGCTGCTCGGGTTGAAAGGGCTGTCGCTCGTGCTCGCGAGCCAGGACATGCTGATCGCGAACCCCGGCTTCTTCGCGACGATCGCGAACGGCTCGCTGTTCGGCATCGGCAATCTCGTGTGGATCGTGCTCGTCGCGTATCTCGTCGCCGCGTTCGTGCTGAATCACACGCGCTACGGCGCGGGCGTGTTCGCGATCGGCGGAAACGAGGAGGCGGCGCGCATGCTCGGCGTGAACGTCGAAGGGCTCAAGGTCGTCACGTACGGGTTGAGCGGCGCGCTGGCGGGGCTGGCCGGTGCGCTGCTCGCGTCGCGGCTCGATTCGGGGTTGCCGGGCGCCGGCAACAGCTACGAGCTACAATCGATCGCGGCCGCGGTGATCGGCGGCGTGCTGCTGACGGGCGGCGTCGGCACGCTGTTCGGTCCGCTCGCGGGCGTGCTGCTGCTCGGCGTGATCGAGAACGTGATCAACCAGGTCGGCACGTTGAGCCCGTACTATCAGAACCTCGCGAGCGGTGCGTTCCTGCTGCTCGCGGTGATCGCGCAGACGCTGCTGACCGGCAAGCGGCGCAAGCGGTGACGCGCACGATGTCGTGCCGCCGCAAACTGGAACGCTAAATGCTTGTGTCGCGTCATCCTTTCGATGAAGGAGCACCGCGATGAGCACGCCGACCCCCACCGCTTTCTCCCACGTGAAGCCGCAGGACACCGCCTATCGGGGCGAAGGCCTGCGCGACTTCTTCCTGTACCGCGATCTCGGCATCGCCGCCGCGACGAACGGCAAGGTCGTCGCGCAACTCGTCAGGGCCAATCATGCACCGACGGCGGGCACCGGCTGGCACCGTCACGAGGCCGAATTCCATATCGTGATCATGCTGAAGGGCTGGGCGCGTTTCATGTATGGCGAACAGGAAACGCTGGTTGCGGCCGGCGACTGCGTGCACCAGGCGCCGGGGATCGTCCACTACCTGTTCGACTACTCGCCGGACATGGAATACCTGGAAATCGTCGGGCCTGCCGACTTCAAATCGATCGACGTCGACGGCCCGTGCGCGGTGCCGGAGCCGACGCCGTGGGGCGAAGCCGGTGCGTAGCTTGCCGGTGGGTGTGCGTTTTCGACGAACCGCCTGCATTCAGGCGGTTTTTTGTTTACCCGCTGACATCCGCGCACGGCTTTCCGCTTCCGTCCATTGATTCGAATTCCAAAGCGTCGCGAAGCTGAAGAATCGGAAAGAAAAGAAAGACGTTCGTCAGCTTCGCGTGTCGACAGGCGATGCGATGTCAAAGATCGTCAATTGCACGCAGGTGCGGTGCACGGCGTGTCGACGCCCGGCGTTAAGGAGGTACGGCCGGACCATCGGCTGACCTAACCGGGAGAGTGTCACCATGAACCGCATCGCGAAGATCCTGACCGCCACGGCACTGGCTTGCGCCGTGCTCGCACCGGCCCTGGCCGAAGCGCATTCGCACCGCGTGTGCCATTTCGATCATCACCACCATCGCGTGTGCCGCTGGGTGCGGTAACCGTCGCCGTTCCCGGGGATGACGCCCCGGACGCTTTCATCATTCAGGCAAATCAGGAGAGGACCATGAAAAAAACGATGTTGATCGCCGCGCTGGTCGCCGGCATGGGTGTGTCGATCGGTGCGTTCGCGCAGGTTCCGGCCAGCGCGCCGGCCGGCACGACCGGGCTGTGCAAAGACGGCTCGTTCTACTCGGGCGCATCGAAGAAGGGCGCATGCGCGGGCCACAAGGGCGTGAAGACGTGGTACGGCGCATCGGCCGCTGCCGCGGCGAGCGCACCGGCCGCGGCGCCGGCAACGGCGGCTTCCGCTGCGCCGGCATCGGGCGCAGCGCCGGCGAAGAGCGCGGCCACGACGGCCGCGGCGCCGGGCGGCGGCGCGGGCAAGGTGTGGGCGAACGACAGCACGAAGGTCTATCACTGCTCGACCGACAAGTACTACGGCAAGACGAAGCACGGCAGCTACATGTCGGAAGCCGACGCGAAGGCGAAGGGCTACCACGCGTCGCACGGCAAGGCTTGCTCGTAACGAGCAGGCTGGGCGCGCGAGCGGTTTCGCTCGTGCGCCGTCTGTGCTGAAGCAAACATCGCCCCGCCTCTCCGGCGGGGCGATTCACTGTGGCGCCAGCCGCGTTCAGTGCGCGTGATCCGATTGCGTTTCGGCCGCCGCGTCGACCGCGGATGCCCGTGCATCGAGCAGCGCGCGCAGCGTGACGTAGTGCGCGCCGCTCGTGTCGCGTTGCGCATCCGCGGTGCGATCGTACGGCTCGTTGTCGTGGATCGTCGCCCGCACGATCGGATAGATCTGCGTTTCCCACCGGCTGCCGTTGAACACGCCGTAGTGCCCCACGCCCGTTTGTACATGGTGCGTCTTCAGGTACGACGGCAACCCCGAACACAATTCCTGCGCGGCCACTGTCTGACCCACGGCGCAGATATCGTCCTTCTCGCCTTCGATCGTCAACAGCGCGGTGCGATGAATCGCCGCCGGTTCGACGAGCGTGTCGCCCACCGCCAGCTCGCCGCGCGCGAGCGCGTACTGCTGGAATACCTTCTCGACCGTTTCCAGATAGAACTCCGCGGTGAGGTCCGCCGTCGCGAAATATTCGTCGTAGAAGTGCCGCAACGTGTCGGCTTTCGCGGGGTCGCCTTTCGCGCGTTCGTAGTACAGATCGGCGAACGACGCCGCATGCCGGTCCGGGTTCATCGACATGAACGCGCCGACCTGCACGAAGCCCGGATACACGCACCGCTGCGCGCCGATGAAACCCGCCGGCACCACGCTGATCAGGTTGCGCGCGAACCATTCGATCGGCCGACTCGTGGCGAGCGCGTTGACCTTCGTCGGATTCACGCGGCAGTCGATCGGGCCGGCCATCAGCGTGAGGCTCGCCGGTTGCGCGGGATCGCCGCCGGCCGCCATCAGCGCGACGGCCGCCAGCGACGCGACGGTCGGCTGGCAGATCGCCAGCACGTGCGCGTCCGGGCCGATGTGGCGGATGAAGTCGATGACGTGCATGACGTATTCGTCGAAACCGAAGCGCCCGGCCGCCAGCGGAATGTCGCGCGGGTTGTGCCAGTCGGTGATGTACACGTCGTGGTCGGCCAGCATCGTGCGCACCGTGCCGCGCAGCAGCGTCGCGAAGTGCCCGGACATCGGCGCGACGATCAGCACGCGCGGCTGGCGCGCGACCGGCCGAGCCTTGCGGAAATGCAGCAGCGTCGCGAACGGCGTCGTTGTCGCCGCTTCTTCGACGATCGGCACCGTTTCGCCGTCGACGACGACCGACGCGATCCCGAACGGCGGACGCCGGTGCGAGAACGCGCAGCATTCGAGCAGTTCGCACAGCGCGTCGACCATGCGGCCCGTCGGTGTCGACGTCGCCGGCGGCCACAGCGACATCGTCGCGCGCGTGGCGGCTGCCCATGCACGCGCCGGGCGCAGGCATTCCGCAGACCATTGATAAAACGGATAGGCAAGCAGGTTCATGACCGTCGCTCGTGATGCCGCATTACAGGGATCGAGGCAAGCCGTATGCCAGCGTGACGCTGGCACGCGCGTTGCAGCGGTTCGGGAGCGCGGCGGCACGCGCGGGACGTGATGACGGAGGGGAAAGTGACGCGCTGCCTTGCCGGCCGGGCGTGCGACCCGTGCGGCGATGCCGTGCGACGTTGCGCCGGTTCGGCGAACGGACCGCACAGACGTGGTGCGGCCGGTCATGCGGTGCGCCCGCTTACGGTGCAGGGGCACGAACGACATTCAGCAGGGGGCGACATGGAATCCAACGCACGGACGACGCTGACCATCAGCAGCCGCAATTACTCGTCGTGGTCGATGCGCGGCTGGCTGCTCGCGAAGCTGAGCGGGCTCGCGTTCGAGACGATCAGCGTGCCGATCGACGCCACGTCGCGCGCGGAGCTGCTGCTGCTGTCGCCGTCGATCCTCGTGCCGTGCCTCACGCACGACGGCAATGCGGTGTGGGACACGCTCGCGATCGCCGAATACCTGAACGAGATCCGGCCGCACGCGCGGCTGCTGCCCGGCGACCGGCATGCACGCGCGCATTGCCGGTCGATCTGCGGCGAGATGCATTCCGGCTTCAGCGCATTGCGATCCGCGCTGCCGATGAACCTGCGCGGGCATTTCCCCGGCTTTCGGATCTGGTCGCGCGCGCAGCACGACATCGAGCGGATCGTGACGATCTGGCGCGAGTGCCTCGCCGAATACGGCGGCCCCTGGCTGTTCGGTGCGGAGATCGGCATCGCCGATGCGATGTACGCGCCGGTCGTCATGCGCTTCCTGACCTACGACGTGAAGCTCGAACCGGACGTCGCCGAGTACTGCATGCGCGTGCTCGCGCATCCGTTCGTCGTCGAGTGGATCGACGCGGCGAAGGCCGAGCACGAAGACATCGACGAACTCGACATGGAGTTCTGACCCAACGCGAGCGGTTGCGACGGGCTTTCAATTTCGCTACACGCGCAATGGGCGAAACGAACGATCGATGCGCCCGCGCGATCCGCAAACGTTTTACCTTGATTCCGGTTCGGAACGAGGACGAATTCCCTAAAGGATGTTGCGCTCGATGACGTAAACGAGTCACGGGGACGACTCGCGATCGCACGCTTCAGACTTGCGACGCGCAGTCCGCAACAACCAGCGCAGCAGGGGAATCGACTTGAATCGTCAGCAATCGTGGACGCGTACCGCGGCGCCCGGAGAAATCATTTACTCGGAGGGCTTCGCGGGCGAGCCCGTCATCTTCCTGATTACCGAGGGCAAGGTCGAACTCTCCACGCGCTGCGACGACAAGCGCGTGATCGTCGCGACGCTCGGCCGCGGCGAGTTCTTCGGCGAATCGGCGCTGCTCGCCGCCGAACCGCGCGCGCATACCGCGAAGGCGCTTTCGTTCTGTCAGCTCACGGTCGTGCCGGCCGGCATGCTCGATGAAGAGATCGAGCGCGTGTCCGCGCTGCTGCGCCATATCGTGCGCACGATGATTCGCCGCGTGAAGCGCAAGGACGACCAGCTTGCGACCTACACCCATGCGGATTTCATGCCGGGCGTGCTGTCGTATGCGCACGTGCTGTCACTGATGGCCGGCGCCGACGCGCGTGAAGCCGGCGACACGTGGGCGCGCCGGCCGATGCAGGCGCATGCGGCCGAGACGTCGGTGCCGCTCGCCGACGTGATCCGCAAATGCCGCGCGATCGCCGGCCATTCGCGGCCGCACGTGCTTGCGATGCTGCGGCGCATGGAGAAGCTCAACCTCGTCACGATCGAAGCCGCGCAAGCCGAGGGTGGCGGCGCGACCGACTATGCGGCGTCGTCGGATGCGCGCCAGGTCGTCACGTTCGACGCCGCACGCGTGATCGACCGCGCGCAGCAGGTCGCCGATCACGATCTCGACCTGTCGATCAACAGCGAACTCGAACTCATCGAACTCGCCGATCTCGAATCGCTGATCGGCGTCGACAAGACGCTGCTGCTCAACAAGCTGTCGAACGGCGAGATCGCCGACGAAGTGTTCGCGTTCCGCAAATCGAAGGTGCTCAACTACGTCGAACAAAAGGGCGTCGCGTACTTCTCGCGCCGCAACGCGCGCCGCGGCGGCGACGTGCGCGCGCTCGAGGATCTCGTGTGGATCGACCAGCGCACGCTGTTCGACGTGATCAGCGCGTTCGATACCTACGATCTCGCGAAGCTGATCGCGAACCTCGACGATCGCGCGGTGGCCGACAAGCTGTTTTCCGTGATGACCGAGGCACGACGCAACGAGGTGTCGTGGGTGATGCGCCGCGAACTCAAGCTCGATCCGGTCGAGATCGACGAGATCGAGCAGCGCGTGCTGGAGGCCGTTCGCGCGGCGAAGGCGCCGGTGGCGGGTGCGGCGTCCGTCGCGTCGACTTCATCGTCGGACGCTTGATACGGGAGCGCGTATGGATCTGTTGACGCTGGTCGGTGTGGTGCTGGGCGGCGCGGCGATCGTGTTCGGGTTCGCGCTGGAAGGCGGGCATTTCTCGATGCTGTTCCAGTTCGAGGCGCTCGTGATCGTGCTCGGCGGCACGCTCGGCGCGGTGATGATCCAGAACACGTGGGCGCGCTTCTTCGACGCGGTGAGGCAGTTGCGGCTCGCGTTCGTGCGCGCACGCGAGGTCGATCGCAAGAACCTGTCCGACCTGCTCGAATGGGGCGACCGCGCGAAGCTTGACGGGCTGCTCGCGTTCGAATCGATGGACGTGAGCGGGATTCATCCGTTCGCGCGACGCGGGCTCGAACTGCTGGCGAACGGCGTGTCGACCGCGGTGCTCGAGGATGCGTTGCAGCGCGAACTCGACGCGTACGAACGCAGCCGCCTCGCGGCCGTGCGCGTGTGGCAACAGGCCGGCGGCTATGCGCCGACCTTCGGCATTCTCGGCTCGGTGCTCGGGCTCGTGCAGGTGACGAGCCATATTCTCGAACCGGCGCAGCTCGGGCCGGGCATCGCGGTGGCGTTCGTTGCGACGCTGTACGGGCTCGCGTTTGCGAACCTCGTGTTCCTGCCGCTGTACGGCAAGCTGCGCGCGCAGATCGACAGCGAGATGCGATTCCGCAAGCTCTATCTCGACGGCCTGCTCGCGATCTCGCGCAAGGAGTCGCCGCATACGATCGAGACGCGATTGACCGGCGATGTGCGCGGGCGGGCGGCGGAATCGCTCGCGTGATGTTCGTGCGCTTTGTGCCTGCGTGTATCTGCACCTGTACCGTATGACGAACCCGGATTCACGACAGCATGACTGCTAGAACCGATGGCGCATCCGCTGCCGATCGCGACGATGACGAACTCGAAGGCGCGCAGTCGGGGCGCTGGCTGATCTCGTACGCGGATCTCATCACGACGCTGATGGTGCTGTTTCTCGCGCTGTATGTGCTGCAGCTCGCGAAATACAACGCGCTCGATGCGCGGTATCAGACGCTTGCGCGGCAGGCCGGTGGTGCTTCTCATGCTACCGATGTTGCTACGCCCGCTCATGCGCCGCCGTGGCTCGCGTTGCTCGATTCGTTGAAGTCCAATGGACGCATTTCGCTGGTGAAGGCGCCGCACGGCGTCGAGATCGGTATCGACGCGAAGATCCTGTTCAACGTCGGCGATGCACGCTTGCTGCCCGATTCGTCGCCGGTGCTGAACCAGATTGCGCAGGCACTGAGCGCGCATGCGACGGGCGATATTCTCGTCGAAGGTCACACGGACAGCGTGCCGATCGCGAACGCGAAGTACGAATCGAACTGGGAGCTTTCGTCGGCGCGCGCGGGGAGTGTGGTGCGCTATCTGACCGAGCGCGGTGTTGCGCCGCATCGGCTGGCGGCGATCGGGCGGGCGGATACGCAACCGCTTGTTGCAGGGGATGATGCGGCTTCGAGGGTGCGAAACCGGCGGGTGACGATCTTCGTTGCGTACTAGTCAGCGCGTTGTATTTGCGTTGCCTTCGCATATATAGGCGGCCGCATATGCCTGCCCGTCAACGACATAACGAATCTCGAATGATCGCTATCTGAAATCAGCGATGCGCTTCTGCGCCCGCTTGCCGATAACCCAATCTGGCTCAGACCGAGCGGTTATCGAGGGTTCCCCATGCATTTCTGGCGCAAGCTTTCCATTCAGAACAAGCTGATTCTCAGCATGACGAGTTGCCTGCTCGTGTTCGTCGCGATCTCGAGCGGGCTCAGCGTCCGCCTGATCGGCAATGCGGTGCGCGATCGCGTCGTCCGCGAAGAGCTGCCGACCGCCGTCAACGGCATTCGCGCCGACGTGCAGCGCCAGATGGCCGGCCCGATCGCTGCGTCGCGCATTCTGGCGCGCGATGCGTTCCTGCTGCAATGGGAAGCCGACGGCGAACCCGATGCCGGCACGCGCAACTGGATTCAGCTCGCGAAGAACGTGAAGGACGAGCAGAAAGCCGCGTCCGTGCAGTGGGTGTCGGTGAAGAGCGGCAACTACTACAACGAAGCCGGCCTGCAGCGGAAGGTGACCGACAAGGATCAGTGGCTGACCAGCTTCCTGTCGTCGGGCAAGGCGTACGACGTGAACATGGACCGCGAGGTGACCGTCGGCGGCTACATGATGTTCATCAACAGCCGCGTGGAGCTCGACGGCGTGCCGATCGGCGCGGCGTGCATGAGCCTGTCCGTCGATGCGCTCGCGAAGGGCATCTCGGCTTACCGGATCGGCGAGACCGGGTTCGCGTACCTCGTTCGGCCCGACGGCGCGATCATGATGCATCGCGATACGTCGCTGATCGACGGCAAGCATTTCCTCAAAGATGAGCCGGGGCTGCCGGGCGATGCGTCGTCGACGCTGCTCACTGGGAAGCCGTATGCGTACCTCAGCTACGAGGGCGGCGGCGGCGCGCGCTTCATCGCGACGTCGTTCATTCCAGAGCTGAATGCGTATGTGGTCGTCCAGGTGCCGCAGGCCGAACTGCTCGGGCCGGTGGCGCGTGCGATCCGAAGTGCTGCGCTGGTCGCGGCGGTGGTGGGCCTCGGGGTCGCGCTGCTCGTGATCTGGCTCGTGGGGCGCGCGATTGCTGCGCCGATCAGGCGTGCGGCTACGCTGCTGTCGGAGATCGCCAGCGGACAGGGCGATTTGACGCGCCGGATGACGGTCGAGAGCGAGGACGAGATCGGACAGTTGTCGGACGCGTTCAACCGATTCGTGTCGTCGCTGTCGACGCTCGTTCATCGGATTCGGGCGGCTTCGGCTTCGATCGCGACCGGGTCGGCGCAGATTGCTTCGGGGAATGCGGATCTCAGCGAGCGCACCGAAGGACAGTCGAGCAATCTGGAGCGGACGGCTTCGTCGATGGAAGAGATCACGGCCGTGGTGCGCAACAACACCGAAACGGCGACGACAGCCGCGAAGATGATCAACGGCGCGGCGGATACGGCGGCGCGCGGCGGGCAGGTGGTGGGTGAGGTCGTGACGACGATGGAGCAGATCAGTGATGCATCGCAGCGGATCTCAGAGATCATCGTGATGATCGACAGTATCTCGTTTCAGACGAATATTCTGGCGTTGAATGCTGCTGTGGAGGCCGCGCGGGCGGGGGAGCAGGGGCGTGGGTTTGCTGTGGTGGCTTCGGAGGTGCGGAATCTGGCGCAGCGCAGTGCGCAGGCGGCGAAGGAGATTAAATCGCTGATCGAGCATAGCGCGGGGACGGTGGGTGCTGGGTCGCGGCTCGTTAGTGAGGCGGGGAAGGTGATGAGTGATGTTGTTGCGCAGGTTCAAGGCGTTAGCGCGATGATGAGCGAGATCGCCGAGGCTAGCCTGGAGCAGAGTGCCGGGATCGACCAGATCGGGGATGCGGTGCAGTCGCTCGATCAGATGACGCAGCAGAATGCTGCGTTGGTTGAGGAAAGTGCGGCAGCGGCGGAGAGTTTGAGGCAGCAGGCGGCGGAATTGACCAGGTTGGTTTCGGCTTTTAAGGTGGATGAATAAAATCTGATTCGCGTTTTAGATTCGGGCGTTTTTGTGGAGAGGCTGCCGTCGATTCATAGTAGCCATTTCTGCATTAGGGCCTAGGTTGGGGGATGTCATAGAAGAATGAAAAGCATTTCGAGAGTGAAAGTTTATGTGGGTGCGGTTGTGCTCGCGTTGGTTACTGCAGTTAGGACAAAGGTGATTACTTCATCTATTAATACTTATCTCGCCGATCAAAAAACTGCATAGGCAGCGAGTCCGGCTTCCATCGAAGATCAGTCAGAATTAGACAAGAAATACACCGCCGTGTTGAGTGTGAAGCTGGTAAAGCTTATCGGGACGGTCAGGCGGAAGGGGTTTCTGGGAAGGTGGCGAGTAACGTGCGGGGCGCTATCGCCGATGACGGGATGACGCTCAGGCTGGATGGACTGTCCTTCAAGTCGGATGACGGGAAGGAGAATCTTTTGGTGACGACAGTGCCCTTTTTGAAGACCTGGTCGAAGACGGCGGATGCGGGGCTTAAGTGGACGGATGATGTTGCCGTTATCTTTGATAACGAGATTTTTATACAGATGTATTTGTGGGGGGCGTGGATTGCGGTGTGGGTGGGGCGGGTGGCTGAGGAACAGCGGCATGAGTGTTTGGGGAAATACTTGGCCCCATCGAAGAACTATTCGCGGCTTGTATCGGAGATGCAGGCGAGAGTGGATGAAGTCGTCTAATATGGTGCAGTCCGGCCGTCAACTTGCAGCTGCCAATGCTCCTGCTGCTGCTCCTGCTCCTATATTGGGAGGGGGTACCGATGCATGGACCTTGCTAAGTGCCTTACGAAAACTTCTGCGTGCGGACAGCTTCAAGTTGCTCGCTGACGGCCAGATTCCCCGCGTTCGAACTGTTTCCGCGTGCTAGTAGGCCAATTGTCCGCGCGCAGATGGACTGCCTATGGCTATAGACTGGCTTGGGGACCTCTCCGAGTAGCGCGGGCAGCGGTGAGATATCCCTGAGAAGCTAAACCGGGACAGACTTGACGGCCTCCGTTTGTCGGGAGAGGATGATAGATGATAAGAGGAGGTGGACATTGACTAGCGCCCTAGAGAAATTATATGAAACATTCGAAAATGGTCTTCCTGTCGTTCTATTTCTTGGTCAGGATTTCTTTCGAGTCGAACAGTCGGAGTCGGTTTTAAATGGCTTAGTGGAGCGGATCGAAGGTAAATCGACTAGGTCCGGGGTAAGGTGGCAAGACGTTCTTCGAACACGAGGTATCACGACGGCTGATTATCAGTGGCTTAGCGAAAGATTCGACCGGCGAGTGCCTACGGAAGGTATCGAGAAAGTCTTTGATTTGGCGTGGAGCGGTGTTTTCACAACATCATTGGACCATCGAATTGCGAATTTTCTTGAAACGCGAGGGCGTCTTCCCGAAACTGTGTTGGCATCAGATCATTACTCGCGAGCGCCGCGAAGCAAAGCACGTCCTGCAATCCACTATCTTTTTGGGCGGGCGATCGATAGCGAGGACTCTTCACCACCTAGGTCCCAAATAGAACTTAAGCGGAGATTGTCGACGCATAGCATCCCCTTATTGAATAGGCTGCGCGAAACTGCTACGGCTCTTGGCCTTGTCGTGATCGACGGTTTTGTCCCGGGAAGTGATTGGTTAAATATTGATGATCTGCTTGCCTCGGTTTCCGAGCAGCCGGCTCCGCTAGTTCTATGGTTTGGCGCAACACAAACGGACTCCGAATTCGTAGAGCACATGGTCGGCGAGGGGACCCTCATCTGCGAACCGCGTGGTTTGGCAGAAGTACTTGGCACATCGGCTAGGTCCGCAGCGGACGCGGCGCCTGTCTTTAGTAGTGTAGAGGGAACCATCAGTCTCCCGGATAACCGTTTTTTTAATTTGCTGCCGTCTCTACGGCTGCGAGTAGAGGCGGTGGCAGCTGTTGTGGACGACAATTGGACGGATACTCCCGACAGTTCGCTAAGCCAGGTAAAGGAACTATTTAAGCGTTTCCACGGAGACTTTGGAGGCCCCCGATCAACTATCGAAGGTGTCCTCCGAGGTTTCGCCATTCAACGGGATTTCGAGAGTCGCTTGTTCTCGGCGACAGACCTGCTTCTTAAGAGAAGTCGCGATGTGGACAGCTTTGTGATACTCCACGGTCAATCCGGAACCGGAAAGAGTATCGCGCTTGCGCGCTTGGCGGTGAAGCTTAGGACTCGACTGAAGGTGCCGGTACTGTTTTCATGGGGAAGAGTGCCACTAGCGTCAGAGCTAGATGACTTCTGCGAGGCGGCCGAAGAGTCGGGGGCGCCCGGGACGGTTGTAATATGTGATGGAAGTCACCCGCCAGCTCGATACGTCGATCTAACTACTGGTCTAAAAAGCAAAGGACGCAGGGTAGTTGTGGTTGGTTCCTGCTATCGAATTGAAGATAGAGACGAGAAGGATCCAAATTTCATCTACGCGCCGGAGAAGCTGTCATCAACAGAGATCGGTTTACTGAGTGATCTGCTGGTGAAGTACGGTCACGTTGGTATTGGTGAAGAAGCAGCGCAGCTATCTGGCGAATACTTCCTTCCACTCTTGTATCGGCATCTCACTGCGAGCAGAAGTCGTCTAGCTGGTGGGGTGTCCAACGAAGCTAGGGCCGCTGAAGGTACGATTCGCATCCGAGCTCGCAGTGTTCCGCCTCGAAGAACCCAGAATACTCTCCTCGCCGAGAAGCTAATTGCCGCGGGTATAAATCTACGGCCCGAACCCATTTTTGAAGATGAAGTCGACCTTGAAGAGTCTGATGCTGCAGCGCATTTGATCGACTATGTCATGGTGGCTGGTCGGCTGGACTGTGCTATTCCAGTTAATTTGCTACTGAGATCACTGCGTAAAGCAGGTGGAGATGACTTTGATGTGTCACAAATCGCTTTTCTTTTCCTGGAGTTGGATTTGTTCCGGTGGAGAGTGGGGGATCCCGAGGGTAACAGTTATCTCGTTCAGCCTCGATTGCAGCTTGAGGCTGAGCTGATTTGTCGAAAACGGGTCGCCGACAAAGAGCGCGAATTAGAATGTCTTGTCGCTCTAATTTCTGCGGCTCGCTCGAATTCCGTCGATGAAGAGGCTGAGATCCAGTTTGCGTTGGATTTGCTCCATAAGCTTCATCGTGATGGACCGAGAGGTAAGGCCTACCAATCTGGCTACCTGACAATTGCTCGAACGCTGACTGCGTTACGGGTGGAGCACCAAGTCATGGACGCTCGACTGATGCTGCAAGAGTCGGCCTTTCGCCGTGAAGCTCTTTTCGCTTCGGAACGATCGGATCAAATGGAGCCGATCTCCGATGAGCACCGCGACGTGATCCTCAACGAGGCGAGGGAGGTGGTTGAGCTTGCGTTGTCCCAGATTGCTGCCGGCAAGCTGAGGGCTGGTAAGAAAGCCCGGCAAAACTTTTCGGTCGAACGTGCCTCAATTTACGGTTTTCTGGCAGTTGGTCTGGCTAAGAGAAAAGCTAAGGAGCAGGACATTTGGTCTCACTATCAAGCTGCGCGGACGGCAGTTCAACAAGCTATTTCCGGTAGCACCGCATATCACCCGGTTGATGTTGGTCTCTGGACACCTGCTGATATCTTGCGGGAAAAGACGCTTTCCCCGGTTCACTCCGCTGAGTTGCGAGCCGACATTCAATCTACATTGGATCAAGCTTCCGGCGGAATTTTAGACAAGGAAGGGCTTCTCGCGCTTCAAACTCGCAAGATGAAGGTGGCCTCGTTGCTTGAGAATTCGGCTTTGTCGAATCAGGCATTTAATGAGTTGGAAGCTATAAATCCCCAGGTTGCCTATTTTCTGCGGGCTAGAGAATTGGCTGCTGAAGTTTTGGCTGATCAGTCGAAGGATCCAACCTCGAACGAAGTCGCTTGCGCATCTGAGGCAGTGAAGTTTTTGGAGGCACGATCAGGGGCAATCAAAAATGATGTTCGTTCCTTACAACTGCTCTTGCAGCTAAAGTGGATATGTTTGACTGGAAGGCGCTTGTTCGCGAGGGATCGATCCCGCATTCCGCAAGAGCGATCTGACCAGCAGCAGATCCACTCGATTGTGTCAAATCTCAATATCGCGGCGGGAGAAGGTGCAAGAAACAGTTATCGTTTGCTCGAGGCTGCCCTCGAGTGGTTAGTTGGCGACATTCACAGCGCGCGCGAGCAGTTTCGCAGTCTCGGCCGTGACAGCGACTTCGAGGACCCTGCGCGTGTTCTTCGTCGGCTTCTACTGGAAGCTCCGGGAGGACAGGGGTTTACAGGTAAGATTCGTCGACAGCGAAGTGAAGGGCACTGGGAGGTTCAAGTCGCTGGCTTTGGTGGCGAAATTGATCTGCTAACTAGGGACTTCTCAGGAGATGATCCGCGGCCGGGGCGCGACGTTCGCTCTTTCAACATCGCGTTCAACTATCTGGGGCCGATTGCAGACCCGGCAAGTCGCCACGGAGATAAAGCATGAGTTTTTCTCGTGCCCACGTGGCATACCTTCAGCTACGGCGCCGCCTTACAGCTTGTGTGTCTGCGGATGTTTTACCAGACGTTACAATCGAGCCACCGAAGGATACGGCGGATGAACTGGCTTTCCTGCGGTTGGTGGCTTGGTCTTATACGGTTCTTCATGAGACCGCCAAACTATCATTGGGAGTACTACGGCACTTACCCCCTCTTAGAGAGCGGTCGGGGACACTGCTACCCCACGTCCGTGCACTGCGGACTTGGACTAGCCACAACCTAGCGTTGGATAGCAAGACTGATGTCGCGACAATCCGGAGCGCAATCGCTTGGTTCCGAGCAAATTGTGGAACGGGTACACCTTCAAGTGCTGCGAATTGGGCGCAGTGTTTTGACGTACTTTTGGATGATATTTCGACTCTTTTGGAGGAAGCCGTCAAAGCTTGTGATGCTTTTGAAGATCCAGTAGACGGAAAGGGTCTGAAAGAGGAGTTCGAGCGCCGTCTTGAGCGGAGTTGGGAGGGGTTTCGGTTCGATACTTTCGTAGACGCAGCATGCAATCTGCTCGGTTACTCCGGTTTAGATGTGGTGTCTTTCCGAAATAAAAACCTTCAGGCATGGCGCGATATCGTGGCGTTTTCCGAACCAGATGCTATCGATCAAAACTTAACGAAGCGGGTGGAAGCTGATGTACTTTTGTACATGGGAGATGCGGCACCTTTGACAGGCACTGAATTCCGAACATTGTTGGCGCTTTCAACGGGCCCAGAGATTCGAGCTTGCCTTTCCGCTTTTCGTGGCAGTTCTATGACTGACCGCAAGGCGCTCATGGATCATCTATACGAGGTAACTAGAAGAGAGACGAGTTCAGCAGGAGCAGCCGAAGATGACTGACTTGTATTAACCGGAACTCGATTTGACAAGTAGTCGGGCCGTTAGAGAGGAAGTGGTGCCAATGAGGAACTAGTTTTTCCTTGGCGAGTTCTAGTGAATCGAGGAAGGTGTGCATCGGTTTTTTGCCGTCACACTATCACCGCTGATACTCGCGTTCATTGTTGCACTGTTCACCGGCTTCGACGACAAGATCGTCGCTATGTACGCACGCGGCATGAGCGTGCGGGAGATTCAGGGTTTCCTGGGGGAGATGTACGGCATCAAGGTGTGGCCGGACTTCGTCAGTACGGTGACCGATGCCGTGATCGACGAAGTGCGCGAATGGCAGCAGCGGCCGCTCGAGCCGATGTCCCCGGTCGTGTTCTTCGACGCCTTGCGAGTCAAGATCCGCGACGAAGGCGTCGTGCGCAACAAGGCGATCTACTTGGCGCTGGGCGTGCACCGCGACGGCACACGCGACGTGTTGGGCCTTTGGATCGAGCAGACCGAGGGGCCAAGTTCTGGCTGCGGGTGGTGAACGACCTTAAGCTGCGCGGCGTGCAGGATGTCCTGATCGCCGTGGTCGACGGCCTTAAGGCTTCCCGGAAGCGATTAACACGGTGTTCCCGGAAACGACGGTCCAGACCTGTATCGTCCATCTGATCCGGAACTCACTGGACTTCTCCAGCTGGAAAGGCAGGAAATCGGTCGCAGCGGCGCTCAAGGAGGTCTATCGGGCACCGTCGGCCGAAGCGGCCGCCGTGGCGCTGGAGGCGTTCGATACGAGCCCGTGGGGTACGAAATACCCTCCGATTGCCGTGCTCTGGCGCCGAGCCTAGGATCGGGTGATTCCGTTCTACGCCTTCGCGCCTGATATCCGGAAAATTGTATATACGACCAACGCAATCGAGTCGCTGCACATGCAGCTTCGGAAGATCATCAAGGCGCGCGGCCACTTCCCGTCGGACGAGGCCGCGCTCAAACTGATCTGGCTGGCGCTGCGCAACGTCGTTGCCAAGTGGACCGCTCCCGGCACGATTGGAAGAGTACGATGACGCGGTTCGCACTGCTTTACCCGGAACGATTCAACATTGGAGTCTGAATTTCAACCCGCCTCACACACGGAATTCCGGATACCTCCCGCGCGGTTGAGCGGTCCAATCTCAAACGTGACTATTCCAAATGGCTAAGGCGACTCTTCCGTATCCCTATACCCAACGGCCAATGTCCGCCAACTTCCCATTTCTGAGATGCCAGCCCGACTACACTGGTCATGAAGCCATGCTTCTCGCCATCGGAAGTTGGCCACGGCCCTCCCCGTCCCGATGGTCGAAATAAAGCCGTCTTGCCCAACAAGACCCAACGAAGAGGGAGAAAGAAGGGGAAACCCAACGCATCAAAGAAGCGCGGGCCGCATGGGCGGCAACCCATACGACCCGCTGACCACCACCAACTCGTACTAGGAGTCGGAAATGGCTGACGCCAATACTAAGCCACGTCGTAGAAAGAACAAACCCGTCAACATGCAGAAGACGTTTGAGCTGGTCCTTCGCAACTACCCGGACCTTCCCAAGCGAGGCTGGCCCTACCTGCCGTGGATGAAGGCGATCGATATCAATTTCAAGATCTTCGGATTCAAGCCGGGCGACCGCGTGTACCTGAGGGTCTGCGATGCCAACCGTACGATCACGATCACACCGGACTACGGCCAGTTGGCGCTGCGAGAGCAGCCGTACCACGATCCTGATTGGGTACCGCCGCCGCTATAACGCTTGCAAGGGCCGCTTGACGCGGCTCTAGCGAGTGGAACGCAGGCGTCTCTCGAATGCGATTGACCGCCGGGGCGACAGAGCCCCGGCCATTGCCGCGAACGCCGAGACCCACACCTGTAGCCACCGTCAACAAATGTCACGACCACAGGGCCCGTGACGCCGCACCGCGCCTGCCAAAATAGCCGCATGGCTTCAAATCAGCACCCGCTGGCCCGCCGCTTCACAACCGCTCCCCGCTGCAACACATACTCGATCCGCGCGCCTTCATCAGCCACGACCCCGATATCCGCGAGCGGATTCCCATCCAGCACGACGAGGTCCGCGATCGCCCCCGTCGCAACCACCCCAAGCTGCCCTGTCATATTCACAATCTCCGCCGCCACCGTCGTCGCCGACCTGAGCGCTTCCAGATTCCCAAGCACCTCCGCCCGAATCCGAAACTCACCGGACTGAAACGCATGCATCTCGCCGAGCAGGTCCGACCCGAACCCCATCTTCACGCCGGCCTTTGCATAGATTTCGAGCGATTCACGTCCTTTCTGCTGCACGGAAGCAACTTTCGCGATGGAGTCCGCCGGCATCCCGAACTCCGCCCCATGTTTAGCCAGCGCGTCATAAGTCACGAGCGTCGGCACCACGAACGCCCCCCGCTCATGCATCAGCATCGCAGCCGCTTCATCCACGAGATTTCCGTGCTCGATCGTCCGCACGCCGCATCTTACGGCCCGCGCAATCGCCCGCCCCGTATACGCATGCGCCATCACATAAGTATTCGCAGCCTCGGCCTCGTCGACGATCGCCCGAATCTCGTCCTCCGAATACTGCGTATTCGCAATCGGATCGGTCGGCGAAGCCACGCCACCAGAAGCCATGATCTTGATCTGCGTCGCGCCTTTTTGAATTTCTTCACGCACCGCGAGCCGCACACCTTCAATCCCGTCAACCACCCGAGCAATCGCCCCCGTCCGAAAGCAGCACGAACAAGGCTCCAGCAAATCCCCCCGAGGCCGAAAATCCCCATGTCCGCCGGTCTGCGACAGCGCCTTCCCCGACGGAAAGATCCGCGGCCCCGGAATCAGCCCCGTCTCGACCGCCTGCATCAGGCTCCAATCCGCGCCCCCCGCATCCCGCACACTGGTAAACCCACGCGACAACATCGCATCGAGAATCGGCAGCGACCGAATTGCCGCGAGAATATTCGGCTGCGTCGCATTCGCGCCCAGGTTCGCATTCGACGCCAGCACATGCACGTGGCAATCGATGAACCCCGGCATCACGGTCTTGCCGCGCACGTCGATCACCTGCGCGTTCGGCAAATCCACCGCCCGATCGGTGACTTCGACGATCCGCTCACCCTCGATCACGACATGATGATGTTCGAGCAACACGCCTCGTTCGAGGTCGAGCACGTTGCCGCCTTGAAGCACGGTAATGGTCATGGAGAAAAATCCTTATCGAGTCGTTGCGGCCGCACGCTTCGCATCCCTCACGAAGCGCGTGCCGACGAAGCTGACGGCCGCCGCGAGCATCACGTAGAACGCGGGCGCCATGTTGCTGCCGGTGCGGGCGATGAGCCACGTGATCAGGAACGGCGCGAACCCGCCGAAGATCGTCACCGCGAAGTTGTACGCAACGGATAACCCGGTCGACAGCACCTTGGTCGGAAACAGCTCCGCGAACGCCGCGAGGATCGGCCCCGTATAGGCCGCGATCAGCACGCCGAACACGGCCTGGAACACGATCAACGACGTGAACCCGGGCGCGTGGTTGATCCACGAGAACATCGGCCACGCCAGCACGAGGATCGCGAGCGCCGAGCCGGACAGGAACACGCGCCGTCCCCACGCGTCGGCGAGTCGCCCGACGATCGGCGAGCAGCACATGATCGTCAGCCCGCCGACCATGCCGGCCGTGAAGCCGGTCGATTGCGGCAGATGAAGCGTGCGCACGGAATAGGTCGGCATGTAGAACAGCAGCACGTAGGTGCAGACGGTCCACAGAATGACCATCGAGAAACTCGCGAACGTCTCGCGCGGGTAGGTGGACAGCACTTCCTTCAGCGGCGAGCTTTCCTTCGCCTGCGATTCGACGGCGCTGAACGCGGGCGTCTCGTCGATATGGCTGCGAATGAAGTAACCGACCGGCCCGACGATGATCCCGAGCAGGAACGGCAACCGCCAGCCCCAGCTATGCAGCGCCTGCGTGTCGAGCGAGGTCGTGACGAACGTGCCGGTCGCCGCACCGAGCAGCACAGCGAAGCCGATGCTCGACTGGATCCAGCTCGAGTAATACGCGCGTTTCTCCGGCGGCGCGTATTCGGTGAGGAACGCGGTGGCGCCGCCCATCTCGCCGCCGGCCGAGAAACCCTGGAGCAGCCGCGCGACGACGATCAACAGCGGCGCGGCGATGCCGGCCTGTTCGTAGGTCGGCGCGATCCCGATCAGTGCGGTGCCGGCCGCCATCAGCAGGATCGTCAGCGACAGCGCGGCCTTGCGGCCTGCCTTGTCGGCATAGACGCCGAGCACGATGCCGCCCACCGGCCGCATGAAGAAGCCCACGCCGAACGTCGCGACGGTGAGCAGCACGGACGTCAGTTCGTTGCCGGTCGGGAAGAATAGCTTCGCGATGATCACCGCGAAGAAGCTGTAGACGGTGAAGTCGAACCATTCGAGGCCGTTGCCGATCACGGTCGCGACGATGGCGCGGCGGCGCTGTTGCACCGCCGCATCGACGGCAGGCGCGGCGCGCGGAGAAAGCGTTCCTTGCATGGTCTCTTCCTTGGTCAGAAGACGGGACGGCTGCCCCGCACGAATCCCATGCTAAGGAGCGCTGGATTTTTTTCTGAAACGAAAGATTCGCATGCAGGCATGCGCTGCACGCATGCGTGGCGCCCGGTATTCAGGACTCGATCTGCTTCTCTGCCTGTTCGAACAGCCAGCGGGTGAACAGGCGGGCGGCCTGGTTCTGCGCGCGGTCGTTCGGCGAGATCACGTAATAGCCGCCGCCATGGCTCGCGGACGCTTCCGTCACGCGCACGAGCAGGCCGGCTTCGATGCATGCGTCGATCATGTAGCGCCAGCCGAGCGACACGCCTTGACCGAGAATCGTCATCTGCACGATCTGCGGATAGGAGTTGATCGTGATGTCCTGCGGCTGCGCCTTTTGCCGGTCGACGTCGTTCAAGTCGAACCATTCGGACCACGACATCCATTGGCGCTGACCGTCTTCGAGGCGCAGCAGCGTTTCGTTCGCGAGATCGGCCGCATCGAGCGTGCGGCCGGCCAGATAGCCGGGCGCGCAGACGGGGAACACTTCTTCGTCGAACAGCCGGCGTGCAGTGTATTCGGCCGGCGCCTGCTGGCGCACGTAGTAGACGCCCACGTCGAATTCCGCGGGCGACATCGAGGCAAGGCCGTCGCGCACGATCAGGCGCAGCTTGATGTTGGGATACGTGGCGCGAAAGTGCGGCAGCCGCGGCGTGAGCCAGAGCAGCGCAACGCCGGACGAGCACGCGATCGTCAGTTCGAGATCGCCGTACGGTTTCATCACGTCGTGCGTGGCTTGCGCGCATTGCGTGAGCAGATGGTGGACTTGCGCCGCGTATTGCTCGCCGGCGATCGTCAGCCGCAGCGAACGGTGTTCGCGAACGAACAGCGAGCGGCCGAGGAATTCCTCGAGCTGCTGGATCTGGCGGCTGATCGCGCTTTGGGTCAGGTGCAGTTCGGCGGCGGCTTTCGTGAAACTCGCGTGCCGCACGGCGGCTTCGAACGCGATGAGGCACTGAAGGGGCGGCAGAGGCGTGATGCGCATGGCGGTTGGCGGAGTCGATGGCGCTGCCGACATGATACGGGCGCACTCGACGAAAATCGCAACCTGCAAAGGGCGCTGTGGATTCGCCCCATTCGTGCGAAGATTGCGCGAAACGACACCGACACGTGCCCGAGAACGACGTGACCCTATCGAACCCTGAGAGCAAAGTGAAAGCCGCCCACGCCCACCCGCCCTGGATGCCCGTCGCGCTGGCCGAACTCGGCATCCGCCGCCATCCGCCGGGCAGCGTCAACCCGCGCATCGTCGAGTACAACAACCAGACGAACCTGGTCGGCTACGACGACAAGATTTCCTGGTGCTCGTCGTTCGTGAACTGGTGCATGGTGCATGCCGGATTCCGCGGTACAGGCTCGGCGCTCGCACGCTCGTGGCTCGAATGGGGCAAACCGCTGGAGCGCCCGGTCTACGGCTGCATCGCGATCCTGACGCGCGATGATCCGGCGAGCTGGAAAGGGCATGTTGGTTTCTATCTGCGCCATGATGCCGAACATGTGCATCTGTTCGGCGGCAATCAATTGGAAGAGGTTCGCGAGCTTGCGTACCCGTTGCATGAAGTAATCGGGTACCGTTGGCCACTGCCGGATGACCGCAACGCCGCGCCGGCGTAGCCGTGCAGGCCGTCGACGCGGCCTGCATCCCTATCAGGCATCGGCTTCAGTTCTTCGCGACGGCCTCGACCTCCGTCCCACCCGCCCCCTCATTCCTGCTCCACCCACCCCCAAGCGACCGATACAACGCCACCGCTGCCAGCGCGTGCTCGCGCTTGACCTGATTGAGCGAATCCGAATCCCTTAGATAGACCTCCTGCGCCGACAGCACGTCCAGAAAATCCGTCGCGCCGCCCTTGTAAAGCTGATTCGCCAACCCAAGCGCTTTATCGGAAGCCGCCAATGCGCTACCAAGCCTTCGCGTCGCCTCATCGGAACTGACGAGATTCGCGCGCGCATCCTCGACTTCCCGCAACGCTTGCAGCATCGTCTGCCGTAACCCGAGTTCCGACTCGCGCATCCGGCTTTCGCTCTGCGAGATATCGGCGGTAATCCGTCCCGCGTTGAAGATCGGGCTCGTCGCACTCAGCGCCGCGCTGAACAGGTTATCGGTCAACGTCGGCAACCCGAGATACGAAGCCGCCAGAATCCCGTCCGTCAGGTTCAACGAAAACTTCGGATAGCGTTCGGCCTTCGCCACGCCCACTTGTGCCGCACGCCGCTCGACTTGAGCGTAGGCAGTCAGCACATCGGGCCGCCGCAACAACGCTTGCGACGGCAACGTCCCCGGCACACCGACCGGCGGCGCGGGAATCTCCCCGGTCTGCGCCAGCACGAGCCGATCGACCGATTCCGGCGTCCGCCCCGAATATACGGCGATCAGATTGAGCTGATGCGATATCTGCGCCTGCGTCGGCGGAATCCTGGCTTCGAGCGCATCGAGCTGGTTCTGCGCGCGCGTCACGTCGAGTTCCGTCGACAGCCCGAACGCCTGTCGCTTGCGCGTGAGTTCGAGCGCATGCTGCCGGATCTTTGCGTTGTTCTGCAGGATCTTCAATTCCTGCTGCGCCCAGCGCAGATCGACATACGCGGATGCCGCATCGGCCGCGAGTGCGAGGCGCATCGCATCTTCCGCATGCTTCTGCCCAACCAGCTCGGCCTGTGCGGCCAGCAAATCGAGCCGTTCGCCGCCGAACACGTCGGGCGACCAGCTCAGCGCGAGCCCCGCACCCGCCTGCCGCACATAGCCGAGCGGCGGCGGCGTGTTCTGCCGCGCGTCGGCCGCATGGGCGGTCGCGTCGAGTTCGGGCAGCAGCGCCGCGCGCTTCTGCACGGTCAGCGCCTGCGCCTGCTTCACGCGTTCGGCGGCGGCTTGCAGATCGAGGTTGCCGTCGAGCACGGTCGCGATCAACCGGTCGAGCACGGGGTCGCGGAATTGCGCCCACCAGGCGGCGGCGTCGATGTCCGCGCGCGGCACGTCGGTATCCCACGCGGTGGGCGCAAGCGTCCGAACCGATTCGTTCAACGCCGGATGTTGCGCGGGCTGCACCGCACACCCGGCGGCGAATGCGCTGACGGCCAGCGCGACGAGTAGCTTCTTCATGATGATCCTTTGGCCTCAGTGCGCGTCCGGCGGCGGCGCATTCAACGTAATGGGTTTGGAAAACACGACGGCAAGCAGCGCGACGACGAAGCACAGCGACAGTGCGTAGTACGCATCCGCATAGGTGAGCGTCAGCGCTTCGCGATAGATCAGCCGATGCAGGTTCGCGAGGCCGGCCTGCGCGGTATTCAACGTATTGCCGGCCACCGATCCCCAGTACGCGGCCTGGCGATCGAGCAGCGATGCGACCTGCGGTTCGCCGGCGCTCACGTGCTCGTTCAGCCGCAGATAATGAAAATTCAGCCGGTCGTTGAGCATCGTCGCGCTCACCGCGATGCCGATCGCGCCGCCGAGGTTGCGCATCAGGTTGAACAACCCGCTCGCCGATTTCAGTCGAGACTGCGGCAGCGAGCCGAGCGCCATCGTTACGATCGGCGGTACGCTGAACTGCTGGCCGATGCCGCGCAGCGCCTGCGGCAGCAGCAATTCCCGCCAGCCCCAGTCGTGCGTGATCGGCGTGTACAGGTAGCATCCGAGGCCGAAGCAGATCAACCCGAACACGAGCAGCGCACGCATGCTGAAATAGCGCGCGGCGAACGCGTACGCGCACAGCGCGATCAACTGGAACGCGCCGACCGACAGCAGCGCGATGCCGATCTGCAGCGAGCTGAACGCGCGCACCTGCGCGAGGAACAGCGGCGTCAGGAACACGGTCACGAAAATCCCGATGCCGGTCACGAACGACAGCAGGCTGCCGATCCCGAAGTTGCGCACGGCGAGCGCGCGCAGGTCGACGATCGGATCGTCGGCGGTCAGCGCGTGCACGATGAACAGGAAGCCGCAGATGCCGGAGATCCACGCGCAGATGACGATCGCGTCGTCGCCGAACCAGTTCTTGCGCGGGCCTTCTTCGAGCACGTATTCGAGGCAGCCGAGGAAGCCGGACATCAGCGCGATGCCGAGATAGTCGCCGCGCTTGATCAGGCTGAGGTCGGGCTCGTCGATATGCACGTAGCGCGGCACGAGCGCGGCCACCGCGATGCCCGGCACGAGGTTCAGGTAGAACAGCCAGTGCCACGACCATTGGTCGGTGATCCAGCCACCGATCACCGGGCCGATCGCCGGCGCGAGCGATGCGAGCGCGCCGATGGTCGTCGACGCGATCAGTCGCTGCTTGCCGGGGAACAGCACGAACGCGGTGGTGAACACGGTCGGGATCATCGCGGCGCCGAGCGCACCCTGCATCCCGCGGAACAGGATCATCGAGTTGATGTCCCACGCGAGCCCGCACAGCATGCTGGTGATCGTGAAACCGACGGCCGATGCGACGAACAGCCAGCGCGTCGACATCACCTTCGACAGCCAGCCCGACATCGGGATCACGATGATCTCGGCGATCAGGTACGCGGTCTGTACCCACGACAATTCGTCCTGGCTCGCGGACAGCCCGCCGCCGATGTCGCGCAGCGACGACGCGACGATCTGGATGTCGAGCGTCGCCATGAAGAAGCCGACGCACATCAGCGCGAACGCGAACACGCGCTGCTTCGTCGGTTGCGACGCGGGGTCGCCGGAAAACGCGGTGGTCATCGTCGGCTCCCGCTCAGTGCTTGTGGTCGGTATGCACGGTCACGACCGCGGACAGGCCGGGGCGCAGCACCTGCTCGATGCCGGGCTGCGGATCGAGATGCACGCGCACGGGCACGCGCTGGACGATCTTCGTGAAGTTGCCGGTCGCGTTCTCGGGCGGCAGTACGCTGAAGGTCGCGCCGGTCGCGGGCGCCAGGCTGTCGACGCGGCCATGCAGGCGCGTGCTCGACGCGTCGAGCGCGACGTCGACGCGATCGCCCGCGCGCATCTTGCGCAACTGGTCTTCCTTGAAGTTCGCGTCGACCCACAGGCCGGACGCCGGCACGACCGTCAGCAGCGGCACGCCGACGTTCGCGAGCATCCCGACGCGGCCCGTGCGGTTGCCGACGTAGCCGTCGACCGGCGAGCGGATCGTCGTGTATTCGACGTTGAGTGCCGCGACGCGCTGCGCGGCGAGCGCGGTGTTCACACGGGCCCGCGCATCGGCGAGCTGTGCGCCGAGCACGTCGAGCTGCCGCTTCGAGGCGAGCAGCGCGGCGTCGCTGCGTTCGACGGCCGCGCCGGCCTTCGAGTAATCGGCATCCGCGCGTTCGACGATCTGGTTCGATACGGCGTCCGACTTCACGAGCTCGCGATAGCGCACGCGGTCCGACGCGGCGCGCGTCAGTTCGGCCGACGACGCGTTCTTGTCCGCCGCGTGCTGGCCGATCACTGCGAATTGCAGTTGCTGCTTCGCTTCGAGTTCGGTCACGGCGGCGCGCGCGCTGTCGACTTCGGCGCCGGCCTGCGCGAGCTTCGCGTCGTAGTCGCGCGCATCGAGCTGCACGAGCACGTCGCCGGCCTTCACGCGCTGGTTGTCGGTCACGAGAATCTTGTCGACGAAGCCGTTGACCTTCGGCGCGAGCACCGTCACGTCGCCGCCGACATACGCGTCGTCGGTGCTTTCCTGGAAGCGCAGCACGAACAACCAGTCGAGCGCGGCGGCCGCGACCACGACGACGACGGCGCCCACCGCGATGCGCATCCACGGCACGCGGCGTTGCTGCTTCGCGGGCCGCTCGGTTGTGGCTGCTTCGCGGGACGAGGCAGCGGCTTGGGTCGTATCCATCGATTCACCTATGTATATGCACTGTTCAAAACGACCGACGGCACGGCGTCGATCGGGGATGGGGTCAGCGTTCCGGCAGGTTGTGCGTGATCCGGAACAGTTCGTCTCTCAGTCGGGCCGCCTGCGTCGGCCCGAAGCACCGCTCGAACGCTTCCTGTGCGGCGAGCCAGTGCACGTGCGCATCGGCCACCTTCGTTTCGCCGTCCGCGGTCAGCGCGAACGTCTGGCCACGGCAGGGCGGCTCGATGCGCCCCGTCACCAGCGCCGCGCCGACGAGCGGCTTGAGCGCGCGCAGCAGCGCGGTGCGTTCGATCACCAGCACGTTCGACAACGTCGCCATCGTCAGGCCGGGCCGGTCGCGCAGCAGCGCGAGGATGCTGTACTGCGACGGCGTGACGCCCGCCCGCGACAGGTAACGCTCGTAGAACTGCGAAATCCGTCGGGCGGCTTGCCGGACTGCGAAGCAATCGTCGTCGGTGAGCGTGGTCTTGTGCATGTGCACATGTTAGGTGACGGGGCGGCGCGAAGCGAGCGGCGCGGCGGGATCAGATTGGTGTCGTGGCTGTACCAATCGGCGCCGGCAACGCGCGTTCGCGCGCCGGGTCAAGCCGCCGCGGGCACGCTCCAGCCTTCGCGGTCGCAATACGCGGCCGTGTAGTCGATGAACGCCTTCACCTTCGCGGGCAGCAGCGCGCGGTTCGCGTAGGCGAGCTTGATGTCGACGAACGCATCGACGAGATCGGCGCCTTCCAGCAACTGCACGAGCGCGCCCGACGCGAGTTCGGCCTCGACGAGCGTTTTCGGGACGATGCCGATGCCGAAGTCGTGCATCACCATTTCGCGGTTGAACACGGGGCTGTTCGACGAGATGTCGAAGCGGAACGGCACGGTAAGCGTGTCGCCGTCGACGCGGAACGATAGCGCAGGGCGGCGCAGCGACGGCGAGATCGGCACGAACGGATGAAGGGCGAGGTCGGCCGGCGTCTCGGGGCGCGCATGCGCGTGCAGATACGCGGGCGTCGCGACGATCACGACCGGAATGCGCTCGATCAGCCGCACGACGGTCGATTCGCTCGTCAGCATGTACGGCACGACGATGCCGATGTCGTAGCCTTCGCCGACCAGATCGACCGGGCGCTCGGTCAGCGTGACGTCGAGGCGCACGTTCGGATGCGCGGTCTTGAAGCCGGCGATCAGCGGCACGAGGCGGTTCAGCGCGGCCGTCGTATGCGCGACGAGGCGCAGCAGCCCCTCGGGCTCGCGCGTGTGCGTCTGCGCTTGCGCTTCCAGCGCGTCGAGCTCGTCGAGTACGGCCGCGCAACGTTCGTAGATCCGCTCGGCCGTTTCGGTCAGCGACACCTGGCGCGTGGTCCGGTGCAGCAGCCGGCTGCCGAAGCGCGCCTCCAGATCCGCGACCGCGCGCGACACGACCGGCCGCGCAAGGCCGTGCATGTCCGCGGCGCGCGTGAAGCTGCGCATCTCCACCACCGACCGGAAGATCCGCAGCTTGTCGATGTAGTCCATGTCCGTCTCCTTGACGCGATGGCCGGCCGCCGGCCGGTGTTACGACGGAGTGTACATTGACTTTATGCATATGCACATATAGATTGCGAAACATGAACGACATCTCGATTGCTCAGACCTGCAACTGCCTCGCGCTGCGCCAGGCGGCGCGCTTCGTCACGCAGTTGTACGAGCGCCATCTGGCCCCGGTTGGCGTCACGCCCGCGCAGTTCTCGATCATGGCGAACCTCACGCATCGGCCCGGCCTGGTGATGAGCGAACTCGCCGATACGCTCGTGATGGATCGCACGACCTTGCTGCGCGCGCTGAAGCCGTTGCAGCGCGACGGCTTCGTCGCGACGGCCGCGTCCGAGCACGATGCGCGTGCCCATGCGCTCCATCTCACGAAGCTCGGCGAGCGCACGTTCGCGCAGGCGAAAGTCGCTTGGCAGGCCGCACAGGACGAATTCGACGCGCAGTTCGGCCGCGATCGCGCAAAGGCGTTGCGCAATGAGCTGTTCAGCCTGACGGCGGAACGCTAGGCGAGGCTTCGGTGTGGCGAGCGACTGGTGTGAAATCCGAGCCATTGATGCGGCCGGAAGCGTTGGGTCGTGGAGATTGGTTTTAATGGTGTCCGGTTTTCGGGTGATCTGGACAGTTTTTACTTCCAGTTGTAGAGTCCTCTGACCGATTTCAGGCCGGCGCCGCCGGTACGAGTCAGAGGAGCCACCGATGCTGCAGTTGAGTGACCGCGACGACGCGATGTTGCGCGGGGATTTCGGCGACGGCGTCGCCCGCGCGATGCGCATCGTCGCGCGCACGGCGCAGGTGATGTCCGCGCCGCACCTGATCGACATTACGTCCGCGCACATCGACGGTTGTCTGTATCACGGCCGGACGAGCCTCGACTTCGTCGACTATTTCGTCGAGACGGGCGCGAAGGTCGCGGTGCCGACCACGCTGAACGTCGGGTCGCTCGACCTGATCCATCCCGAGCTGTATCACGGCGACCGCACGATCCAGCGCGATGCGCAGCGCCTGATGGACGCGCATGTGCTGCTCGGCTGCGAATCGAGCTTCACGTGCGCGCCGTATCAACTGAAGAATCGCCCCGCGATGGGCGAGCAGATCGCGTGGGCCGAATCGAATGCGATCGTGTTCGCGAACTCGGTGCTCGGCGCGCGCACGAGCCGCTACGGCGATTTCCTCGACCTGGCCGCCGCGATCACCGGGCGTGCGCCGTATGCGGGGCTGCATGTCGACGCGAACCGCGCCGCGCGGATCGTGTTCAATGCGCCGGACTTCAGCCGCCTGCCGTCGCGCGACATCTATTTCGCCGCGCTCGGTTTGGCGGTCGGCAAGATCGCGGGCGCCGTCGTGCCGGCGATCGTCGGGCTGCCGGCGGACACCACCGAGGACGAGCTCAAGGCGCTCGGCGCGGCCGCCGCGTCGAGCGGGGCCGTCGCGCTGTTCCATGCGGTCGGCGTGACGCCCGAGGCGCCGACGCTCGATGCCGCGTTGCACGGGCAGGCGGCGCAACGCACGGTCGACATCACGATGGCCGATCTCGACGAGATTCGCCGCACGCTGAATCACGGCGCGGCCGGCGACGCGCTCGTCGCGGTCGCGCTCGGTACGCCGCATTTTTCGCTGGCCGAATTCCGCACGCTCGGCACGTTGCTCGACGCGTTCGACGGCCAGCCGGCCTGCGATTTCTACGTGAACACGAGCCGCTTCATTTTGTGGGAGCTGGAGCAAGTCGGTCTCGCGGAGAAATTCGCCGCGCGCGGCGTCCAGATCGTCGTCGATACCTGCACGTACATCACGCCGGTGATGAAGCAGTTGTCGGGGCTGGTGATGACCAACTCGGGGAAATGGGCGTCGTATGCGCCCGCGAACATCGGCGTGACGGTCGCGTACGGCAGCATGCGCGAATGCGTGCGGTCCGCGTACGAAGGCAAGGTGCGATTCGATGACTGAAGCGACGGGACAATGCTTGACGGGCGACACGCTCGTGCCGGGCAGCGCGTGCGCGCGCCCGTTCGTTCTCGACAAGCCGCTGAGCTTCTGGGGCGGCTACGACTCGGGCGCGGGCCGGATCGTCGATCGCGGGCATCCGCAGGCCGGCGCGAGCCTTGCCGGCAAGGTGATGGTGATGCCGCACGCGAAGGGTTCGAGTTCGAGCAGCAGCGTGCTCGCGGAAGCGGTGCGCAACGGCACGGGGCCGGTCGCGATCGTGTTGAAGGAGCGCGACCTGATCATCTCGATCGGCGCGATCGTGGCCGCCGAGCTGTATGCGATCGCGGTGCCGGTGGTGTGCGTGACCGACGACGTGTACGACGCGATCGCCGCGGCAACGGGCGACGTGCGGATCGAAGCGGGAGAGGGGGACGGCGGCGCGCGGATTCATATCGGCGGCTGACGCGCTGCGCGCGTGTTTCGCATCAGTCGCGTGCCACCCCCGCCGCCTCCCGATACGCGCTCGGCGTCTGTCCGGCCCAGCGCCGGAACGCGCGCGTGAAATTCGCCGGGTCGGTGAATTGCAGCCGTTCGGCGATCGTCTTCAGGTCGAGATCCGACGCGGCGAGCAACTGCTTGGCGTCGCGAAACCGTGCTTCGTCGAGCAATCGCCGATAGCTCGATCCGGCTTCCTCCAGCCGGCGCCGCAGCGTGCGCGTCGACACGAGCAGCGCATCGGCGAGCGTGTCCGGCCCCGGATAATCGCCGGCCGCGCGCGCCAGTTCCGCCCGTACGCGCTCGACCAGATCGCCTTCCTCCTGCCGCACCTGTGCATATTCGCGCTCGACCTGCACGAGCGCCTGCCGGTGCGCGACTTCGTCGGCGAGCGGCAGCGGCCAGTCGAGCGCGTCGCGTGCGATCCACAACGCATTGGCCGCGCAGCCGAATGCCACCGGCGGCAACGTATCGCGATAGCGCGCGAAATACGCAGGCTCCGGCCACGTGAATTGCAGCGTGATCGGCGGTGACACGCGGCCGGACCACTGCGAGACGTTCTGCGCGAGCCCCGTGAGCACGAATTCGAACATCACGTGATGCTGCAGCACGGGGTTCGCCTGCACGCCGTGCAGTTCGAGCGTCGCGCCGCGTTCGTCCTCCGCATAGGTCAGCTTGTATTGGCGATTGCGCATCCGGAAGTAGCGCTGCGTGACCGACAGCGCTTCGCGGATGTCCCGCGCGGTCAGCGTCGCGTAGCCGAGAAAGCCGTGCACGGTCGGCTTCAGCAGCAGCCCGAATGCGAGCCCGATACCCGGATCGCCGCCGATTTCGATCGCGTTGAGCACGAGCCGCCCCCATTGCGACGGCGCGACGCGGGCGTCCGGCTCGGCCAGCACGGCGTCGCGCAGGCCCGTGCCCGCACGCACGGCGCCCAGGTCGACGCCGCGCGCGGCCAGCGCCTGCAGCAGCAGGCGCGTATAGGCGACCGGAATCGTCGGCCGGCGCAGCCCGAGGCGATCCTTGCGAGATGGGGAAGTCATGTCGGTTTGGCCGAAAATGACAAGTATTATGGCTGTTTTGCCCCTCACGTTCAAGGCGGCGCGCGCCTACGATGGCAGGCATCGCTTATTGGCCGGATCATCATGACGACTCCCTTTCCCCACCTGCTCGCACCGCTCGATCTCGGCTTCACGACGCTGAAGAATCGCGTACTGATGGGCTCGATGCATACGGGCCTCGAGGACAGCCGCAAGACGCTGCCGCGCCTCGCCGAATATTTCGCCGAGCGTGCGCGCGGCGGAGTCGGCCTGATCGTGACGGGCGGCTTTGCACCGAACGTGGCCGGCTGGACCAAGCCGTTCGGCGGCATGCTGACGACGTCGGCCGCCGGGCGCCGGCATCGCGAGATCACCGGCGCGGTGCATGCGGAGGACGGCAAGATCGCGCTGCAGATCCTGCATACGGGTCGCTACGGTTATCACCCGTTCGCGGTCGCGCCGTCGAAGATCAAATCGCCGATCTCGCCGTTCGCGCCGCATGAACTGAGCGCGCGCGGCGTCGAGCGGCAGATCCGCGCGTTCGTGCGCTGCGCGACGCTGGCACGCGAAGCCGGTTACGACGGCGTCGAGATCATGGGCTCCGAGGGCTACCTGATCAACCAGTTCATCTCGATGCACACGAACAAGCGCACCGACCAGTGGGGCGGTTCGTACGAGAACCGCATGCGCCTGCCGATCGAGATCGTCGAGCGCACGCGCGAAGCGGTCGGCCGCGACTTCATCCTGATCTACCGGCTGTCGATGCTCGACCTGATTCCGGACGGCAGCGACTGGAGCGAAACCGTGCAGCTCGCGAAGGCGGTCGAGCGCGCGGGCGCGACCATCATCAACACGGGGATCGGCTGGCACGAGGCGCGCGTGCCGACGATCGCGACGTCGGTGCCGCGCGGCGCGTTCGCGTGGGTGACGAAGAAGATGAAGGGCGAGGTCGGCATTCCGCTCGTGACGACCAACCGGATCAACCGGCCCGAAGTGGCCGAGCAGATTCTCGCGGACGGCTGCGCGGACATGGTGTCGATGGCGCGCCCGCTGCTCGCGGATGCCGAGTTCGTCGTCAAGGCCGCGCAGGGCCGTGCCGACGAGATCAATACCTGCATCGGCTGCAATCAGGCATGCCTCGATCACGCGTTCAAGAACCAGATCGCATCGTGCCTGCTGAACCCGCGCGCGTGCCACGAGACCGAGCTGAAATACACGCCCGCGCCGCGGCCGAAGCGGATCGCGGTGGTCGGCGCGGGGCCGGCCGGGCTCGCCTGCTCGACGGTGCTCGCGCAGCGCGGCCATCGGGTCGACCTGTTCGACGGCGCGGCCGAGATCGGCGGCCAGTTCAACATGGCGAAGCGGATTCCTGGCAAGGAGGAGTTTCATGAAGCGCTGCGCTACTTCGGCCGGCAGGTCGAACTGACCGGCGTGAAGCTGCACCTGAACCGCCGCGTCGACGCGAGCGACCTGATCGCGGGCGGCTACGACGAGATCGTGCTGGCGACCGGCGTCGCGCCGCGCGACCCGAAGATTCCGGGGCAGGACGGGCCGAACGTGCTCAGCTATATCGACGTGCTCGCGGGCAGGCAGCCGGTGGGCCGGCGGGTCGCGGTGGTGGGCGCGGGCGGGATCGGCTTCGATGTCGCCGAATATCTGGTGCAGGACGGCGAGTCGCCGACGCTCGATCTCGACGAATGGAAAGCGGAGTGGGGCGTGACCGACCCGGCCGCGACGCGCGGCGGCGTGACGCGCGCGCAGGCGTCGGCGCCGGCGCGTGAAGTGACGCTGCTGCAGCGCAAGGCCGCCCCGCTCGGCAAGGGGCTCGGCAAGACGACCGGCTGGATTCACCGTGCGACGCTGAAGATGAAGCAGGTGAAGATGATCGGCGGCGTGAACTACGAGCTGATCGATGCGCGCGGGCTGCATGTGTCGTACGGCGAGCAGCGCACCGATCACGAACTGATCGAAGCCGACACGATCGTGCTCTGCACGGGGCAGGAGCCGCAACGTGCGTTGCTCGCGCCGTTGCAGGCCGCCGGCCGTTCGGTGCACCTGATCGGCGGCGCGGAACTGGCCGCCGAACTCGACGCGAAGCGCGCGATCGATCAGGGTGCGCGGCTCGCAGCGCGGTTGTAACGGGCGACCGCTGCAACGGTCGCTCGAACGTACGTCGCGCGGAGACGATCAGGCTGCGCGCGGCTCGCGGCTTGCCGCCCGATGCGCGGATTCGCCAATGCGGGACCGCGGCGAGCCGCAGCGCCGGTCGCGCTGCCACGCAAGGTGGCGGCGCGAGCCCGGCATACCGTGATTGCGATCGACTGGCGCGGCTCAGGCCGCTTCGGCCCGCTCTTCCTCCTCCGCTTCGAGCATCGCCTTGACGATCAGATAGACGGCCGGCAGATCGTCGTCGTCGCGGCGCCAGTCGACCGGCTCCTCGACGTCCGCGGCGACCAGCCGGCTGTCGCGCAGCCGGATGAACGCGTCGACGACGGCCGGATCGTTGCGGTTCAGGAAACCGGGATTCGAGAACGCCAGCTCTTCGACGTTCAGCAGCGCCTGCCAGCTCATCGTGCGCACGGCCGCCGGGTGGGTGCGACGGCGCAGGCCGAGCGCCCGCTGCGCGGGGCCGCCGACGACACGCTGCAGATCGACGACCGCCCGCTGCGCGGCGCGCTCGAAGTGGGCGGGATTGAAGCCGGGTTGTTCGGGATCGAATGCGGAAGCCTGGAACATGGTCGCCTCACAAAAGTCCGTTCGTCTGTGGATGACGGAATTCGGGTCAAATGGTGCAAAAGCACTGTAAATATATACAGTGTTCGATGCGGTTTCAAGCCCCGAATGCAGGATTCCGTGCGTCGGCGAGCGACGCGGGCGAATCGCGTCGATCGGGCGAACGCTCTACACCGCCGCCGCGATCGTTTCCCGCAGCCATCGATGCGCCGGGTCGCGATGCATGCGCTCGTGCCACAGCATCGACATCTCATAGCCGGGCACCTCGACCGGTGCGTCCACCACGCGCAGCGCGGGCACGTCGCGCACCAGCCGCTCGGGCAGCATCGCGACGAGGTCGGTGCTCGCGACGGCCGACATCACGAACAGGAAGTGCGGCACCGACAGCACGACGCGTCGCGCGGCGCCGACCTTCGCGAGCGCTTCGTCGGTCACGCCGAAAAAGCCGCCGCCGTCGGGCGACACGATCACGTGCTCGAGCGTGCCGAACTGCGCGAGCGTGGGGCGCCGCTTCAGCTTCGGGTGACCGGCACGGCCGATCAGCACGTAGCGCTCGACGAACAGCGGCAGGCGCCGCATGCCGGGCGGCGACCCTTCGGTCGTGTGGAACGCGAGGTCGACGCCGTTTCGTTCGGTATCCTGCTCGATGCGCGGCGGCACGAGCTCGATGACGGCCAGCCGCGTGCCGGGCGCGGTCGAACGCAACGTGTGCAGCGCGGGCAGCACGATCGTCGATTCGCCGTAGTCGGTCGCGGCCACCCGCCACGTGTTCGTCGCGGTCGCGGGATCGAACGGCGCGGCCGGGAGCACCGTGCGCTCGAGCCCTTCGAGCGCGTCGCGCAACGGCTCGCGCAGCGCTTCCGCACGTGCGGTCGGCCGCATTCCGCGCGGCCCCGGCAGCAGCAGCGGATCGCCGAACACGTCGCGCAGTTTCTGCAACTGCACGCTGACCGACGGCTGCGACATGTTCAGCCGCTCGGCCGCGCGCGTGACGTTGTGCTCGGCGAGCAGCACGTCCAGCGTGACGAGCAGGTTCAGGTCGAGCCTTCTGAGATTATTCATGGCTATAGCTGGAATATCGGGAATTCATTTCAAATATACCGTCGAAGGCGGCATCCTGCAGTCATTCAATTGACGGAGTGACGAGCATGAATGTGCTGATCGTGTATGCCCATCCCGAGCCGCGTTCGCTGAACGGCGCGCTGCGCGACTTCACCGTCGGCCATCTCGAAGCGGCCGGCCACACGGTGCAGGTGAGCGACCTGTATGCGATGAACTGGAAGGCGGTACTCGATGCGAACGACGTGACCGATCGCGCGCCCGACGCGCGGTTCGATCCGTCGCTCGATTCGAAGCGCGCGTTCGAGGCGGGCACGCAAAGCGAAGACATCGCGCGCGAGCAGGACAAGCTGAAGTGGGCCGACGCGGTGATCCTGCAGTTTCCGCTGTGGTGGTTCTCGATGCCGGCGATCATGAAGGGCTGGTTCGAGCGCGTGTATGCGTACGGTTTTGCGTATGGCGTCGGCGAGCATTCCGATACGCACTGGGGCGATCGCTACGGCGAAGGTTCGCTGGCCGGCAAGCGGGCGATGGTCGTCGTCACGACGGGCGGATGGGAGCCGCACTACAGCCCGCGCGGCATCAACGGGCCGATCGACGACTTGCTGTTCCCGATCCAGCACGGCGTGCTGTATTACCCGGGGTTCGACGTGCTGCCGCCGTTCGTGATCTATCGGACGGGCAAGATGAACGCCGCGCGCTTCGACACAACGTGTACGGCGCTCGGCCAGCGTCTCGACGATCTGTGGACCACGCCGCCGATTCCGTTCCGCCGCCAGAACGCGGGCGACTACGAGATTCCGGCGCTGACGTTGAAAGAGGAGATCGCGCCGGGGACGGTGGGGTTCGCCGCGCATCTGGCCGCGTGAGAGGGGCTGCGCACGTCGACGCGCGGTGATACGGGTAACCGTCGCCGAATGCAAAACGCCCCGGGCGGCCTGCATGACATCGCCGGCAGCCCGGGTCGTGCCTCTCGCGGCCGTCGGTCACGGCCGCGATGCATCGTTGCTTACTGGTCGTCTTCCCGCACCGACGAAGGATGCCGGCACAGCGCCCGCACCTCCATCTCCATATACGGAAACAGCGGCAACTGACTCAGCACGTCGTGCAGTTGCTGCACGCTGTCGACGTCGAAAATGCTGACGTTCGCATACTGCCCGGCGATCCGCCACAGATGCCGCCACACGCCCTCGTTCATCAACCGCTGGCACATCGCCTTTTCTTCCGCCTTCAGCGTGGCCGCCTTGACCGGATCCATGTCCGCCGGCAGGCGAACGGTCATTTCCACATGAAACAGCATCCTGCACTCCTTGCGTTGTCGATTCGTCGAACGGGACGGGCGCTCACGCCTGCGCGCGGGGCCGCTCGACTTCGCTCCCCGGCACGTCCTGCTTGTCCTTGAGCAGCGAGAAATCGAAGTCGATCAGCGCGAACTGCCCGTCGACGCCGTACGGCTTGCCTTCCGCGCCCTCCGCCTGCCTGACCGGCGGGATCAGCCCGTCGCGCGTCGCGAACGCGAAGTCGTCCCACAGGTGCGGATCGCCATCGATGTTGATCTGCGTCGTCAGCTTACGATACCCGTCCGCGGAAACGAAGAAGTGAATGTGCGCCGGACGATGGCCGTGGCGGCCGAGCTGGTCGAGCAGTTGCTCGGTCTTGCTGCCCGGCGGCACGCTGTAGCCGACCGGCAGCACGCTGCGGAAGCTGTAACGGCCTTCGGCATCGGTGCGGATCGAGCGGCGCAGGTTGAACGCGGGCTGCGACGGGTCGAAGTACGAGTAATTGCCCAGGTGGTTCGCATGCCACACCTCGACCAGCGCGTTCGCGAGCGGCGCGCCGTCCTGGCCGAGCACCCGGCCGCGCATGATCAGCGTCTGGCCCGGATCGGTGCCGTCGTCGAGCCGTGCGTGACCGACCGATTCCGGCGCGCCGGCGACATACAGCGGCCCTTCGATCGTGCGCGGCGTGCCGCCGTGGATGCCGGCCTTTTCCTCGGCTTCGTCCATCCGCACGTCGAGAAAGCGTTCGAGGCCGAGGCCCGCAGCGATCAGCCCGAATTCGCGGCCGGCTTCGTTCAGGAAGTTCAGGGCCGTCCAGAATTCGCTCGGCTGCACGTCGAAGTCCTCGATCGTGTAGCAGATGTCCTTCACGATCCGGTTGACGATCGCGCGCACGCGCGGGTTGCCGGGCTTCTCGGCGGCGTCGTCGAAGGTCTTCAGCAGTGCGTCGATGGCTTGCTTGTTCATCTGTGTCTCCGGTTTCGGTTGTCGTGTGGGGATCAGCGGGCGTCGCGTCGCATCCGTTCGATGCGGGCCCAGTCGAAGGTGAGGCCGAGGCCGGGCGCCGCCGGCAGGTGCAGCTTGAAGTCCTGGTAGCGCAGCGGCTCGACGAGGATCTCCTCGGTGAGCAGCAGCGGGCCGAACAGTTCGGTGCCCCATTTCAGCGAGTCGAACGTGCTGAACAGTTGCGCGGACGCCATCGTGCCGGCCGCGCCTTCGAGCATCGTGCCGCCGTACAGTTCGATGCCGGCCGCCGCGGCGATCGACGCGACGCTCGCCGCGCCCTGCAGACCGCCCGATTGTGCGATCTTCACCGCGAACACGTCGGCCGCGCGGTCCTGCGCGAGCGCGAACGCGTCGACGGGGCCGTGCAGCGCCTCGTCGGCCATGATCGGTACTTGCGCGAGCTGCGTGAGGCGTTTCAGCCCCGCGCGGTTGGTCGCGGCGATCGGCTGCTCGACGAGGCTCACGCCGGCGTCGGCGAGCCGCGCGCCGGCCCAGATCGCATCGGTTTCGCTCCAAGCCTGGTTCACGTCGACCCGCACGTCGCCGCGCTCGCCGAGCGCGCGCTTGATCGCGACCACGTGCGCCACGTCGTCGGCGACCGCGTTCGCGCCGATCTTCAGCTTGAACGCGCAATGGCGGCGGGCATCGAGCATCGCTTCGGCTTCCGCGATGTCGCGCTGCGTGTCGCCGCTCGCGAGCGTCCACGCGACATCGACCGCATCGGTCCGGCGCCCGCCGAACAGCTCGGACAGCGGCACGCCCAGACGCCGCGCCTGCGCATCGAACAGCGCGGTCTCGATCGCGCACTTCGCGAAACGGTTGCCCTGGAACAGCCTGCGCACTCGCGCCATCGCGGCGCCGGGGCGCGTCGCGTCCATGCCTTGCAGCAGCGGCGCGAAGTAGGTGTCGAGGTTGACCTTGATGCTTTCGGGGCTTTCCTCGCCATAGGCGAGGCCGCCGATGGTCGTCGCCTCGCCGACGCCTTCGATACCGTCCGTGCATCGAATTCGGACCAGGACGAGCGTCTGGCAATGCATCGTGGCGACCGACAATCTGTGGGGCCTGATCGTCGGCACATCGACCAGCAACGTCTCGATGCGCTCGATGGTGGCGGTGGTTGCTATCATGCGATTCCTCCTGTTGGTGCACATGGTAGGAATTCCCGCCCCGCGTCGTCCAACACTCTTTCCGACTACTTCCATACCTTTGAGGCATGAAATGGAATTGCGTCAGCTCCGGTACTTCATCGCCGTCGCCGAGGAAATGAACATCACGCGGGCCGCGGAGCGGCTGCACATGACGCAGCCGCCGCTGAGCCGCCAGCTCCAGGCGATCGAGGACGAGATCGGGTTGCCGCTGTTCGAGCGCGGCGCGCGGCCGCTGAAACTGACCGATGCCGGGCGCGTGTTCTATGCCCAGGCGAAACGTCTGGTCGATCAGGCCGACGAGCTCGGCCCGCTGACGCGGCGGCTCGCGCAACTGTCGGAGCGGATCGTGATCGGCTTCGTGCCGTCGACGCTGTACGGCGCGCTGCCGGACGTGATTCGCGCGTTTCGCGAGGCGCAGCCGGACGTCGAGCTGTCGCTGATCGAAATGTTCACGCTCGAACAGCTGGGCGCGCTGAAGGGCGGGCGGATCGACGTGGGGTTCGGCCGTCTGCGCTTCGACGACGACCAGCTGGTGCGCGAGGCGCTGATCGAGGAGAAGCTGATCGCGGCGCTGCCGGTCGGGCATCGGCTCGCCGATCCGGCCCGGCCGCTGACGCTCGCGGATCTCGCGAGCGAGACGATGATCGTCTATCCGAGCACGCCGCGGCCGAGCTTCGCCGATCAGCAGCTGTCGGCGCTGCGCGACGGGGCGGTCGTGCCGGCGGCCGTGCACGAGGTGCGCGAACTGCAGACGGCGCTCGGGCTCGTCGCCGCGCAGGTGGGCGTGTCGCTGGTGCCGGAGAGCGTGGAGGGCGTGCGCGTGAAGGGCGTCGTCTATCGGCGGCTGCCGGAGCCGGGCGCGACGTCGCCGATCATCATGAGCCGCCGGCTGCACGGCGAAAGCGCGGCGACGGCGGCGTTCTGCGCGATTGCCCGGGAGATGATCGTGCCGGCCGCATAGCGAAGCCGCTCGCCTCTCGACTGCAACTAACGGTCAGGCCCGGCGGAGCCGGCGGACGCAGTGCGAGGTCCGTTGCGGGGCGATGTCGGTGGGCGTCGGCACGCGGCTGCCGCGGGCGAGCCGGCAGGCAGATCGGAAGGTCGGGCATGCCGGGAAGGTCGGGAAGGTCCGGAAGATCGGGAAGGCCGGGAAGGCCGGGAAGGCCGGGAAGATCGGGCTGGCCGGGCAGGGCAGGCAGATCGGCAAGCCCGCGCGTCCGGGCTACCGCTTCCCGTCGAGCGTGTCCGACGGCGATTCGCCGAACTTCTCCCGATACGCGATGGCGAACCGGCCGAGGTGCGTAAATCCGCAATCGAGCGCGATATCGGCGATCCGCCGGTCGGACGTCGCGCCGCGCAGCAGTTCGCGCGCGTGCGCGAGCCGCGTCGCGCGCAGGTATTGCATCGGGCTCATCCCGCGGAATTGCAGGAACGCGTCGCGCAGCGTTCGTTCGGGCACGTTGGCGGCCTGGACGATATCGGCGAGCTGCAGCGGCTGCGCGTAGTGCGCATCGACGAATTCCTGCGCGCGCCGCACGAAGCCCGGCGCCGGGTCGCGATGCGACGCCTGCAGCGCGGACGGCGGATGACCTTCGATCAGCAGGTCGATCAGCAGATGCTCGAGCTGCGATGCGACCCGCGGGTTCGCGTTCGCGCGTTCGAGCAGCTCGGGCGACCGCGCGACGAGCATCAGTTGCTGGCGCCACGCGGCGAGCGCGGCGTCGCTGATGTGCAGCACGGGATCGAGCGTCGCGCGCGGATCGCCGGTCAGCGAACCGACGGTCGCCGCGTCGATGCGCAGCACGAACTGCTCGCAATCGGCCGACAGCATCGCGTCGAAGCGCTCGCCGGGCGCGCACAACACGCCGGTCTGCCCGTCGACGCCGAGCTGCCGTCCCATCGCGCGCACTTGCGCGTGGCCGGACAGGCAGAACATCAGCAGGTAGTAGCCGTCGACGGCGTCGACCTGCACGCGCATCGCGTCGCCGAACGCGATCGTGCCGATCCCGAGGCCGCCCAGCTTGACGAAATCCATGTGCGATGCACCGTGCACGCGGCCGTTCGGCAGCAGCGCGTGCGGCTGCATCACACGCGAGATCCGCTCGCGCGTCTCGTCGAGATCGCGGGATTCGAACAGCCGGTGCGCACGCAGCGCGAGCGGCTCGAACGACGTTGGGGACATGGGCCTCAGCCTTGGTATGGACGACGCGCGCTTCGATCCGACGAATGGGCCGCGCTCGTGCGCCGGGTCGCGTGTGCCGTCATGCTAGCGCAGAAATCCGCCGAAAGTGGATATTGCGCCGCCGCAATCGCACTTTCCGGATAGACGTCGAATATTAGCTTTTCAAAAATCGGCTCCATGCATTCAACGCAACGGATCGACAAGGAGTCCGACATGGAGCAGACAGAATCGCCCGTCGTTTTCGCCGCGCGCGGCGACGCGTCCGACGTGACCTTCCCGCACGACGACGGCTCGCGCGTGCCGTACAAGGTGTTCAGCTCGCAGGCGGTCTACGAACGCGAGCAGGAACGCATCTTCCGCGGGCCGACGTGGAATTTCGTCGCGCTCGAAGCGGAAATCCCGAACGCCGGCGACTTCAAGAGCACGTTCGTCGGCGATACGCCGGTGGTCGTCACGCGCACCGAGGACGGCGCGCTGTCCGCGTGGGTGAACCGCTGCGCGCACCGCGGCGCGCAGGTGTGCCGCAAGTCGCGCGGCAACGCGAGTTCGCACACGTGCGTCTATCACCAGTGGAGCTTCGACAACCAGGGCAACCTGCTCGGCGTGCCGTTCCGGCGCGGCCAGAAGGGCATGACCGGGATGCCGGCCGATTTCGATCCGAAACGGCACGGGCTGCGCAAGCTGCGCGTCGACAGCTATCGCGGGCTCGTGTTCGCGACCTTCAGCGACGAGGTCGCGCCGCTGCCCGAGTATCTCGGCGAGCAGATGCGCCCGTGGATCGACCGGATCTTCCACAAGCCGATCGAGTATCTCGGCTGCACGCGTCAGTATTCGAAGTCGAACTGGAAGCTGTACATGGAGAACGTGAAGGATCCGTATCACGCGAGCATGCTGCACCTGTTCCATACGACCTTCAACATCTTCCGCGTCGGGATGAAGGCGCGCTCGATTCCGGACGCGAACCACGGGCTGCACAGCATCATCACGGTGACGAAGACGGGCGACGATACGTCGGCCGCGTACAAGCAGCAGAACATCCGTTCGTTCGACGAGGGCTTTCATCTGGAGGACGAATCGATCCTCGATCTCGTGTCGGAATACGACGAGGATTGCACGAACCATATCCAGCCGATCTTCCCGCAGCTCGTGATCCAGCAGATCCACAACACGCTGGTCGCGCGCCAGATCCTGCCGAAGGGGCCGGACAACTTCGAGCTGATCTTCCACTTCTTCGGTTATGCGGACGACACGCCCGAGCTGCGCGCGCTGCGCATCAAGCAGGCGAACCTGGTCGGGCCGGCCGGCTACATCTCGATGGAGGACACGGAAGCGACCGAACTCGTGCAGCGCGGTACGGTGCGCGACGCCGACGCGACGTCGGTGATCGAGATGTCGCGCGGCAATCCGGACCAGCAGGACACGGTGATCACCGAAAGCCTGATCCGCAAGTTCTGGGTCGGCTACCAGAAGCTGATGGGCTATTGAGGCGGGAGCGAAAAATGACGGAAGACATGAAGACGTGGTTCGAGATTTACATGCTCCAGAACCGCTACATCGGGCATCTCGACAACGACCGGCTCGAACGCTGGCCGGAAATGTTCACCGAGGACTGCACGTACGAAATCGTGCCGAAGGAAAACGCCGATCTCGGGCTGCCGGTCGGGATCGTGCACTGCACGAACCGGCGGATGCTGCGCGATCGCGTGGTGTCGCTGCGGCACGCGAACATCTACGAAGCGCACACGTACCGGCACATGACGTCGGGCCTGACGATCGTCGCCGAACGCGACGGCGAAATCGACACCGAGAGCAACTACGTGGTCGTGCAGACCCGCAGCAACGGCGAATCGAACGTGTACCAGGCCGGCAAGTACTACGACACGGTGGTCCGCACGCCCGACGGGTTGCGCTACAAGACCAAGCGCGTGATCTACGACACGTCGCGCGTGCAGACGCTGCTCGCGACGCCGATCTGACCGATCCGACCGATCTGACGAAGCAAGGAATCGACATGACCGAAGCAACGCTGGCCGAGTGGCATCCGCTCGGCGCTTTCGACGAATTCTCCGAAGACGAACCGGCGGCGCGCGTCGCCGGCCAGAAGCCGATCGCCGTGTTCCGGATCGGCGACGAACTGTTCGCGATGCACGACCTCTGCACGCACGGGCATGCGCGGCTGTCCGAAGGCTATGTGGAGGATGGCTGCGTCGAATGCCCGCTGCACCAGGGGCTGATCGACATTCGCACCGGCGCGCCGAAATGCGCGCCGATCACCGAGTCGGTGCGAACCTATCCGATCCGGATCGTCGACGGGCAGGTGGAAGTCAATGTCGGCTGATCCGTTCGTGATCGTCGGCGCCGGCCATGCGGCGCGGCGTACGGCCGAGGCGCTGCGCGAGCGCGACGCCGCGGCGCGCATCGTGATGATCGGCGCGGAGCGCGAGTTGCCGTACGACCGGCCGGCGCTGTCGAAGGATGCGTTGCTGAGCGACGGCGGCGAGCAGCGTGCGTTCATTCGCGATGCCGCGTGGTACGACGCGCAGCGCATCGAACTGCGGCTCGGCGCACGCGTCGAAGCGATCGAGCGGGATGCACGGCGCGTGCGGCTCGACGACGGTGCGACGTTGCCGTACGCGAAGCTCGTGCTCGCGACGGGCTCGCGCGTGCGGACGTTCGGCGGCCCGGTCGACGAAGGCATCGTGCCGCATTACGTGCGTACCGTGGCGGATGCGCGCGCGTTGCGTGCGCAACTTGCGCCCGGGCGCCGCGTGGCGGTGCTCGGCGGCGGCTTCATCGGCCTCGAGGTCGCGGCGGCCGCGCGCCAGCTCGGCTGCGACGTGACGGTGATCGATCCGGCCGCCCGCTTGCTGCAGCGTGCGTTGCCGGAAGCCGTCGGCGCGTATGCACGGCAATTGCATGACGCGCGCGGTGTGGCTTTCCAGATGGCGACGCTGCCGCGCGCGATCCGCCGCGCGCCGGGCGGCGGCGCCGTCGTCGAGACCGATCGCGGCGACGTGCCGGCCGACGTCGTCGTGGTCGGCATCGGTGTCGTGCCCAACGTCGAGCTGGCGCAGGCGGCCGGGCTCGACGTCGACAACGGGATACGCGTCGATGCAGGCTGCCGCACGGCCGATGCCGCGATCTTCGCGGCGGGCGAGGTGACGATGCACTTCAATCCGCTGCTCGGGCGCCACGTGCGGATCGAATCGTGGCAGGTGGCGGAAAACCAGCCGGCCGTCGCGGCCGCGAACCTGCTCGGCGCCGACGAGCGCTATGCGGAGCTGCCGTGGCTGTGGTCCGATCAGTACGACTGCAACCTGCAGATGCTCGGGCTGTTCGGCAGCGAACGCACGATCGTCGTGCGCGGCGATCCGGCGAGCGGGTCGTTCACGGTGTTCGGGCTCGGCGACGACGGCAGGATCGTCGCGGTGGCCGCGGCGAACCTCGGGCGCGACATCGGCGCATCGCGGCGGTTGATCGCGGCAGGCGCGGTGCCCGATCCGGAGAAGCTGGCCGATCCGGCGGTCAATCTGAAGACGTTCATGTAGCGGCGGCGCGCGGCACGCGTGCGCCGCGAGTGCCGACGCCGGCGGGCGGGTTTGTCGGTTGCGGCGAAATCGGGGATATTAGCGGCATCGCCGATTCGCCCGTCCTCCATGACGCCAGACAAAGCCCTCGAACTGAAACGAAGCAAGCGCCGTGCGCTGTGGCTGCTGCTGGCGGCCGTCGCGGTGTTCGTCGCCACCATCCTGCTGCCGCGCGGCCCGTGGGTCGACGGTTTCAAGGCGGTGGCCGAAGCCGCGATGGTCGGCGCGCTCGCCGACTGGTTCGCGGTCGTCGCGCTGTTCCGCCGCGTGCCGATCCCGTTCGTGTCGCGCCATACCGAGATCATCCCGAAGAACAAGGACAAGATCGCCGACAACCTCGCGGTGTTCGTGCGCGAGAAATTCCTCGGGCCCGACGCGCTCGCCGCGCAGATTCGCCAGCACGATCCCGCGCAGAAGCTCGGCGCGTGGCTTGGCGAGCCGGCGAATACCGACGCGCTCGGCGGCTACGTGACGAAGCTGACGAGCTTCGCGCTCGACATGACCGACGACGCGCGGATCCAGTCGTTCGTCCACGATGCGTTCCGCGCGGTGATCGACCGGGTCGACCTGTCGCAATCGGCCGGCGCGATCCTCGACACGCTGACGAAGGACGGCCGCCACCAGGCGCTGCTCGACGACGCGATCGAACAGGTGGTCGACGTGCTCGACAAGGAAGAGAACCGCGAGGTGATCGCGGGCTTCATCGTCGAATGGCTGAAGACGCAATACCCGAAGGTCGAGAAGATCATGCCGACGCAGTGGTTCGGCGAGAACGGCGCGCGGATGCTCGCGAGCGCGGTGAGCCGCGTGCTCGAAGGCGTCGCGGCCGACCCCGAGCACGAGTTGCGGCAACGCTTCGACCGGACGGTCGTGCGGCTGACCGAGCGGCTGAAGCACGACCCCGCGTTCATCGCGAAGGGCGACGAGATCAAGCGCTATATTCGCGACGGCGATGCGTTCAACGAGTATGTGCGCGACTTGTGGGACCAGTTGCGCGCGTGGCTGAAGGCCGATCTCGCGCGCCCCGATTCGGCGCTGCACCGGCAGGCCGCGACGCTCGGCGGCTGGCTCGGCGCGCGGCTCGCCGAGAGCCCGGCGCTGCGTGCGTCGCTGAACGAGCACGTCGAGAAGGCCGTGCACGAGATGGCGCCCGATTTCGCCGATTTCCTGATGCGTCACATTCGCGACACGGTGCGCAACTGGGATGCGGGCGAGATGTCGCGGCAGATCGAGCTGAACATCGGCAAGGATCTCCAATACATCCGCATCAACGGCACGCTGGTCGGCGGGCTGATCGGGCTCGGGTTGTATCTGGTGTCGCTCGCGCCGCGCTGGGCGGCCGGCTGGCTGCATTGACGCGGCCACGCGAACGAACGGCGGACTGCGTGCCTACGCGTGCGTGCGTTCGCGCGGTTCGACCTTGCGGTCGATCTCGTTGCGCGTCGGAAGCGTCTTGAGATCGTACGTGGCTTGCAGATTCAGCCAGAATTCCGGCGACGTATCGAAGTAGCGCCCGAGCCGATAGGCCGTATCGGCCGTGATTCCGCGCCGTTCCTTGACGATTTCGTGCAACCGCGTTGCCGGCACGTTCAACGCGAGCGCCAGCGCGTTGACGCTCAATTCCAGCGGAACGAGGAATTCTTCCCGAAGGATTTCGCCCGGATGAATCGGGCGCATTCCGTTCTTGAGCATGCGAAGCTCCAGTCAGTGATAGTCGACGATCTCGACCTGGACGGGGCCGTCGTCGCTCCATTCGAAACAAATCCGCCATCGCTCGTTGATGCGGATGCTGTGCTGACCTTCCCGATCGCCCTGCAACGCTTCGAGCCTGTTGCCGGGCGGCGCCCGCAGATCGCGCAGCTCCTTCGCTGCGGCAATCATTTGCAGTTTCCGGGTGGCAACCGTTTCGATCGCGCGGAAGCGCTTGGGCGTTTCTCCTGCGAAAAGCAACTGCGTGTCTTTGCATCGGAACGAATTGATCATTACGGTTAGGGTATTACGTTTTGCGTAATACGTCAATGAGAATGAAATGGCTGCGGCGATGCGCGCGCCGAAGCGTTGTCGCGTGAGATGAACAACAGGAGACCTACCTGATTGGAAATCAATGGAGGTCGACGCGTGACGACAGGCGTCGCCGATGGGTGCCCAGCGGTTTCTGTCGTTCCGACGAGTATGGGGGCGTTCGATGCCTTTACGCGTCCGATATGCCATCCGGACGATCGGATGCATCGACGGCACGCAGGCCGGCGGGCTGATCGGCTCGGGGCGGATCGGATGTCGCTCGCCCCGCGCCGCGCTGGGCGGCCGGGTGGCGGCATCGAGGCGGGCACGGACGTTGCGCCGGCGGCGCGATGCCGTGCGCCGCCGGGTCAGGCGGCAGCCTTGGCGCCGTGCAATTGCAGGCCGAGCGCCTTGATGACTTTCAGGATCGTGCCGAAGCTCGGATTGCCGTCGTGCGACAGCGCCTTGTACAGCCCTTCGCGCGACAGGCCCGCATCGCGCGCGACCTGCGACATGCCGCGTGCGCGGGCGATCACGCCGAGCGCGTGCGCGATGAAGGCCGGATCGTCGCCGGCTTCCTGCAGGCATGCGTCGAAGTAGTCGGCCATGTCGTCTTCGGTTTTCAGGTGTTCGGCCGAATCCCATGGCCGCGTCTTGATCTTGTTCATCGATCACTCCATGTCGAGGTGCGCGAGCATTGCATGCGCGGCGCGTATGTCGGCCTGCTGCGTCGATTTATCGCCGCCGCAAAGCAGGATGACCCATATCGTCGCGCGCCTGACGGAGTAGACGCGGTAGCCGGGCCCATGGTCGATGCGCATTTCCACGATGGGCGCGCCGGCGGATTTCCAGTCGCCGGGATTGCCCATCGACAGGCGGTCGATGCGCGCCTGGATGCGGCGCTTGGCGATGCGATCGGGCAGGCCGGCAAACCAGGTGTCGAAGACGTCGGTGGTCCGGATGCTGAATGCCGGGGAACTGTAAGGCATGAATTGCGATGTGTCAACCATGGTTCACATGTTTGTCGAGTTGAACATCGTTGGCATTACAGCCCGGCTGGCGCATCGCTGGACGCTTCCCGGCCGTCAGGCCGATCTTTTCGCTGCTGGGGTCGGCCATTCGGCCGAAGTCGGAATTCCGCGAATCCGTCTACAATCAAAAACGTCTTTGCCGCCCGTGCGTGCTGGCCGCGCGCGGGCGGGTCCGTTCGTCCTCCGGCATCCGGAGGAGGCGCCGCGCAGCATGCACCTGGCATTGCGTCTTGCGCGGCGAGCAGTGCCGTGGTCTGTGTCCAGTAGGTGAGGCGTCCGCGTGCCGTAGGCCGGCGCGCGTCCTGAACGCCGCGTGTCCGTAGGCCGGGCAGGCGGCATAACCGAGAGTCCCCATGAAAGCATCGGATCTGTTCGTGAAGGCGCTGGAAGCCGAAGGCGTCGAGTACGTGTTCGGCATTCCAGGCGAAGAAAACCTCGATCTGCTCGAATCGCTGAGGCGATCGAAGATCAAGCTCGTGCTGACCCGGCACGAGCAGGCGGCCGGGTTCATGGCCGCCACCTACGGCCGCCTCACGGGCCGCACTGGCGTGTGTCTCGCGACGCTCGGGCCGGGCGCGACGAACTTCGTGACGGCCGCCGCGTATGCGCAACTCGGCGGGATGCCGATGCTGATGATCACCGGGCAGAAGCCGATCAAGTCCAGCAAGCAGGGCCATTTCCAGATCGTCGACGTGGTCGATATGATGCAGCCGCTCACGAAGTTCACGCGGCAAATCGTATCGATCGGCAACATCCCGTCGGCCGTGCGCGAAGCGTTCCGCCGCGCGGAGGAAGAGCGCCCGGGTGCCGCGCACCTCGAGCTGCCCGAAGACATCGCGCACGAAGAGGGCGACGGCAAGCCGATTCCGCGCAGCTACAGCCGGCGGCCGGTGGCGGAGGAGAAGGCGGTCGCGCACGCGGTCGACGCGATCCAGGCCGCGCGCCATCCGCTGCTGATGATCGGCGCGGGCGGCAACCGCAAGACCACCTGCAAGATGCTGCTCGAATTCGTCGACAAGACGGGCATCCCGTTCTTCACGACGCAGATGGGCAAGGGCGTGATCGACGAGACGCATCCGCTGTGGCTCGGCAACGCGACGCTGTCCGACGGCGACTTCGTGCATCGCGCGATCGAGCATGCGGATTGCATCATCAACGTCGGCCACGACGTGATCGAGAAACCGCCGTTCTTCATGCGCACCGACGACAAGACCGTGATCCACGTGAACTTCCTCGGCGCGCAGGTCGACCCCGTCTATTTTCCGCAGATCGAGGTGGTCGGCGACATCGCGAACGCGGTGTGGCAGATGAAGGAAGCGGTGAGGCCGCAGCCGCATTGGGATTTCGAGCGCTTCGCGATGATCAAGACGCATTTCGACGCGCATCTGGAAAAGGGCCAGCACGACCCGCGGTTCCCGATGTATCCGGTGCGGATCGTGAACGACCTGTACAACGCGCTGCCGCTCGACGGCATCGTCTGCCTCGACAACGGGATGTACAAGATCTGGTTCGCGCGCTACTGGCGTGCGCACGAACCGAATTCGCTGCTGCTCGACAACGCGCTCGCGTCGATGGGCGCGGGCCTGCCGTCGGCGATCGCGACGAAGATCGTGCATCCGCAGCGCAAGGTGATCGCCGTGTGCGGCGACGGCGGCTTCATGATGAATTCTCAGGAGCTCGAAACGGCCGTGCGGTTGAAGCTCGACATCGTCGTGATGATTCTGCGCGACGATGCGTTCGGGATGATCCGCTGGAAGCAGGAGAACATGAATTTCCCCGATTTCGCGATGACGCTGAAGAATCCCGACTTCGTGTCGTACGCGCAGAGCTACGGCGCGCACGGGCATCGCGTCGAGTCGGCCGACGATCTCGAGCCGTTGCTGCGCGAGTGCTTCTCGTCGCCGGGCGTGCACGTGATCGACGTGCCGATCGACTACTCCGACAACGAGCGCGTGCTGAACCGCGAGATCAAGCGCCTCTCGGCGCAACTCTGAATGCCCCGTTCACAGGAAGGAGTCGTTCCATGTTGAAGGAAACCTATCCGTACTACCTTGCCAACGAAGCCGTCTACGCGAACACCGATCTGGAGGTGACCGACAAGTTCAGCGGCAAGGTCGCCACGCGCGTCGCGCTGGCCGACGCGAAGGCGATCGATGTGGCGATCGCCGCGGCAGTCGACGCCACGAAGCCGATGCGCGAGATGCCCGCCTACCAGCGGCAGGCCGTGCTCGATCATTGCGTCGCGCGGTTTCGCGAACGTTTCGACGAGCTGGCCGAGGCGCTGTGCATCGAGGCCGGCAAGCCGATCAACGACTCGAAGGGCGAAGTCACGCGGCTGATCGATACGTTCCGCGTCGCGTCCGAGGAATCGGTGCGCATCGACGGCGAGATCGTCAACCTCGAGATTTCCGCGCGTGCGCAGGGCTATACGGGCTACACGAAGCGCGTGCCGATCGGCCCGTGCTCGTTCATCTCGCCGTTCAACTTCCCGTTGAACCTCGCCGCGCACAAGGTCGCGCCCGCGCTCGCGGCCGGCTGTCCGTTCGTGCTGAAGCCGGCGAGCCGCACGCCGATCGGCGCGCTGATCATCGGCGAGGTGCTCGCGGAAACCGACCTGCCGAAGGGCGCGTTCTCGGTGCTGCCCGCGCATCGCGACGGCGCCGACCTGTTCACGACCGACGAGCGCTTCAAGCTGCTGTCGTTCACCGGTTCGCCTGCCGTCGGCTGGGCGCTGAAGGAGAAGGCCGGCAAGAAGAAAGTCGTGCTGGAGCTCGGCGGCAACGCGGCCGCGATCGTCGATGCCGACCAGCGCGAGCGGCTCGACTACGTGGTCGAGCGGCTCGCGTTCGGCGCGTACTACCAGTCGGGCCAGAGCTGCATCGGCGTGCAGCGGATCCTCGTGCATGCCGACCTTTACGACGCGTTGCGCGAGAAGCTGATCGCGAAGACGCGTTCGCTGAAGATGGGCGATCCGAAGGATCCGTCGACGTTCGTCGGCCCGATGATCTCCGAATCCGAGTCGCGCCGGCTGTCGGGCTGGATGGACGCGGCCGTCGCGGCGGGGGCGAAGATCGTCGCGGGCGGCAAGGTCGACGGCGCGATGTTCGAGGCGACGCTGCTGGAAAACGTCGGGCGCGAGCAGGACCTGTACCGGAAGGAGGCGTTCGGCCCGGTCGCGATCCTCGAGAAGTTCGACCGCTTCGACGACGCGCTGGCACGCGTGAACGACAGCGACTTCGGGCTGCAGGCCGGCGTGTTCACCGATTCGCTCACGCATGCGCAGCGCGCGTGGGACGAACTGGAGGTCGGCGGCGTCGTGATCAACGACGTGCCGTCGTTCCGCGTCGACAACATGCCGTACGGCGGCGTGAAGGATTCGGGCCTCGGCCGCGAAGGCGTTCGCTACGCGATCGAGGACATGACCGAGCCGCGGCTCATGGTGGTGCGGCGTCGGTGACGCGCGTCAGGCGGCGCGGCGCCGCGACGGCACGCGGGCGGGCGATCGGGCCGGCCCGCGTGCCGTTTTTCATGGCGGCGCGTGGAGCGGCACGGGGCCGCGCGCGCCCTGCGCGGCCGCCGGAAACAGGCTCGACTACGGGCGTCGCCTCGTGATGTAATCGCGCGAAACTGCCGACCGGGGTACGACGCCGGAAAGCGCGAATTCATTCTTCACGAGGTCGATTCATGTCCCCCGTCTCGGCATTCAAGCTGGTTCTGTTGTCATTCCTCGCGATCGTTGCGCTCGAATGCATCGCCAAGCGGCTGCGGCTGCCGCCCGCGGCCGCGCTGCTGATCGGCGGCATCGGCATCGCGTTCATCCCCGGTCTGCCGCCGATCAACCTCGATCCCGAGCTGGTGCTGCTGGTGTTCCTGCCGCCGCTGTTGATGGACGGTGCGTACTTCTCCGTATGGGAAGAATTCAAGCGCAACGTCGGCGGCATTCTGATGCTGGCGATCGGCGCGGTCGTGTTCACGACGTTCGCGGTCGGCTTCGCCGTGCACTGGGTGGTGCCGGCGCTGCCGTGGGCCGCGTGCTTCGCGCTCGGCGCGATCGTGTCGCCGCCCGACGCGGTCGCCGCGAAGGCCGTGCTCGAACGCGTCGCGCTGCCGCGCCGGCTGATGGTGCTGCTGGAAGGCGAGAGCCTGCTGAACGACGCGGCCGGCCTCGTGCTGTTTCGCTTCGCGGTCGCGGCCGCGCTCACCGGCGCGTTCAGCCTCGAGCACGCGGTCGTGCGCTTCGCGGAGCTCGGGCTCGGCGGCGTGGTGGTCGGCTTCGTGATCGGCAAGCTCGTCGTGTGGTTCCTGAAGCTGCTCGACGACGACTACCTCGTGATCACCGTCGCGGTGATCGCCGGATGGATCGCGTACATCGCGGGCGAAATGGCCGAGGTGTCGGGCGTGATCGCGACGGTGACGGCCGGCATGATCGTCGGCTGGCATCAGCACGAGGTGTTCTCGGCGGCCGTGCGCACGCGCGGCACCGCGTTCTGGCAGGTCATCGTGTTCCTGCTCGAGGCGATGGTGTTCGTGCTGATCGGGCTGTCGCTGCGCGGCGCGATCCATCGGCTCGGCGGCTTCGACCAGGTGCTCGGCACGATGGTGCCGCCCGTGCTCGCGGTGCTGGCGGCGGTGATCGTGTCGCGCTTCGTGTGGATCTACGCGGTCGAGGCGCTGAAGTGGCCGGTGCGCGGCCTCGCGCGGCGCGTGGAGGCGCCCGACTGGAAGGCCGCGACGATCATGAGCTGGGCCGGCATGCGCGGCGTGGTGACGCTGGCGATCGCGCTGTCGCTGCCCGAGGCGCTGCCCGGCCGCGACGTGATCCTGGTCGCGTCGTTCGCGGTGATTCTCGTCACCGTGCTGCTGCAGGGCACGACGATCGGGCCGCTGATCCGGCTGCTGCGTCTGCCGCCGAGCGAGGCGCGCGCCGCGCATCACCTGACCGAGCCGCAGACGTGGGCGCATATCGAGGCGGCGCAGCTCGCGGCGATCCAGCCGCTGGTGCGTGACGACAACGGCAACGTGATTCACCCGCGCCTGCTGGAGCAATACACGTATCGGGCCGAGCTGACCGAGCGCGCGAAGAACGAGCCCGAGTATCCGGCGGAGATCCGCGTCGCGCACTACGACGTCGTGCTGGCCGCGATCAGGGCCGGGCGGGCGGAACTGTTGCGCCTGCATCGTTCCGGGCGCATTCACGACGAAATGCTGCACACGGTCGAGCGCGACCTCGACCTGCAGGAAGTGTCCGCGCAGCACGCGCGCGGCTAGCCGGCCAGCTTACGAATCGCACGGGTCGGCGTTCTGCCGGCCCTGAAACGCGCGCGGGTCGAGCGACCCGTCGCGCGATTTGTCCTCTCCCACCCACCGATTCGGCGCATTCGAATCCGGCCCTCAATATGACCGACGCCGAGCCTTGCAGCGCATGCAAACCTCGTCGCGGCGGTCCCGCAAACGTTATCGTCTTTCGAATCCGGAAATGATCTGATTTATCTGTTTCGGTCTCTTTCTGCATATTTGGCAAAACTAAACCGGAAGGAGATAGATGCTGTGTTCTAATTTCATTTAGAATCAGCCGGTTATGTTTATTGAGAGAAAGAATGCGGAGGTAATGCGGTCGTCGACGGGGAAACAAGCGGCGTCCGAAGCCCCGCAAGGCAGTGCCGACAGGCCAAATCGGCGAAATCAGGCGGGTTTTACAACTGCCAATATAAGATAGTGTCCAAGTCGGATAAACAACTCCTATGAAAGAATCGATTGGAGATTCGGCGTTTGAAACTGTATTTATGAAAGAATCGAGCAGTGATAATGCCTCGGATTGCCTCGAATCGGGGTTATCGGTCCTCCTGGTCGACGACCAGCCGTTCGTCGGCGAGGTGATCCGTCGCGCGTTGCGCAGCGAGCACGACATCGACCTGCACGTGTGCACCGACGCACATCGGGCGATGGCGGTCGCGCGCGACGTGAAGCCGACGGTCATCCTGCAGGATCTCGTGATGCCGGAGATCGACGGCCTCGATCTCGTGCGCGCGTGGCGCGCGGACGCCGGCACCGCACGCGTGCCGATCATCGTGCTGTCCGCGAAGGAGGAGCCGATCGTCAAGCGCGAGGCGTTCATCGCCGGCGCGAACGACTATCTGGTGAAGCTGCCCGACGCGATGGAGCTGACCGCGCGCATCCGCTATCACTCGAATTCGTACCTGATGTCGCGGCAGCGCGACGAGGCGCTCGATTTCCTGTCGCACGACATGCGCTCGCCGCAGACGTCGATCCTCGCGCTGCTCGACGTCTACCGGGCCGAACACGGCGACATGCCGGCGATCATGGAGCGCATCGCCGGCCACGCGCGGCGCGCGCTCGCGCTCGCCGACGGCTTCATCCACCTGACCCGCGCGCAGTCCGAGCGCCGCGCGCCCGAGGTCGTGAGTCTCAACGAGATCGTGCTCGACGCCGTCGACCAGCTGTGGGAGAAGGCGGCCGGGCTCGGCTGCCGGGTGATCGCGCACGTGCCCGATACCGAGTGCGTGACGATGGGCGACCGCATGATGCTGACGCGCGCGGTCGCGAACCTGATCGACAACGGGCTGAAGTACGGCCCGACCGGGATGGACGTACATTGCACGCTGAGCGGCGACGACGGCGCCTGGCTGATCGGCGTCGAGGATGCCGGCGCCGGCATCGCGCCGGAACAGCGCACGGCCGCGACCGAGTCGTTCGTGCAGCTCGAATCCGCGCACGGCGCGGCGCGCAGCGGTTTCGGCCTCGGCCTCGCGTTCGTCCGCGCGACGGCGGCGCGGCATCGCGGCCAGATCCTGATGCGCAATACGGCGCGCGGCTTCATGGTCGCGCTTCGGCTGCCGGCGCAAGCGGAGCGGTGATGTCGCGGCGCGGCCTGCCGGCGCCGCGCCGCCCGCGAGACCCCGATGCGCTCGTGGCGCGCCACCCGGCGCGCAGGCGGGCGCGGATTTTTTCAACGCTGAATTTAGAAAGCCCATAACGAACATGGCCACCGTGACGCCCCGCACGACCAATGAAAGCCTGCATCCGACGATCGGCGCTGCCCGGCTGACGCTCGGCAATCGCATCCTGCTCAGCTTCGGCGTGCTGTTCGTGCTGATGCTGGTGACAGCCGGCGTGTCGTACGAGCGACTGCGCGCGATCAACGCCGAAGCCGTCAGCATCGAGCGCGACTCGCTGCCCGGCGTCTACCTCGCGTCGACGCTGCGCGGCTCGGTCAACGAATCGTTCACGCTGCTGCAGCAGGCGACCTTCGTCGATACCGAACCCGAAACCGTGCAGCGCGATCTCGCCAGGATCCCCGACGTGCTGAAGGACATCGAGTCGCTGTCGGTGGACTACCAGAACACGACGTTCCGCGACGACGACCGGCAGCGCTTCGCGGCGTTCCGCGGCGCCTACGATCACTACGTGCCGCTGCTGAACGAAGCGATGCGGAAGAGCCGAGCGTCGCGAGACGACGCGGTCGCCGCCTACGCGAAGGTGCTGCCCGCGTGGACCGAGGTCGTGCGCAACGCGAACGTGCTGGTGCAGGAGAACCGCAAGTTCGCCGAGCAATCCGCGAAGCTGATCCGCGAATCGGTGCAGGACACCGAGATCGTGCTCGCGACCGCGCTGGCGTTCGTGCTGCTGTCCGCGCTCGGGCTCGGCTACGGGCTGTACCGTTCGGTCACCGTACCGATGGCGCGGCTCGTCGAGGTGCACGACGTGATGCGCACCGGCAACCTGACGCGTCGCCTCGATCTGCGTCGTCGCGACGAATTCGGCACGCTCGAGACGGGCTTCAACCGGATGGCCGACGAGTTGACCGAGCTGGTCTCGCGCGCGCAGCAGTCGTCGATGCAGGTGACGACGTCGGTGGCCGAGATCGCCGCGACGTCGCGCGAGCAGCAGGCCACCGCGAACGAGACCGCGGCGACGACGACCGAGATCGGCGCGACCTCGCGCGAGATCTTCGCGACGTCGCGCGACCTGCTGCGCACGATGAACGAGGTGGCCGGCGTGGCCGAGCAGTCGGCGACGCTCGCGGGCGTGAGCCAGAGCGGGCTCACGCGGATGGGCGAGACGATGCGCAGCGTGATGGATGCGGCCGGCTCGGTGAACGCGAAGCTCGCGATCCTCAACGAGAAGGCGCTGAACATCAACCAGGTGGTCGCGACGATCACCAAGGTGGCCGACCAGACCAACCTGCTGTCGCTGAACGCGGCGATCGAGGCCGAGAAGGCCGGCGAATACGGCCGCGGCTTCGCGGTCGTCGCGACCGAGATCCGCCGCCTGGCCGACCAGACGGCGGTGGCGACCTACGACATCGAGCAGACGGTGAAGGAGATCCAGTCGGCCGTGTCGGCGGGCGTGATGGGGATGGACAAGTTCTCCGAGGAAGTGCGCCGCGGGATGCTCGACGTGCAGCAGGTCGGCGGGCAGCTGTCGCAGATCATCGCCGAGGTGCAGACGCTCGCGCCGCGCTTCCAGATGGTCAACGAAGGGATGCAGACGCAGGCGAACGGCGCCGAGCAGATCACGCAAGCGCTGTCGCAGCTGTCGGAAGCCGCGCAGCAGACGGCCGAGTCGCTGCGCCAGTCGTCGCAGGCGATCGACGACCTGACGCTCGTCGCGAACCAGTTGCGCACCAGCGTGTCGCGCTTCAAGGTCGACGCGTGACGCGCGCCGATCCGCAGCACGGCGCTCACGCGCTGTTCCTGATGTTCGAGCTCGACGGCGAGCGTTATGCGCTCGACGCGGCCGGCATCGAAGAGGTGCTGCCGCTCGCCGTCACGAAGGCGGTGCCCGGCGCGCCTGACTGGATCGCCGGGCTGCTGATGCGCGGCGGCCAGCCGGTGCCGGTGATCGACGTGCCGATGCTGGCGCTCGGGCGGCGCGCGCAGGCGCTGCGCTCGACGCGGCTCGTGATGGTCCGCCATCGCGCCGGTCACGCCGGTGGCGAGCGCACGATCGGCCTGATCGTCGAGCGTGCGACGCAGACGATGCGGATCGACCGCGCGGCGTTCCGCGCCAGCGGCGTCTCCACCGCGCGCACGCGCTGGCTCGGGCAAGTCGCGAACACGCCCGACGGCGTCGTGCAGCAGATCTCCGTGTCCGACCTGATCGACGACGTTGCCCGCCTGTATCTGTTCGACGGCCTGTCGGGCCACGGGGAGGAATCCGCATGAACGCGTCCGAATCGCGATTTCGCGGCTGGCTGCTGCGCGAGACCGGCATCGACCCCGATTCGCTCGGCAACGATTTCCTGATGCGGGCGCTGACGGATCGCGTGCATGCGGTGCAGGCGGACGGCGAGCGCGTGCCGTCGGCCGCGCGGCCGACCGTGACGCCGGAAGCGCTCGACGCGTACTGGCAGCACCTCAACGCGTCGGCTGACGAACGGCGCGCGCTGATCGAGCTGTTCGTCGTCCCGGAGACGTGGTTCTTCCGCGACCGCGAAGCCTTCGCCACGCTCGCGCGGCAGGCCGCCGAACGGCTCGCCGCGATGCCGGGCCGCGTGATCCGCGTGCTGAGCGCGCCGTGCTCGACGGGCGAGGAGCCGTATTCGGCGGCGATGGCATTGCTGGATGCGGGGCTCGAGCCGGCCAGCTTCGCGATCGACGCGATCGACCTGAGCGCGCGCGCGATCGAGCAGGCGCGGCTCGGCTGTTACGGACGCAATGCGTTTCGCGGAACGGCGACGGAGTTTCGTACGCGGTATTTCACGCCGACCCGCGACGGCTGGCTCCTCGACGAGCGCGTGCGCGCGTGCGTGCAGTTCAGTCACGCGAACCTCGTCGAACCGGTTGCCGACAACGGCATCCGCTACGACTTCGTGTTCTGCCGCAACGTGCTGATCTATTTCGACCGCGATGCGCAGGATCGCGTGATCCGCTCGCTCGACGCGCGTCTCGCCGACGACGGCATGCTGTTCGTCGGGCCGGCGGAGACGGGCGTCGCGATGCGGCACGGGATGCGCTCGGCGCGCGTGCCGCTGGCGTTCGCGTTTCATCGCGAGTCGGCCGGCGCGGCGGCGGCCGATGCATGCGCGGTCCGGCCGGTTGCGCCGCTGTCCGCGGCGGCGCCGTACCGGCGCGCGGAGCGCGTCACGGTCGCACCGCTCGCCGCACTGCACCCGGCGGCGGCCGTGGAGCCGCCCGCCTGGCTCGGCGACGGGCGTCAGCCGTTCGCGGCGGCGCCGGCCGTGCCGATGGCCGCAATCGACGCACGGGCCGAGCTTGCCGTGGCAACCGCCGTGGCGGCCGCGCCGGCCTACGACGGCATCGCCCCGACGATCGACGACGCGCCGACGCTGGAGGATGCGCCGACGCTGGAGGATGCCCAGGCCCTCGCGAACGCGGGTGCGTTCGACGAGGCCGAGCGCGTGCTCGCGCAGTTCTCGGCGCGCGTCGGCCCGCATGCCGACGCGTTCTACCTGAACGGACTGATCGCGGATGCGCGTGGGCGCGCCGCGGAGGCGAGCGACTTCTACCGGAAGGCGTTGTACCTGCGCCCCACGCATCACGAGGCGCTGACGCATCTTGCGACGCTGCTCGACGTCGGCGGCGATCGTGCGGGCGCGCAATGGCTGCTCGAACGCGCCCGGCGTTCGGCCGGCTGACACGACGACGGGAATGGGACCGACACCGCGATGACCAGAGGAATTCATGAACCGCGCCGCCGCTGCCACTGACGACGCGACGCTCGACGTCGACGATTGCTGGAACCGGATCGGCACGCGCGGCGACCGCTCGTGCGAGCGGCTGAACGACTGCCTGCGCTGCCTGAACTGCCCGGTCTACGCCGGTCACGCGGCGAAGCTGCTCGAGCGTCCGCTCGACGTCGCCGAGATGACGGACGTCACGCGCCGAATGAGCGCGTTCGGCACCGCGCATGCGCGCGACGACGACGGCGATACGCGCCATGCGGCGCTCGCGTTCCGGGTGGCCGACGAATGGCTCGCGCTGCCGATCGGCGTGCTGCGCGAGATCGCCGGCACGCGCCCGATCCATTCCCTGCCGCATCGCCGCCATTCGGCCGTGCGCGGGGTGGTCAACATCCGCGGCACGCTGCGCATCGCGATCTCGATCGGTGCGCTGCTCGGCCTGGATGCCGGCAAGACCGGCAGCGGCAGTGGCGACGACGGCCGTTTCACGCGGCTGCTGGTGGCCGCGCACCAGGGCGAACCGGTCGTGTTTCCGGTCGACGAGGTCGAGGGCGTGCTGCGCTTCGGCGCCTCCGACTGGGTGCCGGTGCCTGCCACGGTCGGGCGCGCGAGCGCCGGCCTGTCGCGCGGCGTGCTGTCGTGGCGCGGCAAGTCGGTAGGGCTGCTCGACGACGATCGTCTGTTCGACGCCGTGACACGGAGCATGCGATGAGCGGCGATGACGACCTGAGCCACCTGTCGCTGCTCGAGCTGTATCGCGAGGAGACGCGCACGCAGACCCAGGCGCTGTCGGAGCGGCTGCTCGCGCTCGAATCGGGCGAGCCCGATTCCGTCGCGCTCGAAGCGTGCATGCGCGCCGCGCATTCGCTGAAGGGCGCCGCGCGCATCGTCGGCGTGCCGCTCGGCGTCGAGATCGCCGGGCGGATGGAGGAATGCTTCGTCGCCGCGCAGGCCGGCACGATCGCGCTGACTGCCACGCACGTCGACGTGCTGCTGGCCGGCGTCGATTTGCTGGTGCGCGTCGGCGATCCGCAGGGGCAGCCCGTGTCCCAGACCGAGATCGACGGGTTCGCGGCGGCGCTGACGGGCGCCGACGGCGCGCAAACGATGCAGGCGCCGGCCGCCGTGCCGCCGCCGGTGCCGCCGTCGTTGGTGCCGTATCGCGAACACGACGGCGCCGCGAACGAGCCGGTCGGGGCGAGTGCCGCGATGCCGCCGCTCGCCGTGTCGGGCACGGCGCCCGATCCGGTCCAGGCCGGCCGCGTCGCGGGCGCCGGTGCGATGCGCCGCGTGCGCGCCGATACGCTGAACCGGTTGTTGAGCCTGTCCGGCGAATCGCTGGTCGAATCGCGCTGGCTCAAGCCGTTCGCCGAATCGATGCTGCGCGTGAAGCGCGCGCAGCGCGACGCGGCCCGTTCGCTCGACCTGATGTACGAGCAGTACGCCGACGATCTCGACGCCGGCATGCTCGCGTCGATGAACGAAGTGCGGCACATGCTCAACGACCTGCAGCGCTCGCTCGCCGAGCGCATGGACGAATTCGACCGCTTCGAGCGGCGCAGCACGCATATCGCCGAGCAACTGTACGACGAGGCGCTGCAATGCCGGATGCGGCCGTTCGGCGACGCGACGCGCGCCTATCCGCGCATCGTCCGCGATCTCGCGCGCTCGCTCGGCAAGCAGGTGCGTTTCTCGATCGTCGGCGAAGGCACGCAAGTCGATCGCGACATCCTCGATCTGCTCGACGCGCCGCTCGGTCACCTGTTGCGCAACGCGATCGACCACGGCGTCGATTCGCCCGACGCGCGTCAAGCGCGCGGCAAGCCGGCCGAGGCGAGCGTCACGCTCGAGGCGCGCCACAGCGCGGGCTCGCTGCTCGTCAGCGTGATCGACGACGGGCCGGGCGTCGACATGGATGCGCTACGCGCGGCCGTCGTGCGCCAACGCCTGACCGACGACGAGACGGCCGCGCGGTTGTCCGATCCCGAACTGCTCGAATTCCTGCTGCTGCCGGGTTTCTCGATGCGCGATGCGGTGACCGACGTATCGGGGCGCGGCGTCGGCCTCGACGCGGTGCAGGAGATGGTGCGCGGCGTGCGCGGCGCGGTGCGGATCTTCAACGAGCCGGGCGCCGGCATGCGCTTCGTGCTGCAGTTGCCGCTCACGCTGTCGGTGATCCGCAGCCTGCTCGTCGAGGTCGGCGGCGAGCCGTATGCGTTCCCGCTCGCGCACGTCCGACGCACGCTCGAACTCGAGCACGACGACATCGACGTGCTCGAAGGACAGCCGCATTTTCCGTTCGACGGCCGGCGCGCGGGCCTCGTCGCCGCGCACCAGTTGCTCGACGCGGGCGAGCCCGACGTCGCGCGCGCCACCACCGCGGTCGTGGTCGTCGGCGGCGAACCCGAGCTGTACGGCGTCGCGGTCGACCGCTTCCTCGGCGAACGGATGCTCGTGGTGCAGCCGCTCGACAGCCGCCTGAACAAGATCCAGAACATCGCGGCCGGCGCGTTGCTCGAGAACGGCGACCCGGTGCTGATCGTCGACGTCGAGGACCTGATCCGCTCGGTCGACAAGCTCGTGCGCGGCGGCCAGCTCGCGCGGCTCACGCGCGATCCGCAGCTCGCGCTCGCCGACCGGCGTCGCCGCGTGCTCGTCGTCGACGATTCGCTGACGGTGCGCGAGCTCGAACGCAAGCTGCTGGAAAAGCGCGGCTACGACGTGACGGTCGCGGTCGACGGGATGGAAGGGTGGAACGCGGTGCGCAGCGATGCGTTCGATCTCGTCGTGACCGACGTCGACATGCCGCGCATGGACGGCATCGAACTCGTCACGCTGATCAAGAGCGACCCGATGCTCAAGCGCGTGCCGGTGATGATCGTGTCGTACAAGGATCGCGACGAGGATCGCCGGCGCGGGCTCGATGCCGGCGCCGATTACTATCTCGCGAAGAGCAGCTTCCACGACGAGGCGCTGCTCGATGCCGTGCACGACCTGATCGGGGACGCGCACCGATGAACATCGGCATCGTCAACGATCTGCCGCTGGCCGTGGAGGCGCTGCGCCGCGTGATCGCGCTGCGCGCGGACCATCGCGTGCTGTGGGTGGCGACCGATGGCGACGAGGCCGTGGATTTCTGCGTCGCGCATCCGCCCGACGTCGTGCTGATGGATCTCGTGATGCCGAAGGTCGACGGCGTCGCCGCGACGCGCCGCATCATGGCGCGCGCGCCGTGCGCGATCCTGATCGTGACGGCGAGCGTCAGCGCGAACACGTCGTCGGTGTACGAAGCGATGGGCGCCGGCGCGCTCGACGCGGTCGACACGCCGACGCTCGCGCTCGGGCTGTCGACCGATGCGTCGCCGCAGGCGCTGCTCGCGAAGATCGACCAGATCGGCCGGCTGCTCGAAAGCCGCACCGCGGCGCTCGTGCCGCCGGGGCCGGCGCCGGCGCGCGGACAGCCGACGCTCGTCGCGATCGGTGCGTCGGCGGGCGGGCCGACCGCGCTCACCGCGCTGTTGCGCGCGCTGCCGGCCGACTTTCCGGCCGCGATCGTGATCGTCCAGCACGTCGACCAGGCATTCGCGTACGGCATGGCCGAATGGCTCGACGGCTATACGCGGCTGCCGGTGCGCGTCGCGCGACAGGGCAGCGTGCCGGAAGCGGGCGAGGTGCTGCTCGCGGCGACCAACGACCATCTGATGCTGTCGCCGCGCGGCGTGCTCGGCTATACGCGGCATCCGGCCGAAACGCCGTACCGGCCGTCGATCGACGTGTTCTTCAACAGCGTCGCGGACGGCTGGCAGGGCGATGCGCTGGGCGTGCTGCTGACGGGCATGGGACGCGACGGCGCGCTCGGCCTGAAGGCGATGCGCGCGAAGGGCTGCTATACGATCGCGCAGGACGAAGCGACCAGCGCCGTGTACGGGATGCCGAAGGCGGCCGCGGCGATCGGCGCGGCGTCGGCGATCCTGCCGCTCGAACAGATCGCGCCGCAGTTGATCGCGCGGATCGCGCTCGCGCCGCGCGACTGACGGCGCACCGGCCACGCGCCGTCGTTTCGCGGCGCGCCGGCGTCTGCATTGCGTGCTTGGCGCGGCGTCGCGTACAATCGCGGCCTGCGGAGATGGCATGCCTCCCTGCGGTCGTTCGCGGCGCGTGGCGCGCGCGGTGCGGCCCTCAACCGCCGGTTTGCCCGGCTGATGATGCCTGCGTGTTCCTGGGTCGTCAGGAGGTCGCAGGCCGTCCATCCGGCGTTCTGCCGCCCAGGTTTCGATGTTCCGTCGAATCTGGAAATCATGTTTTTCACGACTTCTGCCGATCTTTTCGCGACCGTGCGCTATGTGTGCCGCTGGCTCGCGCTTTCCGCGCTGCTCGGCACGCTGGCCGGTACGGCTTCCGCCGTGTTCCTGATCGCGCTCGACTGGGCGACCGGCACGCGCGTCGCGCATCCGTGGCTGCTGTGGGGGCTGCCGGCCGCCGGTTTCGCCACCGGCTGGATCTACCATCGCTTCGGCCAGTCGGTCGCGCGCGGCAACAACCTGCTGATCGACGAGATTCACGACCCGAAGGCGCTCGTGCCGAAGCGGATGGCGCCGCTCGTGCTCGTCGCGACCGTCGTCACGCACCTGTTCGGCGGGTCGGCCGGCCGCGAGGGCACGGCCGTGCAGATGGGCGGCGCGCTCGCCGATCGCGTCACGCACCTGTTTCGTCTCGATCGCGAGCATCGCCGCGTGCTGCTGATGGGCGGCATCGCGGCCGGCTTCGCGTCGGTGTTCGGCACGCCGCTCGCAGGCGCCGTGTTCGGGCTAGAGGTGCTCGCGATCGGGCGCGTGCGATACGACGCGCTGCTGGCCTGCGTCGCGTCGGCGATCGTCGCGGACGCCGTGTGCCGTGCGTGGGGCGTCCATCATACGGCCTATGCGATTCCGTTCGTGCCGGCCGTATCGGCGACGGGGCTGGCCGTGACGGTCGTCGCGGGCATCGCGTTCGGCGTGGTCGGACGGCTGTTCGCGTTTGCGACGCATGCGCTGACCGCGTGGTTTCGCCGCGCGATCCGCCATGCGCCGCTGCAGCCGTTGCTCGGCGGCCTGCTGGTCGCCGTGGCCGCGACCGTGCTGAACGTGCCGCAGTATCTCGGCCTCGGCATCCCGACGATCGAGGCCGCGTTTCACGGCCCGCTGCCGCTTTACGATTTCGCGGGCAAGTTCGCGTTCACCGTCGTCACGCTTGCGTCGGGATTCAAGGGCGGCGAGGTGACGCCGCTGTTCTACATCGGCGCGACGCTCGGCAATGCGCTCGGCCAGGTGCTGGCGCTGCCGGTGCCGGTGCTCGCGGGGCTCGGCTTCGTCGCGGTGTTCGCGGGCGCGGCGAACACGCCGATCGCGTCGACGATCATGGCGATCGAATTGTTCGGCGCGGATATCGGCGTCTATGCGATCGTCGCCTGTGTCGTCGCGTATCTGTTTTCCGGGCACGCGGGGATTTATCGCGCGCAGCGCGTGGCGGTGGGGAAGGGGGCGCGGGTGGAGGTGGAGTGAGGCGGGGGCCGCGGTCGATGTCGTTCGATCGCGGCGGTGCGATGCGATACCCGGGACGCTGAAAAGAGAGGCATCCAATGACGTCGGACGATTTTCTGAACGAAGCGAAGCGGCTTGCGAGGCCGTGCCGTCAGTACCGCTTCGCGGACGACGGCGAACCCGTCACCGGCTACTGGCATGGAATTGATGCCGGCGCGTTGTGCATTTCCGTCGAGCGCGACGGCGTCTGGCTGAACGTATATCTCGACGATGGCGGCACGTCAGGCCGCGTGGAGACTTCCACGCAACCTGTCCGCTCCGCCCGCCCGCTGTGCCGATCCGACGCGATGTCGCTTCCATCGGTCGACGCGGTGTTCCGCTTCGGCTCCGCCGCGATCGGCGCGTACCTCGACGCACTCGGCTGGCAGCGCGACTGGGGATTCAACGGTAACTTCAAGGGCGCGGCCGCGCACGACTACGAGCGCGAATGGATGGCGCAATGCCCGCTCTATACAGGCGGCGTGGTGGCCGTCGCGGGCGGATGGAACATGCCGTGGCCCGACGACGGGGACGAGTGGATCGATCTCGATCTCGTCCTCTGGACGTTCGAGGAATCGGAACCGTGGATCGAGGTGTTTTCCGACGGCAGCCGCTACTCGGTGATCCAGCGGATCACCTAGCTCACGTGTCGCTGCGATCACCGTGCACCAACACCGCCTTGGCGCCCTCGGCCGATTCGTACTGCATCGCCTCTTCGATTTGATCGAGGCGAAACATGTCGCCGATTTTCGTTCTGAACAACGGATTGTCAATCACCTGTTCCAGGTTGCCGAGCGCGCGGACAAGGTTGTCGGGTTCCTTCACCGTGCGGCTGTCGAAATTGCTGAACCGCTTCATCGTCAGATTTTTTGACATGAATAGGACGGAAGGAATCACGACCGGCGACGCAGCGCCCAGAAAGCCGTACACGTAGACCGTCGGGTTCGGCGGCAGCACCGGCAACACGTGACTGAGCAATTCGCCGCCGACGCCGTCAAAAACGGCTGTCGCGTTCAGTTCCGCCGCGAGCGAAGCAAGCTCGCGCTCGAATCCTTCTCGCGTGACGATCACGTGCTCAACGCCGGCTGCGCGCAACGTGTCGCGCGCGGCGTCGCCACGAAGCAGAAAGATCGCTTGCAGTTGTCTGTCGCGCACGAGCGCCGCGATCCCACGGCCCGTTGCCGAATTGCCAGCCGTCACGATGACACCCTTGTGCCCGTCCCTTTCGGCTTCGTCGAGAAATGCGTAAGCCATCATCGCGTTCACGAGCGAGCCGCAATAATCTCGCGCACAAACGTGCTCGGGCAAAATCAGGCACGTGCTGTAGGGCACGTGTGCGCGCTCGGACCACAAGCCGACGCTGCGCGGGCTTCGAGCCAGCGAGCGATAAATCGCCACCTGTTTGCCGAGGTATTTTTGCGGCACACCGTCGCCGACGGAGACGACTCTTCCGGCACCGGATGCGCCCCAGACAGCGTGTTCGCTCAACGGCAACGCAAGACCCGCCGCTGCCGGCCTTGTGAGGAACGTCTTGTCGCCGTGGTTGATGGCTGACGCATCCATGTCGATCAACACATGCTCGGGTGCGGCGTCGAGTGGCGTGGGAATGTCGCGCAGTTCGAGTGCGCGGTCGGGCGTCACACTGAGTGCTTTCATGGTCGGTCGTGTCGGTTGGCTGAACAACCGTGAATCTACGGCGATTTCGATATTGCCGAAACGGCCTGTTCCGACATACCATCAATTCCATTTTGGAATCGCCGGGAAGCCCGCTGATGGATCGTCTGGATGCAATTCGGCTGTTTGTCCGCCTTGTCGAATGCGGCAATTTCTCGGCCGTGGGGCGCGAACATGGAATAGGACAGCCTGCCGTCAGCAAGAAAATCGGTGCGCTCGAAACTCACCTTGGCGCGCAGCTTCTGATGCGCACGTCGCGCAAGGTCATCGTCACCGATGCGGGGCTCGCGTTCTACGAGTCAGCCAAGCAACTCATTGACGATTTTGACGTGCTCGAAGCGTCAGTGGGCGACCGTCAGCGCGCCCCCAAGGGCGTCGTCAGGGTCAACACGGCGCCGGCACACGGACGGCTGTGCATTACCCCGTTGTTGCCGGAATTCTTCAAGCGCTACCCGGACGTAAGCGTCGAATTATCGGTTTCCGAGCGGCTGGTCGATCTGGTTGGCAATGGCGTCGATCTTGGCATCCGGCACGGGCAGTTGATGGATTCGTCACTCACCGCCAAAAAACTGACCGACGCGGATTTCCTGCTCGTCGCCAGTTCGGACTACGTTGCCGCACGTGGCGAGCCACAGCGACTTTCCGACCTCGATCGGCACGCGTGCGTGGTATTTTCGAAAGATCGCGAGCCGAAACCGTGGGCGTTCAAGGTCAAAAAGGAAACCGTCTCCTACGTGCCGCACGGCTCGCTGATGACGGGCGACGCCGAACACATCCGGGCGTCCGTTCTATGCGGCCTTGGCATTGCGCAAGCGCCGTCCTGGTTGTTCGAGGAAGACATTCGATCCGGCAAGGTTCGCGTCCTGCTGCCGCAGTTGCAGCCTGAACGCTTCCCCATCCATCTCGTGTACCCCGCAGGCCGACGCCTTCCGATGCGGGTGCGGGTGCTCGTCGAATTTCTGGTTGCGGCCTTCAAGAACGGCAAGCCTTGACCGGTCGGAGCGCCACGGACGAATAAGCCTGCGTACCCACGCGACATACCGTGGCACGCAGGTCATCGACCTTTACTGCTTCGGCAGCCGCGCGACGTTGCGCGCCAGCAGTTCCTCGATGTCGATGCCTTTTTCCGCCAGCAGCGCGGTGACGACGCCGTTCAATTCGCCGAGCGTTTCCTTGACCGATTCCCGGATCGTATCGACGACGACCTGGGTGCTGCGCTCGATCTCGATGTTGACCTTGTCGTTGACGCCCTTCGCATCGAACGTGGTCGCGCGGCGCGTTTCGGGAATCAGCCAGACGTCGAACCAGCCTTCGTCGCGATCGACGTCCGACACGGTGAGGCTGCAGCCGTTGATCGCGATGTAGCCCTTCGCGAACACATAGCGCTTGAATTCGGCCGGCACGCCGATGCGGATCATCCGGTTGTGCTCGGACGATGCGATGTGCGCGATGGTCCCCGTGAAATCGACATGGCCGGACAGCGGATGCCCGCCGATCTCCGCGCCGTCCTTCGCGGCCCGCTCGACGTTGACGCGCGCGCCGGTCGAGAGGTCGGCCAGCGTCGTGATCCGCAGGCTCGGCAACATCACGTCGAAGTCGATCAGCTCCGGCGAATGGATGGTCGTCACCGTCAGGCAGACGCCGTCGACCGACACGCTCGCGCCGATCTCGATATCGTCGGTGAACCGCTCGGGGAATGCGATGCTGAAGGTCCTCAGCTCGCCGTGATCCTTGATGGCGTCGATGGTGCCGACGCCCTGAACAATGCCTGTAAACATGGTCTGCCTTTCGTCGCGAATTGCCTGGCCGACATGATAAGTGATCCGGGCGGCGGACACGCCGCGGCGCGCGGTCCGGCACCGCCGAGCCAGCGCCGCGGACACGAAAAAAGGCCGTGCGCATGGCACGGCCTCGATCCGGAACCGATTGCCGCCGCGTGGCCCCGGCGGCGATGACCGCGCCGCCGGGCCAGGTCGCGACGCGCCTGCATCAAACCTCCGCCGGCTCTCCCAGCGGCCCGGCATTGCGATCCGCCGTGCGTCGCGGCGAATCGGCGAGCCCCTTCGCCAGCTCCAGCGCCTGCCGCTCGAACAGCCGGCGATAGATGCCGCCGTCGATGCGGATCAGCGCGTCGTGGTTGCCTTCCTCGATCACCTTGCCGCGATCGAGCACCAGCAGCCGGTCGAGCGCGCGCACGGTCGACAGCCGGTGCGCGACGACGAGCGTCGTGCGGCCGACCATCAGCCGCTCCATCGCCTGCTGGATCAGCAGCTCGCTTTCGCTGTCGAGGCTCGACGTCGCTTCGTCGAGGATCAGGATCGGCGCATCCGCGAGGAACGCGCGCGCGATCGCGACGCGCTGGCGCTCGCCGCCCGACAGCTTGATCCCGCGTTCGCCGACGAGCGTGTCATAGCCGTCCGGCAGCGCGGCGATGAAGTCGTGCGCGCTGGCCAGGCGCGCGGCGCGCTCGATGTCGGCGCGGCTCGCGTCGGGGCGCGCATACGCGATGTTCTCCGCGAGCGTGCGGTGGAACAGCACGGGCTCCTGCTGGACGATCGCGATCTGGCTGCGCAGCGAATCCTGCCGCACCTGCGCGATGTCCTGGCCGTCGATCGTGATGCGGCCGCCCGATACGTCGTACAGGCGCTGGATCAGCTTGATGAACGTCGTCTTGCCCGATCCCGAATGGCCGACGAGGCCCACGCGTTCGCCGGGCGCGATCCGCATCGAGAAATCGTCGTACAGCGGCACCGGATGGTTGCCGTAGCGGAACGTCACGTGCTCGAAGCGGATTTCGCCTTGCCCGATCCGGATGGCCGGCGCGCCGGGGCGATCGTCGATGCCGAGCGGCTGGCGTTCGAGCGCGACGAGTTCTTCCATGTCGTTCACCGAGCGCTGCAGGTTGCGGATATGCATGCCGACGTCGCGCAGGTAACCCTGCAGCATGAAGAACATCGTCAGCGCGAACGCGATGTCGCCGACGCTCGCCTCGTCGTTCATCCACAGCCGCAGGGCGACGCCGATCATCGCGGCCTGCATCGCGACGAGCATCGCGCCCTGCAACCCGCCGTTGAACGTGCCGCGCACCCACGTGCGGCGCGTGCGCTGCCGCCACTTGCCGATCACGCGTGCGAGCCGCGCTTCCTCGCGCGTTTCCGCGCCGAACGCCTTGACCACCGCGTTGCAGCTCACCGCATCGGCGAGCGCGCCGCCCATGCGCGTGTCCCACAGGTTGCCGAGCCGGGCGGCAGGCGCGACGATGCCGAGCGACACCGCGACCGTCACCGCGATGTACAGCAGCGAACCCGCGCCGACGACGAGCCCCATCACGGGCCAGTGCGTGCCGAGCAGCACGGTCGCGCCGACCAGCATCGCGACCGACGGCAGCAGCGCGATCAGCACGGTGTCGTTGAGCAGGTCGAGCGCCCAGATGCCGCGCGTGATCTTGCGCACGGTCGAGCCCGCGAAGCTGTTCGCGTGCCAGTCGGTCGAGAAGCGCTGCACGCGGTGGAACGACGCGGCGGCGATCTCGCTCATCATCTTCAGCGTGAGCGTGATGATGTTCAGGTAGACGCCCTGGCGCAGCACCGTCGCGCCGATGCCGAGCGCGGCGAGCGTGGCGAACGCGACGAGGGCCGAATGCCACGCGGCGGCGCGGTCGGTCAGGCCGCTCGACAGCGCGTCGACGAGGCGGCCGGCGAACAGCGGCGTGAGGACGTCGGCGAGCGCGGCGAGCAGCGCGAGGCTCGCGACCGCGGCGATGCGCGCCGGCTGCTTGCGCCAGTAACGGAGGGTGAAGCCGAAGACGGCCTGGAATGCATGGCCGCCCAGATGGGAGGTTTTTCTGGTCATTTATCGTTGCCCGGCGCGTCGCGCGACGGGACTTTCCGGTTCGGAGAACGTCGAAAACGCAACAGCCGGGCCGCGCGAAACACGCGGGCGGAACGAAACGGGCTGTCGGGAAAAGCGCGGCTGACGGGTCAGCGGAAAACTCGGGAGCCGGCGCGGACGGCGGGCTGGATCAACTGCGCCGTGAGACCACGTTCGGGAAGGTTGCTGGCATTCGGAACATCTGCACCTCCCTGAAGTGAACGGTTGAAAGGACGCCGAAAAGACGTGCAGCGATTTTATCAGGAGTGTCGCGCGCGCCGCAACGTCTGACGAATGCGGCGTTGCAGCGTCGATACGGTTAGTATTCAGGGTTTTGGCCCCTTTCCGCGTACGTTGCGCGATGGCGGGCACGGGCCGCGGCGGACGCATCGATTACACTTCGGCGTCCGCGGCGCGCGACGACGCGCGCCCGCCCGGATCCACTCCGAACCCTTCCCGAGGAAACGATGAGCGACGTTCAGCAAGGCATCCTGGCTCCGATCGATACGGCAGCGCGATACCTCACTTTCACGATGTCGAATGACGGCAATATCGCCGCGGCGCTGGCCGCGCTGCGCGAGATCGTCGACGGACGCGACACGGTCGTCGGCTTCGGGCACGCGCTGGCTGCCTATCTCGGACATCCGGTGCCGGGCCTGACCGACTATCCGGCGTTCGCGGTGAACGACCGCACGCTGCCGGCGACGCCGGCCGACGTGTGGGTCTGGCTGCGCTCGGACGATCGCGGCGAGATCGTGCTGCGCGCGCGGGCGATCGAACGCGCGCTCGCACCGGCGTTCGCGCTGCAGGACGCCGTCGACGGCTTCCGCTATTCGAACGATCGCGACCTGTCCGGCTACGAGGACGGCACCGAGAACCCGGAAGGCGACGACGCGATCGCCGCGGCGATCGTGACGGGGCAGGGCGCGGGGCTCGACGGTTCGAGCTTCGTCGCGGTGCAGCAGTGGGTGCACGATTTCGACCAGATGGAGCGCATTCCGTCGGGCGAGATGGATGACATCATCGGGCGTCGCCGTTCGGACAACGAGGAACTCGACGACGCGCCCGAATTCGCGCACGTGAAGCGCACCGCGCAAGAGAGCTTCGAGCCCGAGGCGTTCATGCTGCGCCGTTCGTCGCCGTGGTCGGACACGCGCCGCGCGGGTCTCTATTTCGTCGCGTTCGGCTGCTCGTTCCGCGCGTTCGACGTGCAGATGCGCCGGATGAGCGGCGCGGAAGACGGGATCGTCGACGGCCTGTTCCGCTTCACGCGGCCGCTGACGGGCGCGTATTTCTGGTGCCCGCCGATGAAGGACGGCAAGCTGGACCTGTCCGCGCTCGGACTGTAAGCGCCGGGCGGGATCGACGAACGGGCGGGTCGCGCCGGGTGCGCGGCCCGCCCGTTTCGTTTTTCGCGCGGCAGACCGTATGGCCTGCCGCGTGCGTCAGTTCAACGTCGTGTCGATCCGCGTGCCGCGCTTGATGAACTGCGTGACCGGCGTCTTCTCGCAGATTTCCGCGAGACGCTGGCGTTGCGCGTCGTCGAGCGGACCGTCGAGCGTCACGACGCGGCGCACGTACTGTACGCCGTCGCGATCGGCATGCAGCTCGGTGCGCACCGTGATGCGCGCGGCCGGCCACGTCTTGCGCTGCATGTACATGCGCAGCGTCGCGGCCGTGCATTGCGCGAGCCCGGCCAGCACGAACTCGTATGGCGCCGGCCCGCGATCCCGGCCGCCTTCGCGCGGCGCTTCGTCGCCGGTCAGCGCATGCGTGCCGGCCTGCAGCTGGACGACGTAGTCGGGCGCGTCGGCATCGAGGACGGCGTCGGCGTGGATGAGGGACATGGCAAATCTCCGGTAGCGGATCGAGGAAAGAGGGCGCCGTGTAGCGGCGCGCAGCCGCCAGCATACCGTCGCGCTCGCGTGGGCGCGTGTCGCGCCGCTACGTGTCGGCGATACCGGCGCTGCTGCGCACGAGCGCGGCGATGCGTTCGCGCACCCACCGATGCGCGCGGTCGGTGTCGCGCGATTCGTGCCAGTACGCGAGCAGCGGGAACGGCTTGAGCCGCAGCGGCAGCGGCCGCACGGCGATCGGCAGCAGCGCGGCCATGCGTCGCGCATAGGTGTGCGGCAGCGTGACGAGCAGATGGCCGGCCGCGGCGATCTGGCAGGCGGCGAAATAGTGCTGGCAGGTGAGCCGGATGTCGCGCAAGCGCCCGTCGTTGCCGAGCAGGACGTCGAGCGATTGCGGCGCGCCGAGCGACGACACGGCGATATGCTGCGCCGCGAAATAGTCGCCGCGTCGCAGCGGGTCGCGCGCCAGCGGATGATCGCGGCGCATCGCGACGACGAGCGAATCGTCGAGCAGGTGTTCGGTGGCGATGCGCGCGCCGGTCGGCACGCGGCGATCAACGACGAGATCGAGGTTGCCCGACGCCAGTTCGCGTTCGATGTCGGGCACCGCGATGCGGCGGCTGACGAGCCGCAGGCCCGGCGCTTCGTCGGCGAACGCGGCGACGATGCGCGGCAATGCGATGGATTCGAGCACGTCGCGAATGCCGACCGCGATGCTCAGGTCGAGCGTCGCGGGATCGAAGGCGGACGGATCGCGCGCGGTGCCTTGCAGGCCCTTCAGGTGCCGCTGCACGTCCGCGATGATCGACCGCGTGCGCTCGGTCGGCACGACGCGATTGCCCTGGCGCACGAACAGCGGATCGTCGAAATGCGCGCGCAGCCGGTTGAGCGCATGCGTGACGGCCGGCTGCGTCAGATGCAGCGCGCGGGCGGCCGCGCCGATGCCGCCATGCACGTAGACGGCGTCGAGCACGCGAAACAGGTTCAGGTCGAGACGGTGATCGGCGGGCACGGAGCGCGGGCGGCGTGGTGAAGGACGGATCGATTCTAAAGGATGCGCAGGCAACGGATGCGCGGCTCGGCATACGCGCCGATCGTGCGCGTTCGATGCGTGTCGACGCCGTTCGCGCCGATACGCGAGCGGCCGCTCGACCGCTGCGCGACGCCATCGAACACGCACGTCGTCACGCATGACGGCCGCGATGGTCGGCCGCATCGTATGCGCGATTCCGTGCCGGCTTACCGGCGGCGCACGGCAGCCTGTAGTAATCCGCCATCATGCTGTCCCCGTCGGCCATTTAGCGCCAAAGGCACTACCCGTTCGGCTAAGATGCCGTCGCTTCATATTTCGGGATAGCCGTCCTGTCGCACGCATTCAAACCAAATATAAGCCTGACAGTTCGACGGTATTAGAAGAAGTCGAACAAGTCGGGGGCTTGGCCAGTGAATGCAGCAGATCAGCGGTGGGTCGTTATCTATTTGAGTACGGGGTTTTCGTTGGCCCAGGCCGCGCGTCTCGGCGAAGCCTTCAACCTGGCGAATCGCCTGCATGGGTACGGCGCGGATTATCAGCTCAAGTACGTATCCGAAAGCGGGGGACTGTTGCAGTCGTCGTCCGGCGTGAGAATCGCGGCCGAGCCGCTCGGCGACGAACACAGCCGCCGTGCGCTCGCGTTCTTTCATCTTCATGGCGACCGGGCGGCCGTCAATTGGGACGACGCATTGCAACGGCGCCTGACCGACATTCGCCGGCATGCGCGCTGGATCGTCGACGCGATGGATCTGCCCGCGCTCGCCGCGACGCGGCGGCCGTCGTCGTCGATCGACGGGCGGCCGGGCCGGGCGGGGCGCCGGGCCGCCACGACGATCGAATCGCGGGTCGGCGAAACTGACGTGTTTGCCGCCGCGCTCGACATGTTCCGCGCCGACCTCGGCGACAGCGCCGCGCAGGAGATCGCCAGCAACATGATGCGGCCGGTCGAGCAGCGCTATGTGCAGTCGATGTGGGCGTTCCGCGAACTGAGCGCGAGCCCGTCGATCCGGATGTCCGCGCAGCGGCTGCGCGCGCAGAGCGTGAACCGCGTCTCGATCGCGAACGCCGCGCAGGCGGCCGCGATGAGCGAGCGCAATTTCCTGCGGCGCTTCAAGAAGGAAATCGGCGTGACGCCGACCGAGTTCGTCCAGCACGTGCGGCTCGAACGTGCGTGCCACATGCTGATCCATACGACGCTGCCGGCCGACAAGGTCGCGCGGCGCACCGGGTTCGGCAGCGGCGAGCGGCTCGCGAAGCTGTTTCGCCAACGCCTGTTGATGTCGCCGACCGAATTCCGCGTCGCCGAGCGGGAAAAAATCCTCGCGCACGGCGCCGCGTCGCCCGATTCGGACGACGGCCGCGCCGCCGCGTGTTGCGACGGCGACGGGGCGGGTTGCGACGCGTGCGCGGCCGAGCGCGGGAAAACGGGCCGGATACCCGTAGAATCGTCGTGTCGCGATCTCGATTCCCGGTTTCCATGCCCTTTCTCCCCACTACCGCCACCGCCCCTTTCTGCCCGTCGGAAGTAAAGGGCAGCATCACGATCGACGCCGCCGCGCCGCGCTGGCGCAAGCTCAGGCGTTTTTTCGGCCCCGGCCTGCTGGTCGCGATCGGCTACATGGATCCCGGCAACTGGGCGACCGATATCCAGGCCGGCTCGCAGTTCGGCTATGCGTTGCTGTGGGTCGTCGCGTTCTCGAGCCTCGCGGCGATCTTCCTGCAGATGCTCGCGGCGCGGCTCGGCCTCGTCGCGGGCAAGGATCTCGCGCAAGCCAGCTACGACCGCTACGGGCGCGTCGGCCGCGTCGTGCAGTGGATCACGGCCGAGGTGTCGATCATCGCGTGCGACATTGCGGAAGTGCTCGGCTGCGCGCTCGCGTTCAAGCTGCTGCTCGGCGTGCCGCTCGCGTGGGGCGTCGTGCTGACCGCGCTCGACACGGTGATCGTGCTCGGCCTGCAGGGCAAGGGATTCCGGCAGATCGAGGCGATCGTGCTCGGGTTGATCGCGACGATGGCGTTCTGCTTCGTCGCGCAGGTGGCGATCACGCCGCCCGACTGGCATGCGGTGGTCGGCGGTCTCGTGCCGGGCGATCCCGGCCACGACCGCAAGGACGCGATCGTGCTCGCGCTCGGCATCGTCGGCGCGACGATCATGCCGCACAACCTGTATCTGCATTCGTCGGTCGTGCAGACGCGGCACGTCGTCGGCGGCGCGCGCGGCGTGATCCGCGACACGCTCGCACTCGTGCGCATCGATACCTGCGTGTCGCTGTTCGTCGCGATGCTCGTCAATGCGGCGATCCTCGTCGTCGCGGGTGCGGCATTTCATGCGACCGGCCAGCACAACGTGACCGACATCGAGCAGGCGTACCGGCTGATCACGCCGATCGCGGGCGGCGCGGCCGCGCTGTTGTTCGGCATCGCGCTGCTCGCGTCGGGGCAGAGCTCGACGCTCACCGGCACGATCGCCGGCCAGGTCATCATGGATGGCTTCCTGCATACGAAGATCCCGTGCTACCAGCGCCGGCTGATCACGCGCGGGCTCGCGCTCGTGCCGGCGCTGATCGGCGTGCTGTGGCTCGGCGACGGCTCGGTCGGGCAACTGCTCGTATGGAGCCAGGTGCTGCTGAGCCTGCAGTTGCCGTTCGCGATGTGGCCGCTGATCCGCTCGGTCAGCGACCGCGGCACGATGGGCGAGCATGCGATCGGCCGCGGGATGCAGGTGGCCGCATGGGCGCTGTTCGCGGTGATCACCGGCACGAACCTGCTGTTGATTACCGGTGTCGCGGGCTGATACAGCCTGTCACAGGCTGACACAGGTGCGCTGCGCGCTTGCGGTAAACTGCGGCCTTTCGATCGTCCCCGAAGTTCGTCATGTGGAGTGAAATCAGCAACATCGGCGATGCCGCGCTGACCTTGCCGATCGCGCTGACCTGCGCGGCATGGCTCGCGCTGACCGACTGGCGTCTCGCCGCCCGCTGGGGCGTGCTGCTGGCCGCCGGCATGGGCGTCGTCGGCGCCACGAAAATCCTCTATGCGGGATGCGGCATCGAGCTGCCGCAATTCGATTTCCGCGTGATCAGCGGTCATACGATGCTGTCGACGTCGGTGTGGACGGTCGCGCTGTCGATGCTGTGGCAGGCGTTCCGGCCGGGCAAGGCGCCCGGCATCGCGGCCGGGCTGGCCGTTGGCGCGGTCACGGCCGTCGCACGCGTGTTCGATCATTCGCACACCGTGCCGGAAGTCGTCGTCGGCTGGATCCTCGGCGCGCTGGTCGCGCTGGTGTTCCTGCGCGGCTACGACGGCGCGCGACAGCGTGCGTTTTCGCCGCGCGTCGCGGCGGTGTGCCTGCTGCTCGTGTCGGGCATCGCGTACGGGCACCGTGCGCCGTTCCAGCGGATGATCGACACGCACTCGCCGCAGCTCTGCGCGTTCGTGCGCGCGCCGTCGGGCGACGGGTTCTGACGGTCGCCGACGGCGGGCGCTCCGGCGCCGCCTGCTTGGCGCGTTCTCGCCGCCTTCTCGCCGCCGGCGTTCGTCCGGCGTTTTCCGGTGCATGGCACGATGCCACGCCGGCTCGTCTTCCCGATTGCATTCTTCTCCGTGCGCAACGCAACGCCCGTCTCCCGTCGATCGACTGGCCGACGCAATCCATCCGAGCGGCCGCACCGGGCGGTTCGCGCACGGGCGCCGGTACGTGCAAGGCATGAACGACGCCTATGACCGGGCATAACGAAGATTCATTTCATCGATCGGCAGCATTCGCGTACGCTGGCTGTCGTTTCATCGCGGGCAAGCTGCGCGGCCGGTCCGGCGTGCGTCGCGGCCATCTCGATATACTCGCGGGAACCGTGCGTTGCGGCGCCGTGTCGGCGCACCGGCGACCGGCCCAGGTCGGCTGGACCATGCACGCAAACCCCGTCGCGGCAGCGTTGCGCGACGACGATTCACGACAGGAGCAGGTCACATGACAATCGTTTCTCCGCGCCTCGCCGGCAAGTGCGCATACATCACGGGCGCCGCGGGCGGCCTCGGCCGCGCGATCGCGCGCCGGATGGTCGAGCAGGGTGCGCGCGTGTTCCTGACCGACATCGCGGAAGCGGCGGTGCTCGATGCGTTCGCGCAGGAACTCAATGCGGGCCGTACGACGCCGGTCGCGTTCGCCGCAACCCAGGACGTGCGCGACGAAGCGCGCTGGCAGGCGCTGCTCGCGCAGGCGACCGACGCGATGGGCGGGCTGTCGGTGCTCGTCAACAACGCGGGCGTCGGCTCGATCGGTTCGCCCGCGCAAATCGAGCTGGACGAATGGCGGCGCGTGATGGCGATCAACGTCGAGAGCATCGTGCTCGGCTGCAAGCATGCGCTGTCGTACCTGGCCGAGAGCCATCCCGCGTCGATCGTCAACATCTCGTCGGTCGCGGCGTTCAAGGTCGAGCCGGACTTCACCGCGTACAACGCGTCGAAGGCGGCGGTCGCGTCGCTGACGAAGTCGGTCGCGATCGATTGCGCGCGCCGCGAGATCGACGTGCGCTGCAATTCGATTCACCCGGCGTTCATCCGCACGGGGATCGTCGAGCCGCTGTTCCAGTCGCTCGGCGAACGCGACGCGACGCGTAAGCTCGCGCGCGGCATTCCGCTGCGCCGGCTCGGCGAGCCGGACGACGTCGCGCACGCGGCCGTGTATCTCGCATCCGACGAGAGCCGCTTCGTGACGGCCGCCGAACTCGTGATCGACGGCGGCATGTGCGCGGTCTGACACGCATCCCGAACCACGACGATTGGAGGAGAACATCATGTCGACAACCGTGAACCGCCAGCTGCTGCTGAAGACGCGCCCCGAAGGGCGGGTCGGCCGCGAACACTTCTCGCTCGTCGAGACGCCGGTGCCAGCGCTTGCCGACGGCGAGGTGCTCGTGCGCGTGCTGTATCTGTCGATGGACCCGACCAACCGCGTGTGGATGAGCGACGTGCCGCAGTACCTGCCGCCCGTCGCGATCGGCGAGGTGATGCGCGCGCTCGGTATCGGCCGCGTGGTCGCGTCGCGCCATGCGGGTTTCGCGGAAGGCGAGCTCGTGCAGGGGCTCGTCGGCTGGCAGGACTATGCGGTCGTGCCGGCCGAGCAGGCCGCGCAGCTCGTGAAGCTGCCCGCGCAGTCGGGCCTGCCGCTGCCGACGCTGCTCGGCGCGTGCGGGATGAGCGGGCTGACCGCGTACTACGGGCTGACCGACATCGCGCCGGTGCAGCCGGGCGAAACGCTCGTCGTGTCGGCGGCGGCCGGCTCGGTCGGCTCGATCGCCGGGCAGATCGGCAAGATTCACGGCGCACGGGTGGTCGGCATCGCGGGCGGCGCGAACAAGTGCCGCTACCTGACCGAGACGCTCGGCTTCGACGCGGCCGTCGACTACAAGGCCGACGATTTCCGCCAGCAATTGAAGGCGGCGACGCCGGACGGCGTGCACGTGAACTTCGAGAACGTCGGCGGCGAGGTGATGCGCGCGGTGCTGTCGCGAATGGTGATCGGCGGGCGCGTCGCGCTGTGCGGCGTGATCTCGAACTACAACAGCGGCCGCGCGGCCGACGACGTCGGCGTGCTGATCTCGAAGCGGCTGACGATGCGCGGCTTCCTGATCCTCGATTACCGCAAGAGCCGCGAAGCCGTGCAGACGCTCGCGGGCTGGCTGCGCGACGGCCGGCTCAAGGCCGAGGAAACCGTGGCCGACGGTCTCGAAAACGCGCCCGACGTGCTGAACCGCCTGTTCGACGGCGACCATCGCGGCAAGCTCGTGCTGCGCGTCGATCCGGACGCGTGACGGGCGTGCGACTTCGGTCGCATCGGGCCGCGGGGCCGTGTCGACTGCGCTGAGTTCGATCGATTCGGCTGCAGTTTAGGACTTGTCCCATATATTGTCCGGGCCGCTCTCCTTACAGTAATTGCCAGCACACGGGCGGCGTGACCGATGCGTCACGCCGCCCGTTTTTTCGGTCACGCGGCAGAGGAGAGGGAACATGCGCAACAACGCGAAGCGATCGGCATCGGCGACGGCAGTGGGCGCCGGCGTCGTGCGGACGATGGTGTTCGGGCTCGGTGTCGTGTTCGCGATGTCGATTGCCATGCCGAACGCGATGGCGGCCGGACAGCCCGCGTCGGATGGCGTCGTGCGGTTCGCCGGTTCGCTCGTCGACCTCTACGACGTGACGCTCGATGCCCCGGCGGGCGTGCAGGTCGACGCGCGGGACGCGGCCGGCGGCGCGGCAACGGCCACGCTCCGGTTCGATGCGCATGGCCGGCGCCTGGCCGGTGCGCAGGTAGCGCTGGTCGGGCCCGACGGCGCGCCGCTCGCGTCGGACGGTGGCGCGGCGGTGCGGGTGACGTGGCGCGATGCGCGCGACGAACGAAGCGTGCCGCTGGCGCCGGGCCGGGCTCATCGCGTCGGCCCGTACGGCGGCGTGATGACGGTCGCGGCGGATGAAGCAACGGGCGCCGTGGCGCCCGTCTTGATCCATATCCGTCATCCGTGACCGGCGATTGCCGCACGCGTGCGGCGCGCCGGCGGCCGGACGCGCGTCATTCGCCCTGTTCGGCGCGCGCGTAGATGTCCCAGCTCGCCATGAACAGCGCGGCGACGAGCGGCCCGATCACGAAGCCGTTGATGCCGAACAACGCCATCCCGCCGAGCGTCGAGATCAGCACGACCCAGTCGGGCATCTTCGTGTCCTTGCCGACGAGGATCGGGCGCAGCAGGTTGTCGACGAGGCCGATCACGCCGACGCAGAACACGACGAGAATTACGCACTTCCAGACCGAGCCGATCATCAGCAGGTAGAGTGCGGCCGGCACCCACACGAGGCCCGCGCCGATCGCGGGCAGCAGCGACAGGAACGCCATCAGCGCGCCCCACAGCACGACGCCCTCGATCCCGAGGATCCAGAAGATCAGGCCGCCGAGCGCGCCCTGCACGAGCGCGACCGCGATGTTGCCCTTCACGGTCGCGCGCACGACCGTCGTGAACTTCGCGAGCAGCAGGTTCTTGTGCTCGTCGTCGAGCGGCAGCGCGCGGCGCACGCGGCGGCCGATCTCGCCGCCGTCGCGCAGCAGGAAGAACACCATGTACAGCATCACGCCGAAGCTCACGATGAACTGGAACGTGTTCTGGCCGATGCTGAGCGCCTGAGTCGCCGCGAACTGGCTGATCTGCGCGGCGCCGTCGGTCAGCTTCTTCTGGATGCCCGGGATGTTGGTCAGCCCGTATTTCTGCAGCAGATGCTGGACCGACGACGGCAGTGCGTGAACGATGTCCTGGAAGTACTGCGAATAGTTCGGCTGCGCGGTCTTGATTTCCTGGTACACGTACGCGATTTCCTGCACGAGCGTGCCCGCCACGAACACGAGCGGCAGGATCACGATCAGGATGATCAACGACAACGTGACGAGCGCGGCCAGGTTGCGCCGCTTGCCGAAGCGCGCGGCCAGCCAGCGCTGCACGGGCTGGAACAGGATCGCGAGAATGGTGCCCCAGAACACGGCGCCGAAGAACGGTGCGAGGATCCAGCAGAGTCCGACGGTGACCGCGAACAGCAGGAAATAGAAGAATTTTTGGTGATCTTGTCCGCTATCCATGGGTGACATTCGCGCAGATTGATGCGTGGTTTGATTGAATTTCGTTGCCCTGTGCGCGATCGATTCGCGAACGTCACGGGTTCGCGGCGAAACGCGTTGCGGGGCGGCCCACGCGGAGTATGCCCGCAAAGGTGCCGCCATCATAGCCGCTGCGTGGGAGACATGCGAAAACGCCGCGGCCGGGGCCGCGGCGCTGCCGGGAAGCGAACGCGGTGCGAGGCCGCGTGCCGCGTCGTCAGATGTGGAGCTTGGTGACCTTCGTGCCGTTCACCGACAGGTCGCCCATCAGGCCCGCGTTGGTCAGGACCAGCACTTCCACCGGTGCGGTGGCCGTGTTGGTGTCGACCGCGCCGTTCGCGCCGACCTTCACGACCGCGACCGACGCGTCGGCGCCGGCCGACCAGCCTTCCGACTTGCGGAACGAGTCGAGCGCATCCTGCGTCATGAACAGGAACACGACCGCCTTCGACTGCGCGCCGGCCTGCAGCCCGACCGACAGCGACGACGTGTTGTAGTAGCCGACGGTACTGCCGCCGACGCGTAGCGCGCCGTTGCCGGACTGGGCGCCGACGATGAAGCCGGCTTGCAGCACGTTCGGGAACACGAGGACGCCGCGTGCCTTCGAGACCAGATCGCGCGAGCCGGGCACCGTCGAATACAGGCGCGACAGCGTGGCATTCACGCTGGCGTCGATCGACTGGCGTTTCGACGCGCTGGCCGCCGCGCTATCGGGTTTGTCGGACGTGGTCGTGCAGCCGGCGAGGGCGAGGCTGCCGAGCATCACGGCAGCGGCGGCTTTCATGGCGAGGGATTTCTGCATGGCGGTTTCTCCTTCGTTGTCTGATTGAGAGCGGACGGTGCGGGCGACGGTGCGGGCAGCCCCGTTCAACGGCGGGAAAGGAGCAGCCCCGCGACGAACGCGAGGCCCGCGACGACGCCGGCGGTCTGCCACGGATTCTCGTGCACGACCTGCGACATGCGTTCGGCCGAATCGCGCAGCCGGGCGGCCGCGCTGCCCGACGCGTAGTCGAGCGCGCCGCGCGCTTCGTCGATCCGGGACTGGATGCGTTTGCGCAAGGCGGCGATATCGCCATCGCCGTCGTTTTTCAACAAATCTTCCAGTTCGTCGACCAGCCCGCGCAGATCGTCGCTCACGTCGGCTTGCAGGTCGCGGGCGGCGGAGCGGGTCGTACGGCCAACGCGTCGGCCGGTGCGGCGGATATCGGACAGGCCGCGGTCCAGCTTGTGTTCGATCGAGTCGGTAAGCGCCATGGTGTTTATCCTCCTTCGATTCCAGGCTAATTTGAAGATAAGACGAATCGCAGCAACTAGTGTGATTCACTTGATCCGTCTGAGTTTCGAGACAAATTTTCAATTCGTCGGCGGGATTGCCCGAGCGCCCCGTCACGCGGGGCGGAGCGGCGGTTGAAAAAATTTCGCGTCTCGGCCGACGCAGCGTGTCGAACAGCGGATCGCAGTGAAAGCCCGGTAAATATGGCGTTGCCGGGCCATCAGGTAAATAGTGCCGTTGCAGGTCGCGTACTGATGCAATTGCACTAATCGACGCCAGATCGAGGCGCACGATTCGTGCCCGGTGCCGATCGCCCACCGCTGCCGTCCAGCGCGACGTCGATGACGACGGGATCGTGGTCGGACGAGCGGTAGGCGTCGGGCGCGTAATAAGCAGACCGTCGCGCGGACGTTTTGTAATCGGGCACGGGTTGCAGGACGAGCGGTTCGTCCGCGTTGATGTGCCAGAACTGCACGGCCTTCACGCGCGCGGCGAGCGGCGGCGTGGCAAGTGCGTGGTCGAGATTGCCGGCTTCGCCGCGAAATACGTAGCTGTACGCAGCATCGCCGACGAAGCGGGCAACCAGGTTCGCATAGCCGCGCGCTTCGAGCGTGCGAATCGGGTCTTCCTTCGCATAACTGTTCAGATCGCCGATCAGCAGCACGCCGTCGGCCGCGACGCCCGTCGGCGAGGTGGCGAGCCAGTCGGCGACGCGCGCGGCCGCCTGGGTACGCGCCGCGTTCCAGCAGCCCTGGCCGTCGGACTGGTCGAGATTGGCGTCGCTCGCATGCGGGCAGTTCTTCGACTTCAGGTGATTGACCGCGACCGTGAACGCGCGCGTGCCGCCGATGCGCCGGAACGTCTGAGCGAGCGGCGGGCGGTGCCGGCCGCCGAGTGCGACGGTGGCGGCGCGCCCGACCGGCTCGACCGTGCGGCTGTCGTACAGCAGCGCGACCGCGATCGCGTCGCGGCCCAGCCGCGCGGTGCCGGGATCGACCGCGCGCCAGCCGTCGCCGAGTTGCGCGGCGAGACGCGTCACGGCGCTCGCGTCGCCGTAGCCGTTGTTCGCGATTTCCATCAGCCCGATCACGTCGGCGCGCAGCGCGCGCAACGCCGCGACGATCTTCGCTTCCTGCCGCGCGAACGCGGCAGGCGTTTTCGCGCCGCGGCCGCCCGGCGCGTCGAATCCGCCGCCGCGGCCGTCGCCGTTGAAATAGTTGAAGACGTTGAACGATACGACGCGCACGTCGGCGTCGGGATGCCGGGCCGGTGCCGCGGTACGCGGGTTCGCGGCGGCCTCGAACACCGGCGCCGTGCCGGCCACCGGTTGCAGCCGCCATGCGCCGTAGCGCCACTCGAGCACGCCCTCTATGCCGCGTACCGTGTAGCCCGCGCGCAGCGTGTTGGCGGCGCTCAGCGCGGGCGGCGGATAGCGGACGGTCGCCGGGTCGCGGCGGCTCGAACCGTCGTCGAGCACGATGCGGTTCAGTGCGTTGGCTGCGGCCTGGGCAGCAGCATCGGCCGGCAATGCGACCTGGGTCGGTATGCGCAGCCGGCCGCTGCTCAGCACGATGCTGCCGTAGCGGCCGAGTTCGTAGGTATCGCTGACCGTCAGCGTTTGCGGCAGGCGTACGCGCATGGCTTCGTGCGCGGCCAGGACGGCGGGCGACGCGACCGGCAGCGCGAGCGTGGCCGGCGTGACCGTCTGCCCGCGTGCGCAGACGGTCACGCGGCCCGACAGGGTGAACTGCGTCCGGCCGTATTGCTCGTCGACCTTGCCGGTCAGATGCACGAGATTGCCGGGCTCGGCGCGCGCGTTCGGCGCGTGGACGAACAGGCCCTCGGGGACGCCCGGCCGGCGTTGCCGTTGCGCGTCGGCCTGCTGGACGAAGAAGCCGCCCAGGCCGCCGGCGCCGCCGAACGCCGCGGTGACGACCGCTTCGATCGACGTCGTTTGCCCGGCGAGCGGCGACGGCCGGCCGGCGCGGCGGATCTCGGCAATCGCCGTGGTCGCGCCGCCGCAGCCGCTGCTGACCGGCAGCGCGGCGACGGCCGGCCAGGCGAAGAGCGGTGCGCAGAGCATGGCGGACAACGCCGCGAACGGCGCAACGGCGAACAGGGGGAGCGGGCGTGACATGAGACGGTCCACAGGATGAAAATCCGACGGTTCGGGACCGCATCTTGAAGGCAAACTGTCAGGCTGCGACCGAAATGGCCGTCCGGCCAGTGCCGGTTGGCCAACGATGCGGCAAGCCGCCCCGCGGCTGTTACGCTTTCGCATCGGCCGTCGCATGCCGCTCGCCCGGCGCATGCCGCGGCGCCCCGTCCCCACAGGAGAAATCCATGTCTTACATGCTGTTGATTGTCGAACCGACCGAGCAGCGCGCCGAGCGCACGCTCGACGAAGGTCAGGCGCTTTATGCGCGCATGGTCGATTTCGCCGAGTCGCTGAAGGCGCGCGGCGTGCTGCGCGGCGTCGAGTCGCTGGAGCGGTCCGAGCGCGGCACGCGCGTGCAGGTGCGCGACGGCGAGACGCGCCTGCTCGACGGCCCGTTCGCGGAGGCGAAGGAGATGATCGGAGGCTTCTTCCTCGTCGACGTCGACACGCGCGAGGAAGCGATCGAGATCGCGCGCCAGTGTCCGGCTGCGCAATGGTGCACGGTCGAGGTGCGCGCGGTCGGCCCATGTTTCCTGTGAGCGTCGCGACTCGGTATTTACCCTGATTTGTCGTGGCGCGTGTCGATCCGGCCGTCTTCCGCCCGTCGTCCGGGTAAGGCGCCGCGGAACGGGCGCCGCTTTCCACCGACGAGAGGAGTGAACGATGCGATTCATGATCATGATCCGGGCGAACGCCGTCAGCGAATCCGACGCGTTGCCGGACAACCGGCTGGTCGAGGCCATGACGGTCTATCACGAGGAACTGGCGAAGGCCGGCGTGCTGCTCGACGCCAACGGCCTGAGATCGAGCGCCCATGGTTGGCGCGTGCGCTACACGGGCGGCAAGGGCACGGTGATCGACGGCCCGTTCGCCGAAACGAAGGAACTGATCGCCGGCTATACGCTGATCCAGGTGCGTTCGCGCGACGAAGCGCTCGAATGGACGCGCCGGTTTCCCGCGCCGTTCGGCGCCGAGCTCGATTGCGAGATCGAGGTGCGGCCGCTGTTCGAGCTCGACGACCTGACGCCGAGCGACGCGGTCGAGCGGTTCCGCGATCTCCACGTCGGCCGTAGCCACGCCTGAACCAACCTCACAGGGAGCACCCGTCATGCACAAGATGGTTTTCATCAATCTGCCGGTAGCCGACCTGCCGCGCGCGAAGACGTTCTACCAGGCGCTCGGCTTCGAGGTCGTGCCGGCCTATACCAACGATCAGGCCGCCTGCATCCGGATCAGCGACGCGATCTTCGCGATGCTGCTCGTGCGGCCGTTTTTCCAGACCTTCACCGACAAGACCATCATCGATCCGGCGACGCACATCCAGGTGTTGTCGTGCCTGTCGTGCGACAGCCGCGCCGAAGTCGACGCGATCGTCGCGAAGGCGCTGGCGGCGGGCGGGGCCGCGCCGCCAGCGCCGCGCGAGTACCCGAACATGTACGGCCACGGGTTCACCGATCCGGACGGCCACACGTGGGAACTGATGGCCATGCCGCTGGACGCGTCCGCCCAGGGGCAGGCGTCGTGACGCGTGAGGCGACTCATCGTGCGATCGAAGCGGTCTGGCGAATCGAGGCGCCGAAGATCATCGCGCGCGCCGCGCGCGTGGTGCGCGACGTCGGCGTGGCCGAGGAGCTGGCGCAGGACACGCTCGTCGCGGCGCTCGAGCACTGGCCCGTCGACGGCGTGCCCGACAACCCGGCCGCCTGGCTGATGACGGCCGTGAAGCGCCGCGCGCTCGACCGGGTCCGGCAGGAGTCGCTTCATGCGGCGAAGCGCGATCAGCTCGGTCACGAGATGGACGCGCTCGAAGCGCATGTCGTCCCCGATATCGCGGACGCACTCGCCGACGCGCGCGACGACGACATCGGCGACGACCTGCTGCGGCTGATCTTCACGTCGTGCCACCCGGTGCTGTCGACCGACGCGCGCGTCGCGCTGACGCTGCGGCTGCTCGGCGGGCTGACGACGGGCGAGATCGCGCGCGCGTTCCTGACGCCCGAGCCGACGATCGCGCAGCGGATCGTGCGCGCGAAGCGCACGCTCGCGGCGGCGCACGTGCCGTTCGAGGTGCCGGCCGCCGATGCGCGGCCCGCGCGGCTCGCGTCGGTGCTCGAAGTGATCTATCTCGTGTTCAACGAAGGCCACGCGGCGACGGCGGGCGACGACTGGATGCGTCCGGCGCTATGCGACGAGGCGTTGCGGCTCGGTCGCGTGCTGGCCGGGCTCGCGCCGGACGAAAGCGAAGTATTCGGGCTCGTCGCGCTGATGGAGCTGCAGGCGTCGCGCATGCATGCGCGCATCGACGCGCAGGGTCGGCCCGTGCTGCTGCTCGACCAGGACCGCAGCCGCTGGGATCCGTTGCTGATCCGGCGCGGCCTCGCCGCGCTGGAGCGGGCGACGAAGCTCGGCGGCGTGCGCGGGCCGTATGCGCTGCAGGCGGCGCTTGCAGCGTGCCACGCGCGCGCACGGCAGGCTTCGGACACGGACTGGGCACAGATCGTCGCGCTGTACGACGCGCTCGCCGAAGTCGCGCCGTCGCCGGTCGTCGAGCTGAATCGCGCGGTCGCGGTAGGGATGGCGTTCGGGCCGGCCGCGGCGCTCGAACTCGTCGACGTGCTGCGCGACGATCCGGCGCTGGCGCGCTATCACTGGCTGCCGAGCGTGCGCGGCGATCTGCTCGCGAAGCTCGGCCGCGCCGACGAGGCCAAGCGGGAGTTCCGCCGTGCGGCGGAACTGACGCGCAACGAGCGTGAGCGCGAATTGCTGCTCAAGCGCGCGATGGATGCGTGACGCATCGCGCATGACGCGCGTGGCGCCGCGGCAGCGCCCATCTTCGCGGCCATCCGCCGCGTTCGCCCCCGACACTATCGCCCGCATTGAAAAAGCCTATTGGGGGATGCGAACGCGAGCGCCTAGATTGAAGAGCACGATGCGCGCCCGGCGCACGCATCGTTCCCCACATATCTGATCGGCCCGGCGTCGCACGCGGCCGCGCCGACTCGAACGGAGGCGCAAATGGCTCAACTCAAGGGCAGCAAAACCGAAGAGAACCTGAAGGCCGCATTCGCGGGCGAATCGCAGGCGAATCGGCGCTATCTGTATTTCGCTTCGAAAGCCGACGTCGAGGGGCAGAACGACGTCGCCGCGCTGTTCCGCTCGACGGCCGAAGGCGAAACCGGCCATGCGCACGGCCATCTCGAATACCTGGAAGCTGTCGGCGATCCCGCCACGGGTTTGCCGTTCGGTTCGTCGCGGCTGAATCTCGAATCGGCGATCGCCGGCGAAACGCACGAATACACCGACATGTATCCGGGCATGGCGAAGACCGCGCGCGACGAAGGGTTCGACGAAATCGCGAACTGGTTCGAGACGCTCGCGAAGGCCGAACGCAGCCACGCGAACCGCTACACGAAGGCGCTGGACAGTCTCGTCGACTGACGGGACGTCGCAGGTCGCGCTGCAACGCCGCGCGGCCGGCACCGGCCGGCGGTTCGTTCATCGCCGCCCGCACCGCGCGGGCGGTGCGCTTGCGCACATGCGCGCCACGCGGGAGCGCCCCATGCCCCACAAGGAAGGCAGTCTCGAAGCCCCGACCCGGCATCCGCTCGACTGGCAGTCCGAAGCGTTCTACGACCAGGCCGCGATCGATGCGGAAATGACGCGCGTATTCGACATCTGCGCCGGATGCCGGCGCTGCGTGTCGCTGTGCGGCGCGTTTCCGGCGCTGTTCGACCTCGTCGACGACACGCCGACGGGCGACATCGACGAAGTGCCGAAGGCCGCATTCGGCAAGGTCGTCGACCAGTGCTATCTGTGCGACCTCTGCTACATGACGAAATGCCCGTACGTGCCGCCGCACGCATGGAACGTCGATTTCCCGCACCTGATGCTGCGCGGCAAGGCTGCGCGTTACAAGCGCGGCGAAGCGCCGCTGCGCGACAAGGTGCTGTCGAATACCGATGCGCTCGGCCATTTCGCGGGCATTCCGGTCGTCACGCAGACGGTCAACGCGGCGAACCGCACGCCGCCTGCGCGCCACGCGCTCGAAGCGCTGCTGGGCGTCGACCGCGACGCGTGGCTGCCGGAGTTCGCGCCGCGCAAGTTCCGCCGCGCCGCGAAGCGCTCGGATGGCCCGCCGGTACGCGACGGCGAACGCACGCCCGGCAAGGTCGCGATCTACGCGACGTGCTACGTGAATTTCAACGAGCCGGGGATCGGCCACGACCTGCTCGCGATTCTCGCGCACAACGAGATCCCGTACGAGCTCGTCACGCGCGAAGCGTGCTGCGGGATGCCGTTGCTCGAGCAGGGCAATCTCGACGGCGTCGCCGCGAAGCAGGCCATCAACATCCCGGTGCTCGAACGCTATGCACGCGAAGGCTACGCGCTGATCGGCGCGATCCCGAGCTGCGTGCTGATGTACAAGAGCGAACTGCCGCTGATGTTCCCCGGCGACGCGGCCGTGCGTGCGGTGGCCGACGCGTTCTGGGATCCGTTCGAGTACGTGATCGCGCGGCATCGCGACGGACTGCTGAAGACCGATTTCAAGACCGGTCTCGGCACCGTGTCGTATCACGTGCCGTGCCATGCGCGCGTGCAGAACATCGGCCGCAAGACGGCCGATGCGCTGTCGCTCGTGCCCGATACGCGCGTGAACGTCGTCGAGCGCTGCTCCGGCCACGCGGGCACGTTCGGCGTGAAGAAGGGGTTTCATGCCGATGCGATGCGGATCGGCGCGCCCGTGTTCAAGGCGATGGCCGAGCCGCAGCCGGACGTCGTGTCGTCCGACTGCGCGCTCGCCGGCCATCACATCGTGCAGGGCATCGGCGAGAAGGGGTTGCCGCAAGCGCCGCTCGCGCATCCGCTGACGCTGCTGCGCCGCGCGTACGGCATCTGACGCGTCCGAACCCGCTTCGTTGCGAACACATCGACGACATCCGACGATACCCAAGGACATCCATGACGCTGACCCGCGACTCCCTGCTGACGCTCGAAGCGTACGCGAAGATCCGCAAGGCCGAACACGCGCGGCTCGTCGCGTACAAGCGCCGCCGCGCGGTGGCGCTCGGCAATCACCTGCGTTTCCTGTTCGAGGACGAGACGACGATCCGCTACCAGATCCACGAGATGCTGCACATCGAGAAGATCTTCGACGAAGCCGGCATCGCAGCGGAGCTCGACGCGTATCTGCCGCTGGTGCCCGACGGCACCAACCTGAAGGCGACGATGCAGATCGAGTACGAGCACGAGGTCGAACGGCGCGCGGCGCTCGCGCGGCTGATCGGGGTCGAGGATCGCGTGTACCTGCGGGTCGACGGGCACGCGAGCGTCTACGCGATCGCCGACGAGGATCTCGAGCGCGACAACGCCCAGAAAACGTCGGCCGTGCACTTCGTCCGCTTCGAGTTCGATGCGCCGATGCGCGCCGCGCTCAAGGGCGGGGCGGCGCTGTCGATCGGCTGCGATCATCCGGCCTATACGATGCCGCCGCAGCGCATCGACGCGGACGTGGCCGCGGCGCTGGCCGGCGATCTGCGCTGAGCCGGCGCCCACGGCGCCTGGCGGCGCCGCTTTTCCGTTCCGACCCGAAACGGGCGCGCCGCAACGCCGCGGCGCGGCCGCTCGCCCGTTGCCCCGGAAATGTAACAACCGTGACGGATTTGCATGCGGGGACACAGTGGGCGCGCCGCGTCAGCGTATTTTCATTACTCGCAGAGAAACAATAAAAAGATTGTGCATGGAGATAATTCGATCCCCTGTAAATCGAATGATTTACCGATTCGTGAATATCTTGTTACGAATTTTCCCCTGATTTACCGATTTCGGGAAGCCATTCCGCGGAGTGTCGCGGATGGGGCCGGAGCAGACCGCAACGGCCCGTTTCACGGCATTCTTCAGACGCTGTGGAGCCCCGCCAGACGGGCCTTTGCAGCCGCCGGCATAAAGATCTCGCAAAAAAATTCAAGCGTAAATGGATTGCTCGCCCATGGCAGGTTGTTTCAGTGCGTAACATTAAGTCATTGTCATATTGAGATAAACCCTGAGGATGGTATGCTTCGTGCACAAAAATTCCCACATTGGAGTGAGACCGCGATTTGTGCGCCATTGCCGGGAATCGCGGCACCGTGAAAGTGCGGTGTCGCCCGGTATGCACAACGCCGGATAACCATAATGTGCAACCTGGCCGCCCCGCGACGTGTCGCGACGGCGCCGCCAATCGCAGCCCCGGCCTGGCTGCGTGGAGAGATCGACTATGTTCTTCGATGAGCTTAACGATGAAGAGTGGTTTCGCCTTTCAGCGCTGATCGCCGATGAACCCATCCGGCTGAACCGTCGCGGGCGTCCGCGCGCCGAACCGCGCGTCGTCGCCAACGCGGTGCTCTGGATCCTGACGACCGGGGAAGCCTGGTCAAAGCTGCCCGGTCGCTATCCATCCGGGCCGACGTGCCGCCGCCGCTACGAAGAGTGGCTCGCGAACGGCACGCTGCTGAAGATGATCGACGTGCTGACCCAGTTCAGCGGGCGCACGTTCGCGTATATCCCGCCGCCGCCCGTCGCGGTCGCGCCGGCCCGCCGCGCGGAGCCCGTGCCCGACAACGACCGTTTGCGCGGCGTGTTCTGGCAAAACCCCGAGTCGTGGCAATTGCCGGTTGCGCAGGCAAACGTTTGGCCGGGCGAGGGTGCGTCGCTGAGCACGATGCGGGACGACCAGGTGGACGGCCGCTCCGGCGTGTCGTTCACGGTGCCCGGCGCGCCGGCCGCGGAACTGCGCCATGTGCGGGCGTCGGCGGCGAGCTTCGCCGCGGCCGAGCCGCAGGTCGACGAGTATCGCGGCTATACGATCAGCGGGATCGCGCAGCCCGTGCAGAACCTGATGTATCGCGCGTGGGCCGAGATCTCGCAGGACGACCGGCGCGTCGAGCGCTCGGGCCTGATCGGCCCGCGCTTCACCGACGCCGAGGAAGCCGAGCAGTACGCGCTCGACTGGGCGCGCCAGTGGATCGATCGCCACGGTGCAAGCGACGCGCCGGCGCGCGAGCCGCAGGGCGAAGTGCTGGCCGGTTTGTCGGCGCTGGCGCGCGCGGAGTCGGACATCAAGCGCTTCATCGCCGAGCGTCGCGCGGGCGCGTTGTCGGAAAGCCGCAACGATCCCGTGCAGTCGGAACGTCGCGAATACGAGTACCGCGTGGGCTGATCGCCGTTTCCGTGCCACGCGCGGGCCGTCGTGCGCCACGACGCCCGCGCGCCAGTCCGGTGTCTCCTTCGGTGTCTCCATGTCTGCCTCGCCCGGGCGCCGCTGTCGAGGCGGCGCCCTTTCGTGCATGACGGCGCCGCGTTACTGTCTGCCGTAGGTATCGTCGAAGCGGACGATGTCGTCCTCGCCGAGATACGCGCCCGACTGCACTTCGATCAGCTCGAGCGGCATCTTGCCCGGGTTCTCCAGGCGATGCGATACGCCGAGCGGAATATACGTCGATTCGTTTTCGGACAGCAGGAACGTTTCGTCGCCGCGCGTGATGCGCGCGGTGCCGCGCACGACGATCCAGTGCTCGGCGCGGTGGTGGTGCATCTGCAGCGACAGTTGCGCGCCCGGCTTCACGACGATGCGTTTCACCTGGAAGCGCTCGCCCATGTCGACCGAGTCGTAGTGGCCCCACGGACGATGCACCTTGCGGTGGTCGGTCGCTTCGGAGCCCTGTCGCGCCTTGATGTGCCCGACGATCTTCTTCACGTCCTGCACGCGCGATTTGTCCGCGACGAGCACGGCGTCGGGCGTTTCGACGACGACCAGGTTCTGCGTGCCGACGCAGGCGACGAGCCGGCTTTCCGAGTGCGCGAACGTCGATTCGGCGCCTTCGAACAGCACGTGGCCGCGGCCGACGTTGCCGGTTTCGTCCTTCGGCGAGATCTGCCAGATCGCATCCCACGAGCCGACGTCCGACCAGCCCGCGTCGAGCGGCACGACGACGCTCTCGCACAGTTGCGGCTGGCTCGCGAGCGGTTCCATCACCGCGTAGTCGATCGAGTTCGACGGCGACGCGGCGAATGCGTCGCGATCGACGCGGAAGAAGTCGCCGTCTTCCTTGCCCTGCGCCACGGCCTGTTCGCAGGCCGCGTAGATCGCGGGCTCGAGCTGCCGGATCGCCTTGAGCCAGACCGACGCGCGCACGATGAAGATCCCGCTGTTCCACCAGTATTCGCCCGACGCGACGTACTGCTGCGCGAGTTCGAGGTGCGGCTTCTCGACGAAACGGTCGAGGCGGCGTACGTCGAGGGGGCCGGTTGCGGCGTCGCCGAGCGGCGCGCCGACGCGGATGTAGCCGTAGCCGGTTTCCGCGTGCTTCGGCACGATGCCCATCGTCGCGATCTTGCCTTGCGCGGCGCAGTGCACGCCGGCCGCGACGGCCGCGTGAAAGCGCGGCACGTCCGCGACCGCATGGTCGGCCGGCATCACGGTCATCACCGCGTCGTTGCCGCCGGCGACGAGCCGCAGCGCGGCGAGCGTCAGCGCGGGCGCAGTGTCGCGACCGAGCGGCTCGAGCATGATCGTCGCGTGCTTGGCCGTCAGGCGCAGTTGCTCGGCGGTCGTGAAGCGGTGATCTTCCCCGCAGACGATCAGCACGTCGTCGTTGAGCGGATGATCGGCCGTCAGGCCGTCGAGGCGCAGCGCGGTGGACTGCAGCAGCGAGTGATCGCCGAGCAGGCCGATCAGCTGTTTCGGAAAACGCTCGCGCGACATCGGCCACAGGCGCGTGCCGGAACCGCCGGCGAGAATCACGGGCTGCACGGCGAGACGCGTGCCGGCCGCGGGGGCGGCGGAAGTAGAAGGGCGCGTTTCGGCGGCCACTGCCGGAGCATTCATGATGACACTCTCCACGGTTGAAGTCGGTGCCTGTCGTTGTAGCATGAAGTAAATCGACAATAAAACCGGACCCAATGCCGGATATCCGTCAGGCATGCGTACGGAAGAATTTTCCGCGATAGCGCCGGCCGGAAATAAAAAAATAAAAAATAATTCCGGGCGCCGGCCGGACACGACCGCCCGCAAAGGGCGGCCGGGAAGCGTAAAGATTCCGAAAAAATCTCCGTTCCCGACCGATTCGGGAAAACCTGCCGATTTAATTAAAAAAGATCGCGGCAAGAATTTCCGATTATTTTTCGAAATACTTGTGCGCTTGAGGAGGAATTTTCTTGTCGCTTCAATAGCGTCATGCAACGTTTGAATCGAATGCGCGGCATGGGCTGCGCAAGGCGCTGTTCGGCAAACGCCTGTTCAAAGAAGAGGAAACAGACATGTTGAGCGTGCTGGCGAGAGTCATCGATATCGCGATGGTCGTGACGGGTGCGCTGATCGCGGCCGCGTTGCACGACGGCAGCATCGGGCTCAGCGACCTGCAGCGCACGACGGTGCTGTTCGACTGCCTGCTGGTCGTCGTGTTCTTTCCGGCCGTCGGCATCTACCAGTCGTGGCGCGGCAAGCGTCTCGTCGGGCTGGTGGTCCGCGTTGCGTTCGCGTGGCTCGCCGTGGAGCTCGCGGGCATCCTGCTGAGTTTCAGCTTTCACCAGTCGGGCGACCTGTCGCGGCTGTGGCTGGGTTACTGGGCGCTCGCGACGACGGCGCTGCTCGCGGGCTCGAAAGCCTGCGTGCACGTGGTGCTGCGGCAATTGCGCCGCGGCGGCTACAACCTGAAGGCGGTCGCGATCGTCGGCGGCACGCCGGCGGCACGGCGGCTGATCGCGCAGATGCGGGCGCGGCCGGAAGCCGGCTTCAACCCGGTGTGCGTGTACGACGAAAGCGAGGCGCCGGGCGAAGTCGCGCTCGACGACGTGCGTATCGAGCGGCAGTTCGAATCGCTGGTGTGGCTGGTGCGCAGCCGCGCGATCAGCGAGCTGTGGCTCACGCTGCCGATCACGGAGGAGCGTCGGATTCACGAGATCGTGACGGTGTTCCGCCACGACTTCGTGAACATCCGCTTCATTCCGGACGTGCGCACGCTGTCGTTCTTCAACCAGGAAGTGGTCGAGGTGCTCGGCGTGCCGGCGATCAATCTCGCGGCGTCGCCGATCACCGACGTGCGGATCCTGCCGAAGTTCGTGTTCGACCGGCTGTTCGCGCTGGCGGCGCTCACGGCGCTCGCGCCGGTGATGGTGCTGATCGCGGCCCTGATCAAGCTGACCTCGCGCGGGCCGGTGTTCTTTCGGCAAAAGCGCAAGGGCATCGACGGGCACGAGTTCGAGATCTACAAGTTTCGCTCGATGAAGGTGCATCAGGAAGTGGCCGGGCAGGTCACGCAGGCAACGAAGAACGACTCGCGCGTGACGCCGGTCGGCCGGTTCCTGCGGCGCACGAGCCTCGACGAGCTGCCGCAGTTCATCAACGTGCTGAAGGGCGAGATGTCGGTGGTGGGCCCGCGCCCGCATGCGCTCGCGCACGACGACATCTACAAGGATCTGGTCAAGGGCTACATGTTCCGCTACCGGATCAAGCCGGGCATCACCGGGTGGGCGCAGATCAACGGCTTTCGCGGCGAGACCGACCAGATCGAGAAGATGATGGGCCGCGTGAAGCTCGACCTGTACTACATGCAGAACTGGTCGTTCTGGCTCGACATCAAGATCGTCGTGCTGACGCTGTGGAAAGGCTTCACCGGCAGCAACGCGTACTGACACCGACGCGCCGCGTCACGCAGGCATTCCGGTTTTCCGAATTTCGAATCATTGGTCAAGGGGTCCGACACATCATGAATCTGACTATCATCGGCAGCGGTTACGTAGGGCTTGTCACCGGCGCCTGTCTCGCCGACATCGGGCACGACGTGTTTTGTCTCGACGTCGACCAGGCAAAGATCGACATCCTGAACGACGGCGGCGTGCCGATCCACGAGCCGGGCCTGAAGGAAGTGATCGCGCGCAACCGCTCGGCCGGCCGCCTGCGCTTCTCGACCGACGTCGAGGCCGCGGTCGCGCACGGCGACGTGCAGTTCATCGCGGTCGGCACGCCGCCCGACGAGGACGGCTCGGCCGACCTGCAATACGTGCTCGCGGCGGCGCGCAACATCGGCCGCTACATGACCGGCTTCAAGGTGATCGTCGACAAGTCGACGGTGCCGGTCGGCACGGCCGAGCGCGTGCGCGCGGCGGTCGCCGAGGAGCTCGCGAAGCGCGGCGGCGACCAGATGTTCTCGGTCGTGTCGAATCCGGAATTCCTGAAGGAAGGCGCGGCCGTCGACGATTTCACGCGGCCGGACCGCATCGTGATCGGCTGCGACGACGACGTGCCGGGCGAGCGCGCCCGCGAGCTGATGAAGAAGCTCTACGCGCCGTTCAACCGCAATCACGAGCGCACACTGTACATGGACGTGCGTTCGGCCGAGTTCACGAAATACGCGGCGAACGCGATGCTCGCGACGCGCATCTCGTTCATGAACGAACTGGCGAACCTCGCCGACCGCTTCGGCGCGGACATCGAGGCCGTGCGCCGCGGGATCGGCTCCGATCCGCGCATCGGCTACCACTTCCTGTATGCCGGCTGCGGCTACGGCGGCTCGTGCTTCCCGAAGGACGTCGAGGCGCTGATCCGCACCGCCGACGAGCACGGCCAGTCGCTGCAGATCCTGAAGGCGGTGTCGTCGGTCAACGCGACGCAAAAGCGCGTGCTCGCCGACAAGATCGTCGCGCGTTTCGGCGAGGACCTGACCGGCCGCACGTTCGCGCTGTGGGGCCTCGCGTTCAAGCCGAACACCGACGACATGCGCGAGGCGCCGAGCCGCGAGTTGATCGCCGAGCTGCTGTCGCGCGGCGCGCGCGTCGCCGCCTACGACCCGGTCGCGCAGCAGGAAGCGCGCCGCGTGATCGCGCTCGATCTCGCCGATCACCCGAGCTGGCTCGAGCGCCTGACCTTCGTCGACGACGAGGCGCAGGCCGCGCGAGACGCCGACGCGCTCGTGATCGTCACCGAATGGAAGGCGTTCAAGAGCCCCGACTTCGTCGCGCTCGGCCGCCTGTGGAAGACGCCCGTGATCTTCGACGGCCGCAACCTGTACGAGCCGGAGACGATGAGCGAGCAGGGCATCGAGTACCACCCGATCGGCCGGCCGGGCTCGCGCCAGGCCGTCGCCGCCCGCGTGCCGGGCGCCGTGCGCGCCGGCGCGTAACCCGTTTTCCGTCACTCGTTACGAGACGCCATGTTCCGGAACATCCTGATCGTCTGCCACGCGAACGTCTGCCGCAGCCCGGCGGCGGAAATGCTGTTCAAGTCGCACGCCGCGTCGCGCGGCGGCCCGCGCCCGACGTTCCATTCGGCCGGCGTGCACGCGAACGACGGCGACGGCATCGATCCGGTGATGCGGAAACTGCTGGCCGAGCGGGGCGTCGATGCGACGACCCATCGCTCGCGGCGGCTGTCGCGCCGGATCGTGCGCGACGCCGACCTGATTCTCGTCAGCGAGCGCGATCAGATCAAGGCCGTCGAATCGGTCGATCCGTTCGCGCGCGGCAAGGTCCACCTGCTGGGCAAGTGGGAGGACGCCGAGATCGCGGACCCGCATGGCGGCCCCGAGGCCGACTATCGCGAGAGCTACTCATTGATCGAACGTCTGGTTCAAGGATGGCTGCAAAAACTATGCTGAAACGTCCCATGCGCCCGCTGGCGCTCGCCGTCGCGCTGACGACCTTCCTGTCGGCCTGCGCAACCGCGCCCGGCAACTACCTCGACTCGTCGAACCTGAAGGACGACGGCCGGCAGGAAGCGGCCGAGACCTATCCGGTTCATTACATCGACGCCAAAGTGGTGATGGATCAGCTGCAGAAAGCGCAGGTCGACCATCCGCTGCCGCCCGGGCGCTTTACCGATCCGTCGCAGTACACGTATCGCGTCGGTCCGCAGGACATTCTCGGCGTCACCGTGTGGGATCACCCGGAGCTGACGACGCCGCAGGGCCAGTCGTTCTCGAGCGGCGGCAACACGACGCAATCGGTCGCGGGCGCGCTGCAGCAGCCGTATACGACCGCGCTGCCAGGTCAGGCCGATCCGTACGGCCAGACCGTGGCCGCCGACGGCACGATCTTCTTCCCGTTCGTCGGCCGCATCCGCGTGGCGGGCAAGACGGTCGCGCAGATCCGCGACGAGATGGCGTCCAGCCTGGCGCGCTACGTGAAGAACCCGCAGCTCGACGTGCGCGTGCTGTCGTTCCGCAGCCAGAAGGTGCAGGTGACGGGCGAGGTGAAGCAGCCGGGCCCGCTCGCGGTGAGCGACGTGCCGCTGACGCTGGTCGACGCGATCTCGCGCTCGGGCGGCTCGACCGCCGAGGCCGACCTGCAGCGCGTGCGGCTCACGCGCGACGGCAAGCTGTACACGCTCGATGCGAACGGCGTGCTCGATCGCGGCGAGGTGAAGCAGAACGTGATGCTGCAGCCGGGCGACATCGTCAACGTGCCGGACCGCAGCGACAGCCGCGTGTTCATCATGGGCGAGGTCAAGACGCCGGTCACGGTGCCGATGCTCAAGGGCAAGCTGACCATCGCCGATGCGCTGACGGCCGGTGGCGGCATCCTCGACACCGACGCGAACCCGCGCAAGATCTACGTGATGCGCGGGATGCGCGACAACCCGACGAAGCCCGAAGTGTTCCGTCTCGACATGACGCAGCCCGACGCGCTGATGCTGTCGAGCCGCTTCCCGCTTCAACCGCTCGACGTCGTCTACGTCAGCACGGCCGGCTCGGTGCAGTTCAACCGCGTGCTGCAGCAGGTGCTGCCGACGATCCAGACGATCTTCTACATGCGGCAAATCACGCGCTGATAGCCCGCCGGGGCGGCGTCCGCCCCCCGGCACCACTCAAGCGGGAACGAATGGTGAACACGCAAGCGAAACACTCCTACGCGGACCTGACCGCGAAAACCGAGGAAGAGGACGTCGTTCTCGGCCAGTTGCTCCAGGTCATCATGGACGACATCTGGCTGCTGCTCGGCATCGCGGTGACGGTCGTCGCGCTCGCCGGCCTCTATTGCTTCATCGCGAAGCCGGTCTACCAGGCGGACGTGCACGTGCGGGTCGAGGGCAACGACAACACGTCGCAGGCGCTCACGCAGACGCAAACGGGCGCGTCGATCAACAGCGGCCCGCAGCAGGCGCCGACCGATGCGGAAATCGAGATCATCAAGAGCCGCGGCGTCGTCACGCCGGTCGTCGAGCAGTTCAAGCTGAACTTCTCGGTCGCGCCGAAGACGCTGCCGGTGATCGGCAGCCTCGCCGCGCGCCTCGCGACGCCGGGCCAGCCGTCGCGGCCGTGGCTCGGCCTGAAGTCGTATGCATGGGGCGGCGAAGTCGCCGACGTCGACTCGATCAGCGTCGTGCCGGCACTCGAAGGCAAGAAGCTGACGCTGACGGCCGGCCCGGACGGCACCTATTCGCTGGTCGACGCGAACGGCACGCGGTTGCTGGCGGGCCGCGTCGGCGAGCCGGCGCAGGGTGGCGGCGTGACGCTGCTCGTGCAGAAGCTCGTCGCGCGTCCCGGCACGCAGTTCACGGTGGTCCGCTACAACGATCTCGACGCGATCACCGGTTTCCAGTCGGGCATCCAGGTGACCGAACAGGGCAAGCAGACGGGCGTCGTGCAGATCTCGCTCGAAGGCAAGGACCCGGACCAGACCGCCGCGATCGCGAACGCGCTCGCGCAGTCGTACCTGAACCAGCACGTGATCGCGAAGCAGGCGGAAGCGACCAAGATGCTCGACTTCCTGAAGGGCGAGGAGCCGCGCCTGAAGGCCGATCTCGAACGCGCGGAAGCCGCGTTGACGCAGTACCAGCGCACCTCGGGCTCGATCAACGCGAGCGACGAGGCGAAGGTCTACCTCGAAGGCAGCGTGCAGTACGAACAGCAGATCGCCGCGCAGCGCCTGCAGCTCGCGTCGCTCGCGCAGCGCTTCACCGATTCGCACCCGATGGTGATTGCGGCGAAGCAGCAGCTCGCGGAGCTGCAGGGCGAGAAGGACAAGTTCAGCAACCGCTTCCGCAGCCTGCCGGCGACCGAAGTGAAGGCGGTCCAGCTCCAGCGCGACGCGAAGGTCGCCGAGGACATCTACGTCCTGCTGCTGAACCGCGTGCAGGAGCTGTCGGTGCAGAAGGCCGGCACGGGCGGCAACATCCACCTCGTCGATTCGGCGCTGCGCCCGGGCGATCCGATCAAGCCGAAGAAGGCGCTGATCCTGTCGGCCGCCGTGTTCCTGGGGCTGATCCTCGGCACCGGCGTCGTGTTCCTGCGCCGCAACCTGTTCCAGGGCATCGAGGATCCGGACCGCGTCGAGCGTACGTTCAACCTGCCGCTGTACGGGCTCGTCCCGCAGAGCGCCGAGCAGGTGAAGCTCGATGCCGCGGCCGAGAAGGGCGGCACTCGTGCACGGCCGATCCTCGCGAGCCTGCGTCCGAAGGACCTGAGCGTCGAAAGCATGCGCAGCCTGCGCACCGCGATGCAGTTCGCGATGATGGACGCGAAGAACCGCGTGATCGTGCTGACCGGCCCGACGCCGGGCATCGGCAAGAGCTTCCTGACGGTCAACCTCGCGGTGCTGCTCGCCCATTCGGGCAAGCGCGTGCTGCTGATCGACGCCGACATGCGCCGCGGGATGCTCGACCGCTACTTCGGCCTCACCTCGCAGCCGGGGCTGTCGGAGCTGCTGAGCGACCAGTCCTCGCTCGAGGACGCGATCCGCGAGACGCCGGTGCAGGGCCTGTCGTTCATCGCGGCCGGCACGCGCCCGCCGAACCCGTCGGAGCTGCTGATGTCGACGCGCCTGCCGCAATACCTCGAAGGCCTCGGCAAGCGCTACGACGTCGTGCTGATCGATTCGCCGCCGGTGCTCGCGGTGACCGACGCGACCATCATCGGCCGCATGGCCGGCGCCACCTTCCTGGTACTGCGCTCGGGCATGCATACGGAAGGCGAGATCGCCGACGCGATCAAGCGCCTGCGCACCGCGGGCGTCGATCTGGAAGGCGGGATCTTCAATGGCGTGCCGCCGAAGGCGCGCGGCTACGGCCGCGGCTATGCGGCCGTGCACGAATACCTGAGCGCTTGATCGCATTGCACGACACCGGGCCGGCGCGCGCCGCATCGGCCCGGCCGAATGGAGAACCCTCGATGAAAATTTCCGTGCTCGTTCCGACCTACCGGCGTCCCGCCGACCTCGCGCGCTGCCTGCTGGCGCTGCAGCGGCAGCAGCGGCTGCCCGACGAGGTGATCGTCGTCGCGCGCCCGGAGGACGACGCCACGCACGAACGGCTCGCCGATCCGGCGGTCGGCGGCGCGCTGCCGCTGCGCATCGTGCCGGTCGACGTGGCGGGGCAGGTCGCCGCGCTGAACAAGGGGCTCGACGCGTCGACCGGCGACATCGTCGCGATCACCGACGACGATGCGGCGCCGCGCCCCGACTGGCTCGCGCGCATCGAAGCCGCGTTCCTGTCCAACCCGCGCGTGGGCGCGGTCGGCGGCCGCGACTGGGTGCACGAAAAAGGCCGCCTGCTCGACGAATCGCGCGAGCAGGTCGGCCAGCTCACGCTGTCGGGCAAGATCATCGGCAATCATCACCTCGGCGTCGGCGGCGCACGCGAAGTCGACATGCTGAAAGGCGCGAACATGAGTTATCGCCGCGCGGTGATCGAACGGCTGCGCTTCGACACGCGGCTGCGCGGCGCCGGCGCGCAGGTGCACAACGACATGGCGTTCAGCATGGAAGTGCAGCGCGCGGGCTGGACGCTGCTGTACGACCCGGCGATCGCCGTCGATCATTTCCCGGCCGAGCGCTTCGACGACGACCGTCGCGATGCGGCCTCGCTGAACGCGATCAGCAACGGCGCATACAACCTGCAACTGACGCTGCGCGAGCATCTGCCGCCGCTACGGCGCGAGATCGCGTGGTGGTGGTGGACGCTGATCGGCACGCGCGTCTATCCGGGCTTCGCGCACGTGCTGCTGTCGTTGCCTACCGCGCGGCGCGCCCGCGTGCTCGCGCACTGGCGCGCGGTGCGCCGCGGCGCGCGCGATGCGCGCCGCACGAACCTCGCCCCCCACCGCGCGGCGATGCCGCCGGTGACGTCTTGAACGGCCCGCGCGCAGTGCGCGCGGCCACGCCCGGAGGGCTCGCATGACCATGAAGGATGCAACGAAAGTTCACGTCCATTTGTTCTATGGCGCCGATCCGCGTACCTACCGGAAAGGCGACGACATCGGCTGCCTGTACGGCTACCACCACGCCGAATCCGACGAATTCCGGCTGACCTATTCGCAGGACGGCCGCGAGAACCGCGTCGTGAGCATCGCGCGCCGCGCGCTGAAGGCGGCGCTCGGCTTCGACGTCGTGCATGCGTGGCGCAACCGCGCGGCGCTGCTCGATACCGACGTGATCTGGACCCACACCGAACAGGAGCATCTGGCCGCCGCGCTGATCCTGAAGCTCGCCGGCGCGCAGGGCAAGCGCCCGCTGCTGCTTGCGCAGAGCGTGTGGCTGTTCGACAAATGGAACAGCTTCGGCGGCCCGCGCCGCTGGCTGTACCGCAAGCTGCTCGCGCGCGCCGACGCGCTGACCACGCTGGCTCGCGACAACGCCGACCTGTGCCGCCGCTACCTCGGGCGCGAAGCCGAGTTCGTCTATTACGGGCTGAACACGCAGGACTTTCCGCCGGTCGAGCCGCAGCAATGGAAGCCGAACCGGCCGCTGCGGATCGCGGCGATCGGCAACGACCGCGACCGCGACTGGCGCACGTTCCTCGCCGCGTTCGGCGGCGACGCGCGTTACGACGTGCGGCTCGCGACGCGCCGCCGCGTGCCTCGCGAGTGGCACGCGCCGAACGTGAAGATCGGCCCGGCGGCGGGGCTCGCGAAGCAGCACGAGCTGTACGCGTGGGCCGACGTGATCGTCGTGCCGCTGCGGCCGAATTTCCACGCGTCGGGCATCACGGTGATGCTCGAGGCGGCGGCCGTCGGCAAGCCGATGATCGTGTCCGACGTGGGCGGCCTGAGCGACTACTTCCCGCACGATACGGCCGCCTATGTGCCGGCGTTCGACGCGCAGGCGATGCGCCAGGCCGCCGATCGCTTCGTCGCCGACCCGGTGGCGGCGCTCGACTGCGCGCGGGCGGCCGCCGCGTGCCTGCGCGAACGCGACCTGACCACGCAGGCGTTCGCCGAGCAGCACGTGCGGATTACGCGCGACATGCTGCGCCGGCGCCGCACGCCCGCGGCGGCCGGCGTGGCGATGCCGCTCGCCGATTCGCGTCCTTCGTCGCAGTGAGCTCGGATCGATGAGTACGATTGCCGCCGAACGCGCGCCGTCGCGCCCCCGCAGCCGGTTCGCCGAGCCGAAGCACTGGGCCGGGCAGGCCGGGCTGTGGACGTTCACCGCCGCGCTGATCGCCGTCCACCAGGGCAAGGTGCTGACGCTCGCGTTCCCGGTGCTGGCCATCGGGGTGGGCGTCTGGCTGTATTTCAAGAGCCCGGCGCGCTATGTCGGCTTCATGTGGTGGGTGTGGTTCCTGAGCCCGGAAGTGCGGCGCCTGGCCGACTGGTCGAAGGGCGCGTTCACGCCGACGAGCCTGATCCAGGTCGCGCCGCTCGCGGTGACGATGATCGCCGGCTTCGGGCTGCTCAGGCATTACCGCGTGCTCGCGCAGCGGCGCGGGATTCCGGTGCTGCTGATCCTGTTCGGGCTCGTGTATGCGTATCTCGTCGGGATCGTGTCGAGCGGCGTGATGGCCGCGACCTACGACCTCGCGAACTGGCTGTACCCGATCCTGATCGGCTTTCACATCATGGTGAACGCGCGCAACTATCCGGAGTACCGCGACGTGCTGCTGTCCACCTTCATGTGGGGCATGCTCGTGATGGGCGTGTACGGCGTCGTGCAGTATTTCGTGATGCCGCAGTGGGACGTGCTGTGGATGGTCGGCTCGCAGATGGGTTCGCAGGGCGAGCCGGTGCCGTACGGCGTGCGCGTGTTCAGCACGATGAATTCGTCCGGACCGTTCGCGTTCGCGATGATGGGCGCGCTGGTGTTCGTGCTGGTTGCGCCGCAGAAGATCCGCTGGTTCGCGGGCGCGGCGGGCTTCGTGTCGTTCGCGCTGTGTCTCGTGCGCTCGACCTGGGGCGGCTGGGTGATCGCGCTCGCGATCCAGCTCGTGCAATCGAGCAACCGCGTGCGGATGCGGATCCTGATCAGCGGCGTCGTGCTGGTCGGGCTGTGCGTGCCGCTCCTGACGGTCGGGCCGGTGGCCGACCGGCTCGGCCAGCGCCTGCAGTCGATCGCGAACCTGAAGGACGACCGCAGCTACGACGATCGCAACAAGTTCTACGCGACCTTCGCGCAGACGGCGTTCACCGACGTCGCCGGCGAAGGGATGGGCGCGACCGGCGCGTCCACGAAGCTGTCGAGCGACAGCGGCGAGCTCGGCAAGTACGGCAGCTTCGACAGCGGCGTGATGAACGTGCCGTTCGTGCTCGGCTGGCCCGGCACGCTGCTGTATCTCGCGGGCGTCGTGATGCTGTTCGGCCGCACGCTGCGCGCGGCGTTCAAGCTGCGCAAGGACAAGTTCGTCGGCGCGTGCCTGAGCCTGTGCCTGTCGACCTTCGCGATGCTCGTGTTCACGAACTCGCTGATCGGCACCGGCGGCCTGCTGATGTTCACGGCCATTTTTTCGATACTTGCCGCGGCGCACTGGCAGAAGGCGCAACGCCTGCTGGTCGCCGCGCGTTCACGGGGAGGCGACCATTGAGAATCGCGATCGTCACGCACGTCGTGCGACATAACGACGGGCAGGGCCGCGTCAATTACGAAATCGCGCGCGCGGCGCTGGCCGAAAACTACGAGGTCACACTGGTCGCGTCGCACGTCGCGCCCGAGCTGCTGGCCGACCCGCGCGTGCGCTGGGTGCCGGTGAAGGTCGGCGGCTTCTGGCCGTCGAATCTCGTCAAGCAGCAGGTGTTCGCGCTGAAAAGCGCGGCGTGGCTGCGCGCGCACCGCGGCGAATACGACGTGCTGCACGTGAACGGCTTCATCTCGTGGATCAAGGCCGACGTGAATACCGCGCACTTCGTGCACGGCGGCTGGTTCAAGAGTCCGTACTATCCGTTCGGGCTGACGAAGGGGCTGTGGTCGGCCTACCAGTACGTCTATACGCGCGTGAACACCGCGCTCGAGCGCTGGGCCTACCGGCGCTCGCGCGCGATCACGGCCGTGTCGCAGAAGGTGGCCGACGAAATCGCCGGGCTCGGCATCGACAGCCGCAAGATCAGCGTGATCTACAACGGCGTCGACGGCAGCGCGTTCGCGGGCGCCCAGGCCGACCGTGCGGCGTTCAAGCTGCCGGACGACGCGTTCCTGCTGCTGTTCGTCGGCGACCTGCGCACGCCGCGCAAGAATCTCGGCACCGTGCTGAAGGCGCTGACGAAGCTGCCGCCCAACGTTCATCTCGCGGTGGCCGGCTACTTGCCCGGCAGCCCGTATCCCGACGAAGCGCGCGCGCTCGGCATCGATTCGCGCGTGCATTTCCTCGGGCTCGTGAAGAACATGCCGACGCTGATGCGCTCGGTCGACGCGTATGTCTTTCCGTCGCGCTACGAAGCGATGAGCCTGTCGCTGCTGGAGGCGATGGCGGCCGGGCTGCCGGTCGTCACCGCGCGCACGGCGGGCGGCGCGGAAATCATCACGCGCGAATGCGGGATCGTGCTGGAGGATCCGGACGATCCGGCCGCGCTCGCGCAGGCGATCGGCTCGCTCGCGGCGTCGCGCGACACCTGTCGCGCGATGGGCGATGCGGCCCGCGAACTGATGACCCGTTTCGGCTGGGCGCACATGGGCGCCCAGTACGTCGCGCTTTACCGGCGCATCGGCCAACCCACGCAGCCGTCCGCCTTCGCGCGGGCCGAGCATGCGATCACGCAGGAGCAACCGTGATGTCCCAATCTTCCCGGCCGATCAAATCGTTGCAGATCGGCATGCACTGGTTCCCCGAACGCGCGGGCGGCCTCGACCGGATGTACTACTCGCTCGTCGGCGCGCTGCCCGGCGCGGGCGTCGAAGTGCGCGGGCTCGTCGCCGGCTCGCCGAAGGTCGCCGACGACACGGGCGGGGCGATCCAGGGCTTCGGGCCTGCGTCGCAGCCGCTCGCGCGGCGGATGCTCGCCGCGCGGCGCGCGCTGCGCGACGAGATCCGCAGCGAGCGTCCGGACGTGATTTCGTCGCACTTCGCGCTGTACACGTTTCCGGGCCTCGACGTGACGCGCGGGATTCCGCAGGTGTCGCACTTCCAGGGGCCGTGGGCCGACGAAAGTCAGGTCGAGGGCGCCGCGTCGCTCGGGCAGCGCGCGAAGCGCTATCTCGAACAGGCCGTCTATACGCGTTCGTCGCGGCTGATCGTGCTGTCGCAGGCGTTCGGCCAGATCCTGACGAACCGCTACGGGATCGATCCGTCGCGCGTGCGCGTGATTCCCGGCTGCGTCGATACCGCGCAGTTCGACACGCCGCTCACGCCGGCCGAGGCGCGGCACAAGCTGCAACTGCCGCAGGACCGGCCGATCGTGCTGGCCGTGCGCCGGCTCGTGCGGCGCATGGGGCTGGAGGACCTGATCGACGCGATCGGCCTCGTCAAGCGCCGTCACCCGGACGTGCTGCTGCTGATCGCCGGCAAGGGCAAGATCGGCGAGGAACTGCAGCAGCGCATCGACGCAGCCGGGCTGCAGGACAACGTGAAGCTGCTCGGCTTCGTGCCCGACCACCATCTCGCGGCGCTGTACCGCGCGGCGACGGTCAGCGTCGTGCCGACGGTCGCGCTCGAGGGCTTCGGCTTGATCACCGTCGAATCGCTGGCGTCCGGCACGCCGGTGCTGGTCACGCCGGTCGGCGGATTGCCGGAGGCGGTCGCCGGGCTGTCGAACGATCTCGTGCTGCCGTCGACGGGCGCGGATGCGATCGCCGAAGGGCTCGGCGGTGCGCTGTCGGGCGCGATCGCGCTGCCCGACGAGGCCGCGTGCAAGCGCTATGCGCGCGATCATTTCGACAACGCGGTGATCGCGCGGCGCGTGGCCGGCGTCTACGAAGAGGCGATCCGGGCGGCGGGCTGAACGCCCGGGCGTGCCCCGCGCGCGCCGAACCGCAAGCCCGCCGGGCGCACGTGCGCGGCCGGTTCGCGTGCCGGCCGCCCGCCGAGGGCGCGTCGGCTTTTCCCGTTCGATCCGCATGACCCGCGCGCATCATGCGCGCCGCAGCGTCGCGGCCCATGCGCCGAGCGCGGCCATGCTCACCGCCGCGCCGAGCCCGCAGACGCCGGTCCATCCGGCGCGTGCATACGTCATCGTCGCCGCAATCGCACCGAGCCCGCTGCCGGCCGAATAGAACAGCATGTAGCAGCCGACGAGCCGCGCATGCGCGTCGGGCCGCGCGCCGAGAATCATGCTCTGATTGACGACGTGCACGGCCTGTCCGCCGACGTCGAGCAGCACGATGCCGACGATCAGCAGCGCAATCGACGTATTGCCGAACGCGAGCGGCAGCCACGAGCAGGCGAGCAGCGCAAGGGCGACGCCGGTCGTCGCTTCGCCGCGCCCGCGATCCGCGAGCCGGCCCGCGCGGGCGGCGGCCGCCGCACCCAGTGCGCCGACGAGGCCGAATGCGCCGATCTGCGTGTGCGACATCGCGTGCGGCGGCGCGCTCAGCGGCAGCACGAGCGCGCTCCAGAAGATGCTGAACGCGGCGAACATCAGCAGCGCGATCGCGCCGCGCACGCGCAGCACGCGTTCGTCGCGCAGCAGCGACACCATCGAGCGCAGCAGCGCCGCATAACCGATGCGTTCGCGCGGTTCGTGCCGATCCGGCAGCAGCCGCGACAGCACGACCAGCATCGCGATCGCGAGCCCGCCCGACACGAGATAGACCGCCCGCCACCCCGCGATGTCGGTGACGACGCCCGCCAGCGAGCGCGCGGCCAGCAGCCCGACCACGACGCCGCCCTGCGCGGCGCCCACGACGCGCCCGCGTTCGCCGGCGCCGGCGAGGGTGGCCGAGCATGCGATCAGCCCTTGCGTCATCGCGGTGCCGAGCAGCCCGACCGCGACCATCCCGGCCAGCAGCGCGACGCGCGTCGACGCCACGGCCACGCCGATGCAGGCGGCGCTCAGCAGCACAAGCTGCACGGCGATCAGACGCTTGCGGTTCAGCAGGTCGCCGAGCGGCACGACGAACAGCAGCGCGAGCGCGCAGCCGAGCTGCGTCGCGGTGACGACGCCGCCGACCGCGGCCTGCGACACGCCGAAATCCCGCGCTATCGAATCGAGCAGCGGCTGTGCGTAGTAGACGTTCGCGACGCTCGCCGCGCAGCAGACGGCCAGGAGCGCGACGCGCGCCGACGACAGGCGGCCGCCCTCGGCCGGATGGACCGCGCCGGTTGGCGCGGTCGATGCAACGGTGCCGGAATGGCAGGACGATTCCATGGGTTTCCTCATGCAATGTAGTTGCAATTTGAAACTGGTTTGGAGTGTAGGGAAAGTAGTTTTAAAATGCAACCTGTTTGACGGCGGGCGTGGGGCCCGTGCACGGACGGTCGGCCTGCCCGCGAAGGCGGCCGGCGCGATTGCGGAGAGGAACATGGCCAGGCAGAAAAGTCTTGCGGATTCGCCGTGCCCGGTGGCGCGCGCGACCGATATCGTCGGCGATCGCTGGGCGTTGCTGATCGTGCGCGACGCGTTCGACGGCGTGCGCCGCTTCGGCGATTTCCGCGCGAGCCTCGGCGTCGCGAGCAACATCCTGTCCGACCGGCTGAAGATGCTGGTGGACGCGGGCGTGTTCGACGTCGTGCCGGCCTCCGACGGCACCGCGTATCAGGAGTACGTGCTGACCAGGAAAGGCGAAGGGCTGTTTCCGGTCATCGTGATGCTGCGGCAGTGGGGCGAGGCCAACCTGTTCGCGCGCGGCGAGCCGCATTCGGTGCTGGTCGACCGCGGCACCGGGCGCGCGATTCGCAAGCTCGCGCTGCGGCACGACGACGGCCGGCCTTTGAAGGCGGCCGACACCGTCGTCAGGAAGATCGACGATGAAGCGGGTGCGGCACGGCGATGAGCGCGAGGCGCGATGGCTGCACCGTCGGCTAGACTGTCGCGATCGTCGTCCGGAGCCGCATCGCCATGACTCATCCACTGGATTCCGCCGGTTATCGGCGCTTGCTCGAGTTGCAGCGCCGTATCCACGATCATTGCGCAAGCGAAGGTGCCGAGGAAGGCCACGACCATGCGGATCCGGCGGAGCCGCTGTGGCTGTCCGATTTCAATCATCTCGACGTCGCGCCGCTGCGGGCCGGGCTGCATGTCCGATACTTCGGCGAGGCATGGGGCGAGCCGCTCGACTGGACGCTGGCATGTCTGGCGGAGCCGGAGGTGGCGAGCCTCGTGACCGATCTGGTGTTCAGCGGGCCGGACGAAGGCGCGAACGGCACGCGCGAATGGGATTTCGGTCCGCTGCTCGATTCGGATGCGCACTTTCCGATACTGCGGTCGCTGTATGTGCGGCCGACCGAGCCGGCCGATCACAACTTGTCGATGATCGTGCGCCGGGATCGGATCATGCAGGAGGGCGGCGAGATTGCCCGCTTCGTCGCGAAGGCGCCGTTTCTCGCCGAGCTGACGGTGCCGAACGCACCCGATGCACGCTTCTTCGACGTGCCGTTGCCGTATCTGAGCCGGCTGCGCATCGGCGGCTGTTACGACACGCAGCAGTTCATCGACCGTCTTGCCGGCAGCGACAACCTGCCGTCGCTCGGCCGGCTCGATTTCTCCGAGTCGACGGAATTGCATTCGGCGTGGAAGCACGAGCGTGGCGCGGGCTGCATCACGCCGTTCGACGCCTACGAGCGCTTGCTGAAGAGCCGGACCGGCCAGCGGCTCCACGCGCTGTATCTGAGAAATACCTGTCTCGACCTCGACGCGCTCGAAGCGCTGCAGGCGCTGCATCCGGCGTTGCAGCTGATGGTGATCCAGGCCGGCAGAGGCGGCTATGTGAGCCACTTCAGGAAGAACTTCTTTCCGTGGCGTCACCTGATCCAGCCCGACCCCGGCGACGCGTGACCGCCAGCGCTCGATCGTGCGCCGGCACCGCCCGACGCGAACGCGGTGCGTCGCGACGCGCAGCGGCCCGCACACGGGTCGCGAGCAGCGCGGCCGCGAGCAGCAGCATGACCGACACGGCGGTTTCGATCCGCAATCCGCTCGCGACCTGCGCTGCCCCGCCGCCGGCGAGCGCACCGAACGCCGCGACGCCGATCGCGCCGCCGGCCTGCCGCGCGGTATTCAGCACGGCCGACGCGATGCCGGCGCGGTCGGGCGCGACCGATGCGAGCACGGCCGTCGTCATCGCGGGCACCGCGAACCCCATGCCCGACGGTATCAGCAGGAACGGCGCCAGCAGCACGCCGAGCGGCGTCGACGCGTCGACGAAATGCAGCGACCCGTAGCCGAGCGCGGCGACGAGCGCGCCGGCCAGCATCGGCACGCGCGGGCCGTGGCGCGCGACGACGCGGCCGCTCGCGAGATTCGACAGCAGGAACCCGCCCGTGAGCGGCAGGAACGCGAGCCCCGCCTGCAGCGCCGATTCGCCGCGCGCGCGTTGCAGGTACAGCGCGAGCACGAACAGGGTGCCGTAGTACGTGAGGTTCACGCAGATGCCGAACAGCACGGCCGCGCTGAACGTGCGGTGGCGGAACAGCGACAGCGGCAGCATCGGCGTGGCCGTGCGCGACTCGATCGCGACGAACGCGAGCGCGGCCAGCGCCGCCAGCACGCAGCCGCCGGCCACGACCGGATGCGTGAAGCCGAGCGGCCGCCATTCGATCACCGCGCCGGTCAGCGCGGTCAGCATCGCGATCGCGACGAACTGGCCGTGCAGGTCGAGCGAGCGGGGCGGCGCCGCGCGTCCGTGGCGCGCGGGCACCCACGCGAACGTGGCCGCGAGTCCCGCCGCAGAGAGCGGCAGGTTCACGAGGAAGATGCCGCGCCAGCCCCATGCGGCGATCAGCAGGCCGCCGACGACCGGGCCGGCCGCGATCGCGATCGACCCGGCCGCCGTCCACGCGGCGACCGCGCGGGCGCGCAGGCGCGGGTCGTGCCGGCACGCGTCGTTCAGCAGCGCGAGCGAATTCGGCAGCATGGCCGCGGCGCCGATGCCTTGCAGCGCGCGGGCCGCGACCAGCATCGCGGGCACGACGGCGGCGCCGCATGCGAGCGACGCGAGCGCGAACAGCAGGAGGCCTGCGATATACAGGCGGCGTGCGCCGAAACGGTCGCCGAGCGCGCCGGCCGACAGCATCAGCACCGCGAACGCGAGCGTGTACGCATCGACGACCCACTGCAGGCCGGCGACCGGCAGGTACAGGTCGGCGGCGAGATGCGCGAGCGCGATGTTGACGATCGTCACGTCGAGCTGCGTGACGACGAAGCCGATGCTGACGGTGGCGACGACGCGCGCGAGCGCTGGCGGGAAAGCGGAGGAGGGTGTGGTCGTATCCATGCGCCCATCGTAGGCGGCGACGGACACGTGACGTTTCAGCGAGACGCGAAGCGTCGATACGGATGCCGATCCGCGTGCTGCCGGCTACGTGCGTCGATGCGTATTCAGCGCGCTACCGCGCTCAATGCCGTTCGCCGCGCCAGCGTCCGGGCGCCACGCCGAAGCGCTTCGTGAACGCATGCGTGAACGTGCTTTGATCCGCGAAGCCGACGCTGCCCGCGATGTCGACGAGCGAATGCCGGCCGTCGGCGAGCAGCACGACCGCGGCGTCGAGCCGCAGCCGCTGCAGGTAGCGATGCGGCGTTTCGCCGAACGCCTCGACGAACAGTTGATGAAACCGGCGCATTCCGTAGCCGCAGTGCGCGGCGAGATCGGCGATGCGCAGCGGCTCGGCGAGCCGCGCGCGCAGCCAGCGGTCGATGCGCGCGAAATCGAGGCCCGACGCCGGCGCGGCGATGCCCGCATCGTCGAGCAGCGCGTCGCACAGGCGCGCGGCGGCCTGCCACTGAAAGCGGTGCGCGGCAGCCTGTCGTGCGTCGCCGGCCGGCGCATCGTGCTGCGCGGCGACCGCCGCGACCTGCGCGACGAGCGACGTGAGCGCCGGGTCGATCGACACGGCGCGCGCATGGTCGAACAGCCGCTGCGGTACCGCGAGCGACGCGGCGGGCAGGTCGATCACGAGCTGGCGATTCTCGCCGAGGCCCGCGTAGTCGTGGCGCGCGCCGGCCGGAATCAGCCAGGCCGCGTGCCGGTCGATGCGCCGGCCGATTCCGTCCACCGCCATCACCATCGCGCCGTCGACGCCGAGCACGACCTGGTGGAAGTCGTGCACGTCCGACGCTTCGCACGTGGCGTAGCGGCGCAGCGCGATGGCGGGGGAGGCGATGCGTTCCATCGGAAGGGAAACGGCCGGCGGCGGGGTCAGACGTCGAGCAGTTCGACTTCGAACACGAGCGTCGCATTCGGCGGAATCACGCCGCCTGCGCCGCGCGGGCCGTAGCCGAGCTGCGGCGGGATCGTCAGGCGACGCACGCCGCCGACCTTCATGCCCTGCACGCCTTCGTCCCAGCCCTTGATGACCATGCCGCCGCCGAGCACGAACGCGAACGGGTCGTTGCGATCCTTGCTCGAATCGAATTTCTGACCGTCGGTCAGCCAGCCGGTGTAATGGACGCTGACGGTCTTGCCGGCTTGCGCTTCCGCGCCGGTGCCTTCGGTCAGGTCCTCGATCTTGAGGCCCGATGCGGTCGTGGTGACAGACATGACTTCTCCTGAAAGAACGTTGCGTGAAACCGCTATTGTAGGCGAGCGCGCAGCGGCCCGGCGCGCGTGGATTTCGTGCCGTCGTACGCGTGTCGGCGAAGGTGGCGGGGCGCCGCGCGCGGAATCGGCCGATCCGCTATTGGAACGCGCGTTTGAATTTTCGGCGAGGCCACGGGCCGCGGTTGCACCACGGCAGTGCGCCACGCGTATGAATCGACGTTCTCGGCACGTCTTGCCGCATGCCGGGCGACCGTTGCCGGACGCGGCGAGATGCCCGGCGCACGGGGCTGCCGGGCCGATGGCGGGACGCTGCGCCACACCCGCCACCTCGCCCGTTCGCGCGCCGGCGCGTTCGAATCGCCACCCGGCCGAGCGTCGTTCGAACGCCGTTTTCTCCGCCTGTCCGACCGTGCCCTGTTTGGAAGTGCGCATCTACCGCACGGCTTGCGTGCGCCGGCGCGAGCGGCCTATCGTTACATCTGTCGATGTCAGGATTTTGGCGGCGCGCGACGCGTCGCCCGGGCTTGCGCCGGCCGCGTCCGACGATGCGCCGGGCCGCTCGGCAACAGGAGAACGATGCACATGAAGTCAGCCGCTTCCGTCACCGCAGCCGGGATCATGCCGGTGCGCCGCGACCTGCGCTTCGACCTGCCGGTCGAACGTGCGAAGGACTGGCATGGCCTAGGGTCGCACGTGACCCATTTCTTCAACGCGCTGTCGCTGCTGTTTCCGGCCGGCGAGCGCTTCTTCATGGATTCGGTGCGCAACTACCGCGACCGGATCGACGATCCCGTGCTGAAGCAGCAGGTGCTGGGCTTCATCGGCCAGGAGGCGATGCACACGCGCGAGCACGTCGAATACAACGAGCTGATGCAGGCGAACCGGCTGCCCGCGCGCAAGCTCGACCGGCGCGTGTGGACGGTGCTCGGCTACATGAAGCGCACGCTGCCGCATTCGGTGCAGCTCGCGCACACGGTGGCGGCCGAGCACTACACGGCGATGCTCGCCGACTGGCTGCTGTGCGACCCGACGCGCCTCGACGGCTCGGTCGAAGGCTACCGGCAGATGTGGATCTGGCACGCGCTGGAGGAAACCGAGCACAAGGCCGTGTCGTTCGACGTGTGGAACGCCGCGATGAAGCCGGGGCTGCGCCGCTACCTGATCCGCATCGGCGTGTATCTGCTGACGACGCTGACGTTCTGGCCGACCGTGTTCCTGATGCACGCGACGCTGCTGTGGCGCGATCGCGGCGCCGGCCATCACGTGCGCGGCCTGCTGCGGACGATCGCGTTCCTGTACGGGCCGCGCCGCGGGCTGTTCCCGCGCATCGCCGGCGAATGGCTGAGCTTTTTCCGGCCGGGCTTCCACCCGTGGGATCACGACAATCGCCACCATCTCGCGCGGGTCGACGCACTGGCCGCCACCTACGGCGAACACGGCGGCACGCCGGCCGGCCGCGGTCGCGCGAACGCGCCGGCGCCGCTCGCGTCGGGCCGCTGATCCGGGCCGCCGGCCGCCCGTCGCCCGTCGCCCGTCGCGCGGCGCGCGGCGCGCGGCGCGCGGCGGGGCATCGTGCCTGTTGCGTTCGCGCATCGGCCGGCTCGTTCCGACGATTGACGACAATCAACCGGAACCGGTTGCACCGCGTTCGCATGCCCGCCACACCGGTTGCACACGCATGCGCCGGTGCGCCGATCGGGCGTGCGCCCGTCCCATACCCATGCCTCGCGCCAGCACCGGCGCGGCTTTGCGCGTGCGGCACCGGTTCTTTCCGGCCGTGTGCGGCGCCCGCCACAGGGATAACACCCATCTAGCCGGCGGCCGGCCGCATCGATATACCGTTCATGGCGACGTCGACTCCCGCGCGATTCATGCGCAGGGGGATTTTATTCGGACGGGAATACGCCCAATATGTCGGTTCGATCGTGTCCGTCGTACGCGGCGGTGAGCCGGCGCGCGATACCAAAGCCAAGCGGGGAACAACGATGGTTGCAAGGTCACCCGACGCAAACGGGCACGCGGCGCCCGAGATGACGGACGTGTCCGTCACCGCTCCCGAGGCCGGCCGCAAGCTGTTCGTGATCATGCGCACGCCCGACGAGCCGTTGCTGGCGCAACTGCGCGGGCTCGGCTGGGAGATCGCGGTCGCGAAGACGGCCGGCGCCGCGCAGAACATGACCTCCGGCGTGAGCGTGGCCGCCGGGCTGGTCGATTTCACCGGGTTCACGTCGCGCGACTATCCCGCGCTGAAGATGTGTCTGAGCCAGCCGGCGATCGGCTGGATTTCCATCGCGCAGGCCGGCATCACGATCGGCCCCGCCGTGCGCGAACTGATCCGCAGCTATTGTTTCGATTACGTGACGCTGCCGCTGCCGTCCGAATGGATTTCGCACGTGCTGGGCCATGCGCGCGGGATGGCCGCGCTCGATCGCGTCGACGGCGCCGCCTACGCGGCGTCGATCGGCGAACACGGGATGATCGGCAACTGCGAGGCGATGCAGCAACTGTTCAGCACGATCCGCAAGGTCGCGAAGACCGACGCGAGCGTGTTCATCTCGGGCGAGTCGGGCACCGGCAAGGAACTGACGGCGCTCGCGATTCACGAGCGCTCCGGCCGCGGCAAGGGGCCGTTCGTCGCGATCAATTGCGGAGCGATTCCGCATCATCTGCTGCAGTCCGAGCTGTTCGGCTACGAACGCGGCGCGTTCACCGGCGCGAACCAGCGGCGCGCGGGCCGGATCGAATCGGCGAACGGCGGCACGCTGTTTCTCGACGAGATCGGCGACATGCCGGTCGAAAGCCAGGCAAGCCTGCTGCGCTTTCTGCAGGAAGGCAGGATCGAGCGGCTCGGCGGGCACGAGTCGATCGCGGTCGACGTGCGGATCATCTCGGCCACGCACGTCGATCTCGACGGCGCGGTCGAAGCCGGGCGCTTCCGCGCGGATCTCTATCACCGGCTGTGCGTGCTGCGCATCCACGAGCCGCCGCTGCGCGCACGCGGCAAGGACATCGACATCCTCGCGCACTACGTGCTGCAGAAATTCAAGGCCGACAGCGGCCGCAAGATCAGCGGCTTCACGTCGGCCGCGCTCGATGCGATGCGGCGCTACGAGTGGCCCGGCAACGTGCGCGAGCTGATCAATCGCGTGCGGCGCGCGATCGTGATGGCCGAGAGCCGGTTGCTGACGCCGCACGATCTCGGGCTCGACACGCCCGGCGAAACCGAACCGGTGACGCTCGAACAGGCGCGGGCGCTGGCCGAGCGCACCGCAATCGAGAACGCGCTGCTGCGCAACGACCATCGGATCAACAAGGCCGCCGCCGAACTCGGCATTTCACGCGTGACGCTCTATCGGATGATGATCGAGCACGGGCTGAACGATCGCGACCACAACGGCGACAACGGCGGCAACGACGGCGGCAACGACGGCGCGCCGTCGGACGACGCCGGGCATCAGCGGGTCGGCTGAGCGGCGCGCGAACCGGCTCGGCGAGCGGTCCGCAGCCGCTGCGGCACGCACGTGACGGGCGGCACGCACGGCACGACCGCGACGACGCGCCACGCGCGGGCGAGCCTTGGCCCGACACGCCGAAGCGGGTCAGCGTGGCGAGCTCGGCGGATCGTCGTGGGCGGTCGCCCGGGCGGCGCGAGGTCGCGTGCAGCGGCGCCGCAGGATAGCCATGCGATCGGCCGCGTCCGGCGTCCGGCCGCGGCGTGCGGCGCACCTCGCCGCCGGCGGCATGTAAAGCGCATGAAACATTTCGCGTCGGCCGCCGGGCGAATTCCCGCGTCGAATCGGGCCGATCGGCCGGTTCGTCGCCGGTAAAAATTCCGCGCTCCATTGTTCAGCCTTATTCCGCAAGGCCCCGCCGTGCCGCCGCCGGCGCGTGCCGCGGCACCGATGTTTCAATTGCGTAACTTCCGGCATCCCACGCCGGTTCCGGCCGCGAGCCGGCCCGATCGCCCCCTTGCCCGGCCGGGCTCGCGCCGCGCTGGCCCGGTCCTTGCGAAGAAGGGCGTGCGAGAGTCGACGACGCGAGGTCCGTCCGGTCAGGCAGCCAAAGCCTTCAGTACCGGCCAGGACGCAGTCCGCGGGGATGCGGCGGCCGCGCGCGGTGCAGCGGCCGCGTCGCGGCGAGCACGGAGCGTCGTCGCCTGATCGCCGGGGCATCGGCATCGTCCGGTTGCCGGAACAAACATCAGACAGCAAACGGGGTAGAAAAATGATCGATCGTCACACGCCGCGGCCCGCAGGCCGCGATCGCCGTGATTCGGGACATCGCCGCTCGAACGTCGCGCTTGCGGCCGACCGGCATGCCTCGACAGGCCATCTCTCCGCGCCCGGCGCGAGGCGGATCCGGCTGGTTGCCGGTCATCCGCGCCGGGTCGGTACTTTCCTGCACGCGAACCCGATCCGCATGGGCATGTGCACACGGGCGCCGGTACCGCGACGCCCGGTTTTCGCCTATTGATTCGAACCGCACGACGTCCGCTCGCGTGGCCCGCCGTTGTCGCACGCGATTGATTGGTAATCCGAACGATAGACGAAGCGTCGTGCCCAGGCCGCGTACGACGCAACACGACAAACGACGCAACACGACGCGCATTCGATGCAACGGCGAGCCGCTCGATGTCGTTGCCATCCGGTTGAAGGGGAGGGGCGGTCGGACGCGCGCGACGGAAGCGGTCATCCGTATGCGCGCGACGCCGTTTTTTCAGCCGCCGTAGATGTCGAAGTCGAAGTACTTCGATGCGAGCCGCTTGTAGGTGCCGTCCTTGACCATGTCGACGATCGCGCGGTCGATCTTCGCCTTCAGGTCGGTGTCCTCCTGGCGCAAGCCGATGCCGGCGCCGATGCCGAGCACCTTTTCGTCGACGAGTTCGGGTCCGACGAACGTATAGTTCGCGCCGCGCGGCGATTTCAGGAATCCGATCGCGGCCTGCACTTCATCCTGGAGCGCTGCGTCGAGGCGACCGGCGATCAGGTCGGCATACACGCCGTCCTGGTTCTGGTACGACACGACGTTCGCGCCTTGCTTGCCCCAGTACGCCTTCGCATACGTCTCCTGCGTCGTGCCCTGCTCGACGCCGATCGATTTGCCCTTCAGCGATTCGGCGGTCGGCAGCAGCGGCGAGCCTTTCTTCACGACGAGCCGCGTCGGCTGGTTGTAGATCTTCGTCGTGAAGCCGATCTGCTGCGCGCGCTGCGGCGTGATCGACATCGACGACAGCACCGCATCGAACTTCTTCGCCTTCAGCGCCGGAATCATCCCGTCGAAGTCGTTCTCGAGCCACACGCATTTCGCCTTCAGGCGCGCGCAGATCTCGTTGCCGAGGTCGATGTCGAAGCCGACGAGCTTGCCGTCGGGCGTCTTCGACTCGAACGGTGCATAGCTGGCGTCGGTGCCGAAGCGGATCGTGGTCCAGTCCTTCGCGACGGCGGGGCCTGCGGATACCGCGAGCAGGGCGATCGAAACGGCGGCAATCAGTCTCTTCATCGTGCATTCCTTGGCGTGGTGCATCCGGTTTCTGGGCGACACGGTCTCCACGGACACGACCCGCGCCGTGACGCGGTGTCCGCACGGCCATTAACGCAGAAAATAAAATCGTAGTCCAGAATGGACAAAAAATATCGTTTCGCTGGATGCCTGCACGCGATCGATGGGTGCGACCCTTGCAAAAATACGAGAATGGACTAATCTTGTTAGTGAATTCGTTTCGAGACTAACGATCATGTCACAGCCCGCGTACGATTCGCATTCCGCCGTGCCGCACGCTTCGGTCGCGCAGATGTCGGCGGCCGGCCTGCGTGCGTTTTTCAACATCGCGCGCGATTGGGAGCTGACGATCGACGAGCAGATCGTGCTGCTCGGATCGCCGGGCCGCTCGACGTTCTTCAAGTGGAAGGCCGCGCCCGAATCGGCGCGCCTGCCGCGCGATACGCTCGAGCGGCTATCGCTGCTACTCGGCATCTACAAGGGGTTGCAGATCCTGCTGCCCCAACCCGCCGCGGCCGATGCGTGGGTCAAGCGGCCGAACGATGCGGCGCCGTTCGGCGGCAAGCGCGCACTCGACCGGATGCTGGCCGGCAACGTCGGCGATCTGGTGGCGGTCCGGCAATATCTCGACGCGATGCGGGGTGGCTGGGCGTGACGACACCGATCGAAGTCAGCCGGTGGCCCACGACCACCGTCGATTGGGCGCCCGCCTATCGCGTGATTCCCACCCGTTTTCCGGCCATCAACCTGTTCGACCGCGTCGCGTCGGCGGACGACTTCGACGCGCTCTACGCGCTCGAATCGCTGACCAACGACCGCATCCGCAACGAAGTCGGCACGCTCGATCTCGTGCCGCCCGCCGAGCGCCGCTACGGGCAGGGCTGGGGGCCGATCATGGCCGCGTTCACGCACCTGAATCCGCTGGGCAGCCGCTTTTCGGACGGCAGCTACGGCGTGTTCTACTGCACGCGCACGCGCGACACGGCGATCGCCGAAACGCGCTATCACAGCGGGCTGTTCCTCGCCGCGACGAAGGAGCCGCCGATGCGTCAGCAGATGCGGCTCTACACCGTGTTCGCGCACGGCGACGTCGCCGACGTACGCACGTGGCCGCAGCGCGATCCCGCATTACTGGACCCGGTCGACTACAGCGCGGGACAGGCATTCGGCCGTGCGGTGCGCGGTGCAGGCGGCGCGGGGATCGTCTATCCGTCGGTGCGCGACCCGCGCGGCGAGTGTCTCGCCGCGTTCCGCACGACGCTGCTGCGCGACTGCCAGCATGCGGCCTATCTCGAATACAACTGGAACGGTTCGGCCGTCGATGCGGTGTTCGAGCTGAATCAGGTCGGCTAACGTTCGCCGGGCCGGCGCGGCGGGCCGTTGCGTTGCGCGGCGCGGCGCCGGCCCGGCGCGTCAGGGCAGCGGCCAGTCGCCCGCGTGGCGTTCGCGCGCTTCGGCCTGCGTCATCGACCAGGTGCGGCCGGTGCGCGGCTCGGCGAGCGTAAGCCGGCCGGCGGGCGCGAACGCACCCGTATCGATGAACCATTGCGCGCCGATCCGTAGCGGCGCACGCACCGGCGTGTGACCGGTGCAGGTCAGCGACAGCCCGGCCTGCCGCGCCGGATCCGCGAGCCCCTGGACGAGGTCGCGGCCCCACATCAGCCGCTCGCGTACGTCGTGCGAATAACTGCCCGTATCGAGATCCGCGTCCGAGCCGAAGAATTCCGCATGCAGCACGTTGAAGCGCGTCGGGCCGTCGCCGATCACGCGCACGAGCGGCAATGCGTCGACGCGCGCCGCATGCGCGCGCAGTCGCTCCGGCGGCAGGTCGGCGCCCCAGTCGCCGCCGATGCCGCGCCACACGTCGGGCGGCAACTTGCCGCGCGCGACGAGGCTCAGCACTTCCTCGTGATTGCCGCGCACGACGTGGCACCACGGCCGCTCGAGCAGGTCGAGCGCGGTGTCGGAGGCCGGGCCGCGATCGACGAGATCGCCGACCGAGAACAGCCGGTCGCGGGCCGGGTCGAAGCGGACGTCGTGCAGCAGCGCGCGCAGTACGTCGACGCAGCCGTGCAGGTCGCCGACGACGAAGTCGCGGCCGGTCGTATTCTCGGGATGGCGGCAGAGCAGGGCGGTGGCGGTCATCCCCTTATCTTAGGCGCTCGCGCCCATCGCCACGCCGCGATGGAATGGCGATAATCGGGGCGCGTTGGCCGCCGATGCGATGCACCGGTCGAACCCTTTCCATCTGCTTTCGGAATGACACGATGACGTTTTATCCGCAGGTATTACGCAACCGGCCGCGCATGGTCGCGGCGTTCGTCGCCGGCTTGCTGTGCGCGGTGCTGCTGCCATTTCCGCTGCGCCCGACCGTGCGGGCGCTGATCGGCTGGGATTGCGCGGTCTGGTTGTATCTGGTGCTGATGTGGGTGCGCATGGTCACCGCGCATCATCACAAGGTGCGCGAAGTCGCGATCCGCGAGGATGAAAACGCGACGACCGTGCTGACCGTCGTGTGCCTCGCGACCGTCGCGAGCGTCGCGGCGATCGCGATCGAACTCGCGACCGCGAAGAGCGTCGGCTTCCGCGCGGGACTCAGCCACTACGCGATCACGGGCGCGACGCTGTTCGGCGCGTGGTTCCTGATTCCGACGATCTTCACGCTGCACTATGCGCGGCTCTATTACGGCTCGCCGAGCGGCGATCGCGCGCTCCGTTTCCCGGACCGGAACCCGGAGCCCGATTACTGGGATTTCCTGTATTTCGCGTTCACGCTCGCGGTCGCGTCGCAGACGGCCGACGTGTCGCTCGCGAACCGCTCCGCGCGGCGCTCGGTGCTCGCGCAGTCGATCCTGTCGTTCTACTTCAACATGGCCGTGCTCGGCTTGTCGATCAACGTCGCGGCGGGGCTGCTGAGCTGACGCCGGTTACGCCGGTCACTTGAGCAGGTCGTACCGGCCGCCGCGCTCCAGCGCGCGCTGGTATGCAGGCCGGGCATGAATCGTGTCGAGAAAGCGCGCGATCGCGGGATACCGGCTGCCGCCGCCGCGCGCGGTCGCGGCTTCGAGCGGAAAGCTCATCTGGATGTCGGCCGCGCTGAAGCGGTCGCCGACGAACCAACCGGTGCGTGCCAGCGCGCCGTCGACATGGCCGAGATGCAGCGCGATCTGCGGATCGACGAAGCCCGACTGCAGCGTCGCGGCGATCTTGCGTGCGATCGGCCGCGCGAAGAACGGCATCGGCGCCTGCGCGATCCGCAGCGCGACGAGCTTGAGCAGCAGCGGCGGCATCGCGGACCCTTCCGCATAGTGAAGCCAGTACGTGTAGTCGTGCCGCTCGGGCGAGCCGGGCGGCGGCGCGAGGCGCCCGTCGGCGTAGCGTTCGACCAGGTATTCGACGATCGCGCCCGATTCGGCGAACGTGCGGCCGTCGTCGGTCACGACGGGCGACTTGCCGAGCGGATGGATCGCGCGCAATTCGGCCGGCGCGAGCATCGTCTTCGGATCGCGTTCGTAGCGCACGATCTCGTACGGCACATCCAGTTCTTCGAGCAGCCAGAGCACGCGCTGCGAACGCGAGTTGTTCAGGTGATGGACGGTGAGCATGTCGAGGCCGAAAAGGGGGGCGGGAACGACATCATACCGAGCGCATGCGGCGCGTTCGCGAATCGCACGGCGCGTGTCGTGGCGCGCCGCATCGAGCCGTCATGCGCGCCGCACCGCAATCCACGCCCCCCAGAACAGGCTCGCGAAAAAACGCAGCGGCGCGTCGAAGCCCGCTTCGCGCAGCAGCGCGAACACGGCATCCTCGGACGCGGGCGGATCGGCGCCCTGCAGGATCTTCGCGAGCTGCGCGCGCACGGCGTCGGGCGTGGCGCCTTTCATGCGCCAGCGCTGCTGCCAGGCGTCGAGCAGACGCGGGTGGTCCGCGTAGCGGCGATGGTTGCCGGCGAGCACGAGCGGTGCGCCGGGCTTCAGGCGTCGTGCGATCGCGTGCAGCAATGCGGCTTTCGCGTCGTCGCCCGGCACGTGATGCAGCACGCCGATCAGCGTCGCCCCGTCGAACGCGGGCGCGTCGGGCAACGCGTCGACGCCGGCCTCGACGAACGTCGTACGCGCGCCGAAACCCGCGGCTTCGACGTTCGAGCGCGCGAGCGCGAGCATCGGCGCGGACGGGTCGACGGCCGTGAACTGCCAGCCCGGTTCGAGCGCGGCCGCGACGCAGATTTCCTGCCCCGTGCCGCCCGCGCCCGCGACGAGCATCCGCGCATCGGGCACGCCGATCGCCGACGCGAGCAGGCATGCGGCGAGTTCGTGGCACGCATCGTAGCCGGCGAGCGCGATGCGCGATTGCTCGGCGTATTCGTGTGCGCGCGACGGATCGAATTTCGCGGCGCTGGCGGGAAGCGACATGGCGGAGTTCCTCGGAGTGGGGCGGACGGCGTGTCCGCGGGCATGACGCAGAGCGTAGGGGCGCGTGGCCGGCGCAACAAGGCGAGCGATCATTCCGGTATGCCGACTACCCGACTCGTCGACCCGCACCCGCTGGTTTCCCCGGGGTCGATTCGCATTTAAAAATATCTGACCACGATGCATCGCGATGGCGAATCCGGCGCATACTCGTTTCTCTCCCCCGCCTGGCCGTCGCATGCCGGGCCCCGATGCGCTGCGCCATCGGCGCGGCCATGCCGCTCGGTACGCACGAGGAGCGCATGATGTCCGATTGTCCGCACGATCCGTACGCGCAGCACTACATCCATTGTTTGCCGTTTGGCGCGCAGCCCTGCGGCGCGCTCAGCACGGCGCCGCGCACGCATTTTCGCGTGTGGGCGCCCGGCAGCACTCACGTCCAGCTCGAGCTCGATACCGGCTACGGCCCGACGCTCGTCCCGATGACGAGCGCCGGCCCGAACTGGTTCGAAGTCTTCGTCGACTGCGGCGCGGGTGCGCGTTACCGCTATCGTCTCGACGATACGGTGTCGATTCCCGATCCCGCGTCGCGCTCGCAACCCGAGGGGCTCAACGGCCCGAGCGAGGTCGTCGATCCGCGCGCGTTCAAATGGCGCAATACGTTCTGGCACGGGCGCGCGTGGGAGGACATCGCGCTGTATGCGATCCGCCCGCACGCGGTGGGCGGCTTCGACGGCGTGCGCCGCCGCCTGCCGCAGCTCGCGCGCCTCGGCGTGACCGCGCTGGAGTTGCTCGCATCGCCGCACGACAGCCTGCCGTTCGCGCCGCTCGCGGCCGAAGGCGGCCCCGACGCGCTGAAGGCGCTGATCGACGATGCGCACGGCTACGGTCTCGCAGTGCTGCTGGAGCTCGACTACGCGCGCTTCGGCAGCGGCACCGATGCGCTGCGCCACTACGCGGGGCCGTTCTTCCACACGCGCGACGATCCGCTGCAGGCCGCGCCGCTCGCGCTCGACCATCCGGAAGTCTGCGATTTCTTCTGCGACAACGCGCTGTACTGGATCGACGAATACCGCTGCGACGGGCTGCGCCTGCGCGAAGCCGACCGGATCGGCGTGTCGTGGCTGCGCGAGATCGCGGATCGCGTGCGCGCCGCCGTGCCGGCCGACCGGCTGATCCACCTCGTGCTCGGCAGCGAGCGGCATCCGGCCCATCTCGCCGATACCCATTTCGACGCGCAGTGGAACGGCTGCGGCGAACGCGCGCTGCACCGGCTCACGGGGCGCGACACGTCGGCGCATGAAGGCATTTCGATGCACCAGTCGATTCACACGCTCGCTCGCGCGCTGACCGCGGCCGGCGCGGCGTACCGGCCGGCCGCGCCGGCTGACGGCATGGCCGCCGACGGCGGCCTGTCGCTGACGTCGCTCGTCCTGTCCGATGGCGCATGGCGCGACGGCGGCCCGGGCGATCACGACGGGCAGGCGGCCGGTCTGGCCGGGCTGGCGCTGTCGCTGCTCACGCCGCAGATCCCGCTGATCTTCGACGAAACCGCGCGCGACATCGACCGCGCGCATTTCGTGCAGTCGGCGCTCGCGGTGCGCGCGAAGCTGATCGCGCCAAGGCTGTCCGATTGCCGGCCGCAGGACGCACGTGCGCTGAAAGCGGATGGCGACGGCGATGCCGACGCGCTGTGCGCATCATGGCGGCTTGCCGACGACGAAACGTTGACGATCGCGTTGAACCTGTCGCCCGAGGCGGTGCCGTTCGACGCGCCGCGAGGGCGCGTGGTGTTCGAGACGCCGGCGCGTGCGCGCGACCGGGTCGATGAAGGGGAGTTGCCGCCGTATTCGCTCGTCGCGTGGCTGACGGGCGACGTCAATCGCTACGCGCTGACGCACGATGTGCGTCGCATCGACGACGGTTCGTGGCGCGGGATGCGTCCGAACCTGAACGCGTGAGGCCGAGCGCGTGACGCGTCGGAGCCGGGCGCGGCCCGGCCCGGCAACGCTGCCGGAAGGCGCCGAATTACCAGAACCCGCGGATGCCCGCGATGCCGTATGCACCGTGACGGCGCGCCTCGTCGAGATGCGCGTGCGTCATGCCGCCGAGCGCGAACACGGGCATCGCGGCCTGGGCGGCCAGCGTGTCGAATTGCGCCCAGCCGAGCGTTGGCGCGCCGGGGTGGCTGAGCGTCGGCAGCACCGGCGACAGCGTGACGAAATCCGCGCCCGCACGCGCGGCCAGCAGCAGATCGTCGTGCGAGTGGCACGCGGCGGACACGCGGCGGCCGGCCGGCAGCGGCCGTTGCGCGACGGCGCGCAGGGCGGCGCCGTCGAGATGCCAGCCGGCGCCGTCGAGCCGCATCACGCCGGCTGCATCGATCGGCCCGTTCAGCATCAGGGACGCGCCGGCTGCGTCGCAGCGGGCGAGCGCCGCGGCGGCCAGTGATGCGAACGCGGCCGCGTCGAGCGATTTCACGCGCAGTTGCACGAGCGTTTCGCCGCGCGCGAGCACGGCCGACAGCCGGTCGAGAAACGCGGCCCGATCGGCCGCCGACGCGGACGCCGGTTCTGGCGTGATCACGCAGCAGCGCGGCAGCGGCGCGTTCATCGCGCGACGACGCGGCGCGCGGCCGTCATTCGTCGGCCTCTTTCGCGATCTTCGGATAGACGCGCACGAGCACGATGCGCGGCCCGTTCATCTTCTTCACGACGACGTCGAAGCGGTCGAACGACACGCGCTGCCCTTCGGTCGGCAGGTCGCTGAGCGCCTGGATCACGAGGCCGCCGACCGATTCCGCGCGGCCTTCGTCGATGTCGATGCCGAGCGCCTGTTCGAGCGAGACGACGGGCAGGCTGCCCTTGCCCATCAACGTGCCGTCGTCGAGACGGCTCCAGTCGGCATCGCCCTGGCGGAACTCGTCGTGGATCTGGCCGACCAGCGCGCCGAGCAGGTTGTCGAGCGTCAGGAAGCCGATCGGCTTCTCGCCCTTGTTGCCTACCAGCGCGAAGTGCGGGGCGCCCTTGCGGAAGCGGCGGAACAGTTCGAGCGCCGGCGTGTCGGGCTTCACGTACTGGACCGGGCGCACGTAGTCGGACAGGTCGTCGAGCGCGGCGCCCGCGTGACGGGCGAGCAACAGGTCCTTCAGGTGGATCAGCCCGCTCACCTGTTCGCGCGACGCATCCTCGAACAGCGGATAGCGGCTGAAGCGGTGCCGCGCGACGATCTCCATGTTGTCGGGCAGCGGCAGGTCGCGCCGCAGGCCGATCATTTCATGGGCCGGCCGCATCAGGTCCGACACGGTCATCGACGAAAAATCGAGCGAGTGCGCGAGCGTGTTCCACTCGTCGTTGCTGTACGTGCCGCGCGCCGGCTGTGCCGCATTGCCGGCCGCGCTGCGGCGGCTGCGCAGGATCAGCTTCAGCTCGTCGGTCGAATAGTGCGCGTCGCCGCCGTGGTCGGCCGACAGCCCCGCGAGCCGCAGGACCGCGTTGGCGCTGGTATTGAGCACCCAGATCGCCGGATACATCGCCCAGTAGAACGCGTAGAGCGGCAGCGCGACCCACAGGCCGACCTTCTCCGACTGGCGGATCGCCATCGATTTCGGCGCCAGTTCGCCGACGACGATGTGCAGGAACGAGATCAGCGAGAACGCGAACACGAGCGAGATCAGGTGCACGACGCGTTCGGAGTGGACGCCGACCAGGTCGAGCAGCGGGCCGATCAGTTGCGCGAACGCCGGTTCGCCGACCCAGCCGAGGCCGAGCGACGCGAGCGTGATGCCGAGCTGGCACGCGGAAAGATACGCGTCGAGCCGGCCGTGCACGATGCCGAGGATGCGCCCGCGCAGGCCGTGCTTGCGGGCGAGGGTCTTGACGCGCGTTGCGCGGAGTTTGACGAGGCCGAATTCGGCCGCAACGAAGAACCCGTTCAGGGCCACCAGGAACAACGCGCCGATGAGCGCGAAGATCTGTAACAAAGAATCGCTCCGGTTATGACAGGCCCATCAGTATAGAGCCGGAAAGGAATTTGTAATGTATCGACCGGCCGCTTGCTTACACCGGCGCCTCGCAGGGAATCGAGAACGTGAGCGTGGCGGCGGCGCCGTCGGCGAACACGTCGTGCGTGAACGTGCCGCCGTGCGCGAGCGCGACGCGCTGGCACAGCGCGAGCGTCCACGCGCTGCGCTTTGCATCGCGCTCGCGCAGCATCTCGCGCCGGGCGAACGATTCGAACGCGTGCGGCTGCGCGGGATCGACGAGCGCGCCGGCGTTAACGGTGCAGGTGGCGCGCGCGGTGAATTGCGCGCCGTCGCGCGTGCAGGCGAACGCGACGCGGCTGCCCGCGGCACTGGCCTCGACGGCCGTCGTCAGCATGGTCCAGAGCGCCTGCGCGACGCGTTCGCGATCGACGGCGAGCGACGGTTCGCCGTCCGGCAGCGTCGTGTCGAGCGTGACCTGCCGTGCGTCGGCGAGCGCGAACCGCACGAGCGCGACCGTCTCGTCGAGCAGCGCGCGCAGCGCGAACGGCCGCGGCGCGAGCGTGAGCATGCGCGTTTCCGCGCGCGGCGCGTCGAGCACGCCGTCGATCAGCGCGACCTGTTGGTCGATGCCCGTGCGGATGCCCGCGAGCGCGCGCTGCAGGTTCGGATCGGCATGGGCGAGCTGGCGCTCGAGCACGTAGGCCCAGCTGTGCATCGCATTCAGCGGGCTGCGCAGGTCGTGCGACGCGATGGAGAGCGCCTGGTCGCGCAGGAATAGCGCCGCCTGGGCGGCGTAGTGCGCTGCGCGTTCGCGCAGCAGGTCGGCGGCGGGATCGACGGAAGTGGACGTCACGGAGCAGGCCTGTCGGAAGCGGTTGGCGTGGAAGTCACGCGAATCGCCATTATAGGGACGGTGGGCGTCACGCCGGCAGCGCGTCCTCGTCCTTTTTCCGTGCGTCGCCGTTCGGCAGCAACTGGCACGCGAGCAGGCCGGCCAGCATCAGCGCGCAGCCGACGAGCGCGCGCAGCGTCAGCGTTTCGCCGAGCGCGGCCCAGCCGGCGATCGCCGCGAACACGCCTTCCATGCTGAAGATCACGGCCGCGTGTGCGGGCGCCGCGTCGCGTTGCGCGACGACCTGCAGCGTATAGCCGACCCCGACCGACAGCAGCCCGCCGTACAGCAGCGTCGGCAGCGCGCCGCGCAGCATCGCGACGCTGATCGGTTCGACCGCCAGGCCGACCGCGAGACACGCGATGCCGCACACGGCGAATTGCAGGAACGCGAGCACGAGCGGATCGTGGCGTTTCGCGAGATGGCCGACCGCCATCACGTGCGCGGCGATGATGACGGCGCCCGCGAGCTGGAACCAGTCGCCGTCGAGCACCGCGAAGTGTTCGTCGATGCTGAGGAAATACAGGCCGACCGCGGCCAGCATCGCGCCGAACCACGTGCCCGCGCCGATCCGGTGGCGCGCGAACACGCCCATCAGCGGCACGATCACGACGTACAGCGAACTGATGAAGCCGGCGTTGGCGATCCGCGTGTATTGCAGGCCGAACTGCTGCAGCGAGATCGACACGGCGAGCAGACCGCCGAGCGCGACGCCCGGCAGCAGCAGGGCCGGTTCGCGCCGGATGGCCGCGAGCTGCGCGCGCGACGCCGTATTCATCATCAGCAGCGGCACGAGCACGAGCGCGCCGAGCAGGAAGCGCAGCCCGGTGAACAGGAACGGCCCGATCACGTCGAGGCTCAGGCGTTGCGCGACGAAAGCGGAGCCCCAGATCGCGGCGGCGGCGAGCATCAGCAGATTGGCGCGGAGGTGCTTGCGGGCGTCGGGCTTCATCGGCATTCGTCTGGAGATTGCGGGCGGTGGAGCCCGCTAGTTTACGCCGAGATTGCAAGGCTGTCGGCAAACCTGCGCAGCGCGGCGGCGGCCCGGGCGTCGCGTACGCGCGAATACAGCACGACCTGCGATTGCGGCAGCGGCGGCAGCCCGAATTTCGCGCCGACGTCGACCAGCGTGCGCGGGGCGACGCGGCGCGCGAGCGGGCAGACGGCCAGCCCCGCCGCGGCCGCCGCCGTGACCGCCGCGACCCCGCCGCCCGTGAAGCGCTCGCGCCAGGGCAGCCCCGCGCGGTCGAGCGCGCGCAGCGCGGCGGCCCGCACGCCGCAGGGGCCGGCCAGCACCGCGAGCGGCAGCGGCTCGCCGGCGCGCGGCGTCCAGTCGGGCGCGGCGAGCCAGGCGAGCGGCTCGGTGAACAGCGGCGTGCCGTCGTCGCGCGGCGGATCCTCGCCCGGTTCGTGACGGACGATCACTGCGTCGAACCGCCGTTCGTCGTATTGCGGAAGCAGGCTCGTCGACGCGCCGAGATGCATTTCCAGCGACAGCCCCGGATCCTGCCGGTGCAGGCTCGTGAGCACGGCCGGCAGGTCGGGCACCGCGACGTGCTCGCTGACGCCGAGCGACAGGCGGACCGTGCCGGTCGAGATCGCGCCGAGCGCATGCTCGTGCGCGTCGAGCAGCGCACGGGCGGCCGGCAGGAAATGCTCGCCGTCGGCGGCCAGCTTGACGACGCGCGGCGTGCGCGCGAGCAGCGGCTTGCCGAGATGGGTTTCCAGCCGCTTCAGCTTCAGGCTGACGGCCGATTGCGTGGTGCCGAGCGCATCGGCGGCGCGCGTGAAGCTGGCGAGGTCGGCGACCAGCACGAACGCGCGGACGGCATCGAGATCGAGTACTTTCATTTCAAGTGAAAATGGATGAAATATTCATCAATGACTGTTCATTATAGGTTGGCGCGCCTAACCTGACGCTGTGTTTTCGTTCTTCAACGTCACTCACCGACAGGAGCAAGACCATGCCATTCACCCGTATCGCCGTACGCGAAGGCAAACCGGCCGCCTACCGCAGGGCCCTCGTCGACGGCGTGCACCGCGCGCTGATGCAGACGTTCAACGTACCCGAGGACGACATCTTCATGGTCGTGACCGAGCACGCGGCCGAGAACTTCGTGTTCGGCCGTCATTACTACGATATCGAGCGCAGCGACGATCTCGTGATGATCCAGATCACCGCGAACAACACGCGCACGCTCGAGCAGAAGCGGGCGCTGTACCGGACGATCGTCGAGAACCTCGCGCAGCAGCCCGGCGTGCGGCGGGAAGACGTATTCATCAGTCTCGTCGAGGTGCTGAAGGAGAACTGGTCGTTCGGCAACGGCATCGCGCAATACGCCGTCTGACGTGCCGGCTTGACCTGCCACAGGGAGACAGGGCCGGATCGTCGCCTGCGCGCTTTTGGGGCGTGTACTATGGAAGTTGCTTCACGAACGACGCCGGCGCGGTCGATGCGCCGGCGATCCTTCATGTGCAGGAGCCTCCATGTCGCGTGTGCTGGAAATCGTGTTGTCGTTGTCGCTGGAAGGGTGGCCGGTCAAGGGCGCAAGCCGCGCCCGGGGCGCGCAGCGCGACTTCGGCGCCGAGCTCGTGCGTGCGTGGCGGATCTGCCCGCAGGTCCGGATGCGGCGCGGCCACGAGCGCGTGACGATCGCACCGTGCCAGATCGAGGAGGCCGAGCGGAGTCCCGGCGCGAACTGGTGGACCTGGGTCGAATCGAACGCGCATGGCACGCGGGTCGTCGCCTCGCGCACCGCGACGTTCGCCCCCGGCGTCACGCAGCGCGAACTGTTCGACGCGGAGCACGCGGGGATCGCGGTCGCCACGCCGCTGCCGATACCCGCGCCGAGCGCCGCAGCCGGTGCCGACGCACGGGCCGCCGTCGGCGGCGATGCACCGGACACCGACGAAGCGCGGTCCCAGGCGTCGGCGCTGCGCGTCGTCAGCGAACGGCGGCGCGGGCGCTGGGCCGACGACAGCGGCGTCGTGGTCGAAATGACGCTCGACGACATCACGCTGCACGGCGGCGGCGAGCCGCCGCGACGCCACGTCGAACTGCGCCTGGCCGCGCCGGACTGGGAAACCGTGGCCGCGCGCACGGCCGCGCTGCGCGCGTTGTTTGCCGCGGCGCGCGAACTGAGCGGCGCGTGGCCCGCCTTCGTGCAACTGACGAGCGTGATCGACCGCGCCTGTGCGGGCGGCCCGCTGGCGCCCGCGCTGGTCAAGGCGCAATCCGTCGACCTGACCGGCATCCGCACCCAGCGCGCCGCGCTGTTCGCGCTGTCCGGCGACATCACCGCGCAGTGGCTCGGCAACGAATGCGGCGTCCTCGATCGCGACGATCCCGAATTCGTGCACCAGATGCGCGTCGCGCTGCGCCGCCTGCGCACGCTGATGCGCTTCTTTCCGCGCTTCACCGACCGTCAATGGAAGGACACGCTCGGCGTCGACCTGCGCTGGCTCGCCGCGCTGCTCGGCACGGTGCGCGACTGGGACGTGTTCGCGACCGAGAGCCTGCCCGCGCTGATCGCGGCCGACGGCGGCGGCAGCGACTGGGACGGCACGCTCGACGCCGCCCGCGCGCAGTCGATGGCCGCGCGCGTCGAGCTGCGGCAGGCGCTGCATTCGGCCCGCTATGCGCGGCTGACGCTCGGCTGGCTCGAATGGCTGAGCGCGCTCGCGCTGCCGGCGGCCGACGGCGACGACGCGCCGTCGCTGCGGCGTCACGCGTCCAGGCGTGTGCGGCGGCTGTTCGGTCATCTCTACGCATCGCCGTCGCTCACGTCGCTGGACACCGCGGCCCGCCATCGGGTGCGGATCGATGCGAAGCGGCTGCGCTATGCCCTCGAATTCTTCGCGTCGCTCGCGTCGCGCCGCACGCGCAACGAGACGGTCAAGACGCTGGCGCGCGTGCAGAGCGTGCTCGGCGAGGCGAACGACGCGATGGTCGCGCTGCATCATCTCGAGCAACTGGCGGCGCCGCCGTACCAGATCGGTTTCGTGCGCGGCTACGGCGCCGCGCTCGAACAGCGGGCGGCGCGCGACGCCGAGGCGCTACTGGCCAGCCTGCGGGCGCCGAAGCTCGGCGGCAAGCCGGGCTGAGCGCCGTGCGCCGACCCTATAATGGCCGCCCGTATCCCGCACGCATGCCGATGACGACCGACGCACCGCATTCCTCCTCGTCCGCCGGACCGCTCGAATTGGGCGGCGAGCTGTGGCTGCGCGCCGGCGACCAGACGCTCGGCGGCGCGACGCGCATCGCGCTGCTCGCGGCGATCGGCGACACCGGTTCGATCACGCGCGCGGCGAAGGCCGTCGGCCTCAGCTACAAGGCCGCGTGGGACGCGGTCGACACGATGAACAATCTTGCCGGCGAGCCGCTCGTCGCGCGCTCGACGGGCGGCAAGGGCGGCGGCGGCACGACGCTGACGCCGCGCGCGACGTCGCTGATTGCCGCATTCCGCACGATCGAGCGCGAGCATCGCCGCTTCATCGAGGCCGCGAGCGCGGCCGTGGCCGGCTTCGACGTCGACTGGGCGCTGATCGGCCGGATCGGGATGAAGACGAGCGCGCGCAACCAGTGGTTCGGCAAGGTCGCGTCGATCGTGCGCGGCACCGTCAACGACGAGGTGACGCTTGCGCTGCCGGGCGGGCAATCCGTCGTCGCCGTGCTGACGCACGAAAGCGCCGAGGCGCTCGGGCTGCGGGAAGGCGCGAGCGCGTGCGCGCTGGTGAAGGCGTCGTGGGTCGTGCTCGCGGTCGACGATGGCGGGTCCGAGCTGAAGGTGTCCGCGCGGAACCGGCTGTGCGGCAGCGTCGAAGCCGTCGCGGCGGGTGCGATAAACAGTGAGGTGACGCTCGCGCTCGACGGCGGCGGGACGCTGACGGCCGTCGTGACCAACGACAGCGTCGATGCGTTGCAGCTCGACGTCGGCCGGCGCGCGATCGCGCTGTTCAAGGCGTCGAGCGTGATACTGGCGGTGACGGGCTGACCGGGCAGTGCGGCTCGCCGCGGGGGCGGGGCGAAGCCGGCGCCGCACCCGTTTGCATCGCACCGGCCTCGTTTTCCGCTTTCAGCATGTGCCGCGATGCGGCGTCTCTCAGGCTTCAACGTGGCGGCCAGCGCCACGGTCACGACCAAGGCGTCGCGCGTTCAGACGACGCGCGTCGGCCACTCGGCGTGCGGCGCGTTCGCCAGCACGCGTCCTTCGCTCAACTGCACGACCTGGTCGCCGAAGGCGGCGACGTCGTCGGGGTCGTGCGAGATCAGCACCATCGGGATGTCGAGTCGCGCCTGCAGTTCGGCGAGCTCATGACGCATGCGCTGGCGCATCGCGCCGTCGAGCGCCGCGAACGGTTCGTCGAGCAGCAGGATGCGCGGCTGCGCGACCAGCGCGCGCGCGAGCGCCACGCGTTGCTTCTGCCCACCCGACAACTGCGACGGATACTGTCCGGCGAGCGATTCGAGGTCGAACGCGCGCAGCCAGTACGCGACTTCTGGCGGCACCGTTTTCGCGCGCGGGTTGCGCAGTCCGGACGTGAGCCCGAACGCGATGTTCTGCCGCACGTTCAGATGCGGAAACAGCGCGTAGTCCTGGAACAGATACGCGACCCGGCGTTCGCGGGTCGGCACGTCGATGCGGCGTGCAGCGTCGAACAGCGGCTCGCCGTTCAGCGCGATCGTGCCTTCGTCGGGCGTCAGCAGTCCGGCGATCGCCTGCAGCGTCATGCTCTTGCCCGCGCCGGACGGCCCGAACAGCACGACGCGCTGCGTCGTCGCCGCGAACGACATGTCGAGCGTGAAGCGGCGCTCGGCGTTCGCGTAGGTCTTGCGGATATCGACGACGAGGCTCATTCGACCCTCCGCCGAAGCGGGCCGGCTACCGCACGGCGCCGGCGATACGGGCGGGACGGGCGCTTCATGTCAGTTGGCTCCGCCGGGCGCGCGACGGCACGAGCCAGCCGGTCGCGAGCAGCACGAGCACGCAGGTGATCGACGTCACCAGCACGAGGAAGTTGGCCGTGGCGTCGTCGCCGGCCTGCACGGCCGCGTAGATCGCGACCGACAGCGTCTGCGTGCGGCCGGGCAGGTTGCCGGCGATCATCAGCGTCGCGCCGAATTCGCCGAGCGCGCGCGCGAACGCGAGCAGCGCCCCCGCGAGGATCCCGCGGGCGGCGAGCGGCAGCGTCACGCGGAAGAACACCGCCCCTTCGCCGAGCCCGAGCGTGCGCGCGGCGCGCTCCAGATGCGGATCGACGCCCTCGAACGCCGCGCGCGCCGATTTCAGGATCAGCGGAAACGCGACGACCATCGACGCGATCACCGCACCCTGCCACGTGAACACCAGCGCGATGCCGAGCGTGTCGAGCCACGCGCCGAACACGCCGCGCCGGCCGAGCAGCACGAGCAGGTAATAGCCGAGCACCGTCGGCGGCAGCACGAGCGGCAGCGTCAGCACGGAATCGACGACGTCGCGCAGCGGCGAGCGCCAGCGCGCGAGCACGAACGCCGCCGCGACGCCGAGCACGATGTCGAGCGCGGTCGCCCAGCCGGCCACCTTCAGCGACAGCAGCAGCGGGACCCAGGCGTCTTGCATCGCGATACGCTCACTTGGCGGGCTTGAAGCCGAACGTCGACAGCACGGCCTGGCCCTGCGGCGACGCGACGAAATCGATGAACGACTGCGCCTGCGCGGCGTGGCGACTGTCCTTGACCACGGCGATCGGGTAGGTGATGGCCGTCCGGGTCGGCACCGTCAGCGCGACCTTCACGCGGCCCGGCATGATCGCGGCGTCGGTGCCGAACACGAAGCCCGCGTCGACCTCGCCGCGCGCGACGTAGTCGAGGCTCTGGCGCACGTTGGCGGCGAGCACGCCCTTCGCGCTGACGGCGTCCCACACACCGGCCGCGCGCAGCGCGCCCTCGGTGTAGCGGCCGACCGGCACCGAGGCCGGGTCGCCGTACGCGATGCGCTTCACGCCGGGCGCGGTCAGGTCGTTCAGCGACGTCGGCGCGGCCGCATGGCTGTCCGCCGGCACGATCAGCACGAGCGAGTTCGCGGCGAAATCGCGGCGCGTGCCGGGCACGATTACCTTCTCGCTCACCGCGCGATCCATCGCCTTCTGGTCGGCCGACGCGAACACGTCGGCCGGCGCGCCCTTGGCGATCTGCTGCATCAGCACGTCCGATGCGCCGAAGTTGAACAGCACCTTGGTGTCGGGATGCTGCTTCTCGTACGCGTCGCCGACGGCCTTGAATGCATTCGTCAGGCTGGCGGCCGCCGACACGACCAGTTCGTCGGCGGCGGAAGCGGGCGCGCTGAACGCGACCCCGGCGGCAAGCGTGGCGATCGGCAGCAGGCGAAGCAGGGCGCGGCGAAGCGGACGGACGGTTGAGCGCATGGGGATTCGTTTCGAATGGGTGGAAACCGTAATCGTAATATAGGGCGGGTTATAACGCTCGACATACTGCTCATGCGGCAGTGCGCATGAAATGGTCAGACGTAAAAAGGGGCGCCCGTCACGCGTGAAGCGTATGCGGCGCCGATTCGGTGCGCTGCAGCGACGACGGCTGCGACGCGGGACGGTAGTTCGGGTTGGCCTTCCAGCGCGCGCGGACGAACGGGCGCTCGTGGCCCGACAGTTGCAGCGCGACCTTGGTGACCCAGCGGTGCGACGGCACCGTGAGGCCGTGCAGCGCCACGGTGACGAGCGCGAGGCTCGCGACGACCGCCGGCACCGACCAGCGGTGCGGCGCCGCGCGCCACGAGCCGGCGATGAACGCGAGCGCGGCGATCGCGCCGACGATGCAGCCGGTGATCGATTCGGACGGCGAATGCGCGGCGAGTGCGACCCGCGACACGCCGACCGCGACGCCGGCCGCGAGCCCGAGCGCGATGCCGGCGATCCGCACCGGCGTGCGCGTGCGGATCAGCGCGAGGAAGATCGCGACCGGATACACCGACGTCGACAGCATCGCATGCCCGCTGAATCCGGTGAAATCCCACGCGCGGATGCCGATGCCCCAGCCGAGGAACGCGATCTTCGTGAGCGCCACCACGCCGATCGCGGCCGCGAGCACGCCGAGCCACGCGGCCGCACGCTGCCACGAGTAGCCGAGCGCGAGCCAGACGGCGATCGTGATCGCGAGCGGCAAGGTCAGGCCGGCGCCGCCGAACGCGGTGATCATGATCCACAGGTGAGCGGGCAGGTCGAACATCGGGAAGGGAGCGGACGAAGGCGGGACAATGCTTAAATCAACGCGCGAGCCGGGAAGAACGACTACAACGGATACAAGCGACGAAGCCCCAGTATAGCGCCGCGTCCGCATGAGGCCCGTTTTTTGCGCTACCGGCAACGATCGGCGTGCAGGAAAAATCCCGGAAACAATGCTATGGTGCATTGCACAAAGTCGAACGATGCATCCGTTGCGGTGCTCTGATGGCGCCCCTATTTTTTCCTGACTGCGAGCCCGATCGATGACCAAAAGTCTGACCAAGATGTGGCTGGGCGGCATGAAACGCATGCTGTCTCCGGCCGCCAAGCGAGCGGCGCGCGATGCGCAGCGCCTCACTCGCGATGCACTCGAGGCCGTGGCCTCGCCTGCCGTGCCCGATCCGTCCCAGCCGCGCGAATCGCGCGTGCGGCCGCGCGCGGCCGCCTGGGCGGCGGGCGAATGGACGCGCGGCGAACATCCGATGGCGCCGGCGCTCGGCCGTCTCGTCCAGAATCTCGCGTACGGGCTTTATGTGCCGCCCGGCCGCCGGCGCGGCGCGATACCACTCGTCGTGATGCTGCACGGCTGCCGGCAGTCGATCGACGAATTCGCGCAGGGCACGCGGATGAACCTGCTGGCCGACAAGCACGGTTTCGCGGTGCTGTATCCGGAGCAGTCGCTGCGCGCGCACGCGCATGGCTGCTGGCATTGGTATGAGGACACCGATCGCGCGGGGCGGGGCGAGGCGGACGCGGTGGCGTCGCTGGTCGACGCGCTGGTCGACGAGCACGGCTTCGACGCGTCGCGCGTCTACGTCGCGGGGCTGTCGGCTGGCGCGGGCCTCGCGTCGCTTCTCGCGCTGCACCATCCGGACCGTTTCGCGGCGGTCGCGTTGCACTCCGGCCCCGCGCTCGGCGAGGCGAATTCCGGCATCACTGCGATGGACGTGATGCGGCGCGGCCTGCGGCAGAATCCGGCTGCGGCGGTCGATACGCTGGTCGACATCGGCGCGTATCCGGGCATGCCCGCCTTGATTGTCCAGGGCGACGGCGACCGGGTCGTCGCGCCGAAGAATGCCGACCAACTGGCCGTGCAGTTCATGCGCCTGAACGGGCTCGCCGATAGCCGGGGTGCGTTGCGCGGCGGCGAACGCGTCGAGTCGCGCGAAACGGGCGCCCGAGTGACCGACGTATGCCGCGACGGCGAGCCGGTCGTGCGGCTTTGCCACGTGAAAGGGCTCGATCACGCATGGGCCGGCGGCGACGAAGCCGTGCCGTTTCACGCGGCAGTCGGCCCCGACGCAAGCGCGATGATCTGGGCCTTTTTCGAAGCTCATCGTCGCACTGTGGCGACCGAACGACGCACCGTTTGATCGACGCTGGCCAAAAACTAGGGTTTTCCCTATAATTCGGGAAAACCCTAGTCCAGACCTTTGCGAGATCGAACATGTACCTGCTGAGCCACCTCTTCCTGATGCTGACCAAGAACGCCGAAAAGGCCGCGAAAGAGCGCGCCGACGCGTACCTGGCCGAAGCCACCGACATCTACGATCTCGAATTCCGCATGCGCAAGATCGATCGCGACGCGGCACTGAACCGCCCGTATTCGTTCGGCGCGCGCTAAGCGGCGCACGCGGGCCTGCCGGCCCGCCATTTCGACGATTCGCGCAAAAGGGCGCGTGCGGCACCATGCCGCACGTGCCCTTTTTGCATTCCGCTGCGTCGCGTCAGACGACCGTCAGGCGCACCGGTACGTTGTTGCGCGTGGCGTTCGAATACGGGCACACGTGGTGCGCCTTGTCGACCAGCGCCTGCGCGTCGGCCTTGTCGAGCCCCGGCAGCGATACGCGCAGTTCGATGTCGAGCCCGAAGCCGCCGGCATCGTTCGGGCCGATGCCCACTTCCGCCGTGACTTGCGTATCGGCCGGCAGCGTCTGCTTGTTCTGGCCCGCGACGAATTTCATCGCGCTCAGGAAACAGGCCGAGTAACCTGCGGCAAACAGTTGCTCCGGATTCGTGCCTTCCGCACCCGTGCCGCCGAGTTCGCGCGGCGCGGCCAGCTTCACTTCCAGCTTGTGGTCGGCGGATACCGCGCGGCCGTCGCGGCCGCCCGTGCTCGTGGCGCTGGTCTTGTACAGAATGTTCATCGTGCAGCTCCTGTCGGGAAAAGGGAGAAAAGCGGTCCGGAGAAATACGGCACCGCCAGCCACGAGTGAAATATAGAACACAAATCATTAGTGTGCAAATGAAATTTGCGAGAAAAACCCGATGGCGCCGGGCAGGTCGCTCGGCGCTGGAGCGTCAGCGTTCGTTGGCTACCGACAGCGCGTCGCGCAATTGCTGGAGGTCGGCGCGCAGCCTGATCAGGAACTCGGGGGTTTGCTGCATCGTGCAAAAGAGATCGGCGGGCACCGAGCGCGCGCGATCCTTCAGCGCACGGCCTTCCGGCGTCACGCGCACATTGACGACGCGCTCGTCGGCCGCGCTACGCACGCGTTCGACGTAGCCGAGCGCTTCCAGCCGCTTGAGCAGCGGCGTGACCGTGGCCGGATCGAGGTCGAGCCGCGCGGCGATGTCCTTCACGGCCATGTCGTCGCGTTCCCACAGCACGAGCATCGCGAGATATTGGGGATAGGTCAGCGACAGCTTGTCGAGCAGCGGCTTGTACGCCTTCGTCATCGCGTGCGAAGTCGAGTAAAGCGCGAAGCACAGTTGCTCGTCGAGCGTCTGGGGCAGCGGAGGCAGGCGATCCATGATTCGGAGAAGCGCGGCGGATGCGCGAACGATTTGTACGCAAATTATTTTGCGCGCAAAAGACCGGATTGAACAGAGGCGACCGGATGCGGATCGTTAGAGGAAAAAGGGGAGGTCAAGGCGCGCCGGGCGACGAGCCGGCGCGAGAAACGGCGAGACGGCCGGCGACATGCGCCGGCCGGGAGAAGGGTCAGCGACCCGACATCGTCGTGGTCGCGCCCGGTTCCTGCACGCCGAAGCAGCCGCGATAGGTCGCGTAGAACGAGCAGTACAGCATCGTGACGATGATGATCGTCACCGGCATCATGATCGTCAGCGCATACGCGCCGGCGCCGAGCGCCTGCAGCAGCAGCGACAGCGCGAGCGACGTGCCGAGCGCGACGCCGAACCACAGCGCGCCGTAGACGACGAACGCGCCGCGATTGCGCCAGCAGCTGACGATGCTGAAGAACAGCGCCTTCGCGGGCGGGACGTCGTGCCACGCGACCAGCACCGGCGCGAACCAGAACAGCATCGCGACCGGCAGATAGAGCAGCGTCGCGAAGAACAGCGCGCCGAGCGTGCCTTGCGCGGCCAGCGTCTCGGGCGTCGTGTTCGCTTCGTCGGCCGCGCCCATCATCATGTGGAACAGCGCGCCGCCGTCCACGAACGACGAAGCGGCGAACACCAGCACCATCGACGCGACGTAGATCGCGCCGAGCGCGAGCAGCCGCTGGGTCGCGACGGTGCCGTACGAGCGAAAGCCGTCGACGAGGATCGTCGGCATCACCGTCTTGCCGGCCACCGTGTCGCGGCACGCGGCCATGAACCCGACCGCGATGCCGGGAATGAACACCAGCGGCAGCGCCGAGCCGATCACGGGCACCATCGACACCAGCGTAATGGCGAGCAGATACGTGAAGAACAGCGTGATGAACGCGAGCGGATTCCGGCGGAACAGCCAGATGCCTTGACGGAACCAGACATAGCCCGTTTTCGCGGGCACTTCGATCAGTTGCATGCGGTTTGGATCTCGGGAAGCGCGGGCGTATGCGCGATACGCTCCCGCAGGATGCGTTCGAAATGGCCGGGGTCGTGCGGCTTGAGCATCTCGGCCGCGCGCGGCAGGTAGAAGTCGTACAGGCGCGACACCCAGAAGCGGTACGCGCCGGCGCGCAGCATGTCGCTCCAGTGGCGCCGCTCCTCGGCCGTGAACGGCCGGACCGTCTGGTATGCACGCAGCAGCGCATCGGCGCGCGCGACGTCGAGCACGCCGCTCGCGAGGTCGACGCACCAGTCGTTGACGGTCACCGCGACGTCGAACAGCCACTTGTCGCAGCCCGCGAAGTAGAAGTCGAAGAAGCCGCCGAGGCGCACGTCGTGACCGGTGCCGGGCGCCGCATGGGCGAACAGCACGTTGTCGCGGAACAGGTCGCAATGGCACGGCCCGCCTGGCAGCGCCGCATAGTCGTCCGACGCGAAGAAGCCGGCCTGGTGCGCGAGTTCGCCTTCGAGCAGCGTGCGTTGCGCGTCCGTGATGAACGGCACGATGGCGGGCACGTTCTCCTGCCACCACGGCAGGCTGCGCAGATTCGGCTGGCTGCGCGGATAGTCGCGCCCGGCGAGGTGCAGGCGCGCGAGCATCTGCCCGACCTCGATGCAGTGTTCGACCCCCGGCGCGAGTTCGGCCGCGCCGTCGAGCTTCGTGACGATCGCGGCCGGCTTGCCGTGCAGTTCGCCGAACAACGTGCCGTCGTCGCGCGGGACCGGATCCGGCACCGGCACGCCGTGGGCGGCCAGATGGCGCATCAGGTCGAGGTAGAACGGCAACTGCTGCGCCGTGAGCTTTTCGAAGATCGTGAGGACGTATTCGCCGAGAGTCGTCGTCAGGAAGAAATTGCTGTTTTCGATACCGGACGGAATGCCGCGGAACGCAAGCACGTCGCCCAGTTCGTAGTGGCGCATCCATTGCGCGAGATCGGAGTCGGAAACAGCGGTGAAAACGGCCATGCGGGATGCGTCAGGTCAGGGTGTCGGCACGCGGGCGGCGTGCATCGCGACAGCAGGTGAAGGGGCGGCGCGGCGCGATCGGTGCGCGGCGCCACGGAATCAGTAGCGCAGGTTCAGCGACGGCAGGCGCGTGATCGGAATGCCCGCGTCGTGCGGCTTCGGCGACGTGTCGGGCGTCGAGCTCATCTGGTAGCGCGTGCCGAAGTTCGACTTCACGTCGATCTCGACCGGCTTGCCGCGGTCGCGGTACTCGGTGACTTCGGTGCCGTTCTTGCTCTTTTCGTGGAAGCTCGGCGTGCGGCGGATGTCGGCGAAGTCCACTTTCGACGTGACTTCGGCGCCCGGCCGGTTGATCTTGCGGAGATCGGGCAGGCCGGCGGCTTCGTTGGCCTCGGCCCGGGCCTGCGCGTCGGCGTCGGGCGTGCCGCCGGCGGCGTGAGCGACGCTGGCGGCGGCAAACGCGACGGCAGCGGCGACGAAAATGAGCGGCTTCATGATGAGTCTCCAGTGAACCTACCGATTTTAGCAAATACTGCGCGCCATCCGGCCCTTGCGCGCGCAGGGGCAGCCATAAAGGCGACGGGGTTCCGTGGTAATGTCGTCGGATCAGACGAGGTGATGAAAATGAAGAACGATTTGAGCCGCCGGCACCGTGTGCTGTCGCCCGAAAGCCCGTCGGTCGAGGCTTTCGACGATCCGATCGCCGCCGTCGCGCGGCTGTCCGCCATTTACGACACGAATACGGGCTTCCTGCGCGATGCGTTTGCGCGCTATCGCCGCCACGAACCGATTACCGAGCACGTGCGCGCGTGCTACCCGTTCGTGCGGATCCGCACCGACGTCAACACGCACGTCGATTCGCGCCGCTCGTACGGCTTCGTCGCGGGTCCCGGCGTATTCGAGACGACGGTCACGCGCCCCGATCTCTTCGCGAACTACTACCGCGAGCAACTGCGCCTGCTGTCGAAGAACCACCATGTGAAGATCGAGATCGGCGTGTCGTCGCAGCCGATTCCGATTCATTTCGCGTTTCCGGAAGGCATTCATCTCGAGGGCGAACTCGATCGCGACCGCCTGCTCGCGATGCGCGACATCTTCGACACGCCCGATCTGTCGTATCTCGACGATCGCATCGTCAACGGCACGTTCGAACCGGCGCCGGGCGAGCCGCATCCGCTCGCGCTGTTCACGGCCGCACGCGTCGACTTCTCGCTGCACCGGCTGCGCCACTACACGGCGACGTCGCCCACGCACTTCCAGAACTACGTGCTGTACACGAACTACCAGTTCTACATCGACGAGTTCGTGAAGCTCGGCCGTACGCTGATGACGGAAAGCGACGACCCCGAGGTGCGCGCGTACCGCAGCGAGTACAGCGCGTTCGTCGAGCCGGGCGACGTCGTCACATACAACGCGAACCTCGGCGGCGAACCGGCCGAGGGCACCGCGCCACCGCGCCTGCCGCAGATGCCCGCGTATCACCTGAAGCGCGCGGACGGCAGCGGGATCACGATGGTCAACATCGGCGTCGGCCCGTCGAACGCGAAGACGATCACCGATCACATCGCGGTACTGCGTCCGCACGCGTGGGTGATGCTCGGTCACTGCGCGGGGCTGCGCAACACGCAGCGTCTCGGCGACTACGTGCTCGCGCACGGTTACGTGCGGGAGGATCACGTGCTCGACGCCGACCTGCCGCTGTGGGTGCCGATTCCGGCGCTGGCCGAAGTGCAGCTCGCGCTCGAGCGCGGTGTGGCCGAGGTCACGCGGCTCGAAGGTGCGGAACTGAAGCGCGTGATGCGCACCGGCACGGTCGCGAGCGTCGACAACCGCAACTGGGAGCTGCGCGACCATCGCGAGCCCGTGCAGCGGCTGTCGCAGAGCCGCGCGATCGCACTCGACATGGAAAGCGCGACGATCGCCGCGAACGGCTTCCGCTTCCGGGTGCCGTACGGCACGCTGCTGTGCGTATCGGACAAGCCGCTGCACGGCGAACTGAAACTGCCGGGCATGGCCGACACGTTCTATCGCGGGCAGGTCGACCAGCATCTGCAGATCGGCGTGAAGGCGATGGAGATCCTGCGCACGAACGGGCTCGACAAGCTGCATAGCCGCAAGCTGAGAAGCTTCGCGGAAGTGGCGTTTCAGTAACGACACGGCGCAACGGCGTCCGTCACGACAAAGGCCGCACGCGAACCTGGGTTCGCGTGCGGCCTCGTTCTTTTCGTTTCGATACGAAGGCCGGATGGCCTCGTGCTCAGGCGCTCAGCACTCGCCCTTCTTCGCGTGCCCCGGCGGGCAGTGATAGCCGCCATGACCGCGATGACGCTCGTGATCTTCCCACTCGCGGCGTTCCCAGTAGCGGCGGCCGTCCCAGTAGCGGTCGCCGTGCCAGCCGACGATCACCGGCGCCGGTGCGACCACGACGGGCGCGGGTGCGACGACGACCGGCGGGGGCGTGCCGATGTTGACGTCGACGTTGACGGCGTGAGCGAGGCCGGACAGCGAAAGGCCGAGGCCGGCGAAGGCGAGGGCGATCAGCGAGCGTTGCATGTTCTTTTCCGTGGTGTGGTGATGAATGGGTCGGCGCGACGCGATGGAAGCGAGGGGGACCGCTCCACCGGGGGGATCGCCGCACCGACACGATGAAGTGTGCTGGCGTGCGACGGAAAAGGCGAGTCGTGATTATTACGGAGGATTGGCGGTGCGCAGGCGCGCGACGGGGCATCCATTTGACAGTGACGGGCCGCCGGTGTGGGCGATCCCGCGACATCGCGCAGCGCCGACGGCGGGGATTTGACATTCGACCGCGCGCGGCGGCGAACGAGTATTAACAGCGCGTTACAAAGTCACGCCCGGCGGGCCGCCGGATCGCGATACCCATGGCGTCGAAGCGCGACAGCCGGCCATCGGGCCGGCTGTCGTCATTGACCGGTTACAGATAGAACATCCGGTCTTCTTCCGGGCGCGGCGGATGATCTTCGTCCGAGCCTTCTTCCTCGCCGCTGTCCTCGTAGAACGCGAGCACCGCGTCGAGCACCTGGTCGGGGTCGTCGATCACCTGCATCAGGTCCATGTCTTCCGGGTTGATCAGGCCGTTCGGAATCAGCTGATCGCGGAACCATTGCAGCAGTCCCTGCCAGAACTCGCTGCCGACGAGAATGATCGGCACGAGGCGCGACTTCTTCGTCTGGATCAGCGTGAGCACTTCGGACAGCTCGTCGAGCGTGCCGAAGCCGCCCGGCATCACGATCACCGCATCGGAGTTCTTCACGAACGTGACCTTGCGCGTGAAGAAATGGCGGAAGCGCAGCGAGATGTCCTGATAGTGATTGCCGGCCTGCTCATGCGGCAGCTCGATGTTCAGGCCGACCGACGGCGCCTTGCCGGCGTGCGCTCCCTTGTTCGCGGCTTCCATGATGCCGGGGCCGCCGCCGGAGATCACGGCGAAGCCGGCGTCCGACAGCTTGCGCGCGATCTGCACCGCGAGCTTGTAGTGCGGCGTATCGGGTTTGAGGCGGGCAGAACCGTAGATGCTGACGGCCGGGCGGATCTCCGACAGGTACTCGGTCGCCTCGATAAACTCTGCCATAATCGTGAACATCTGCCACGATGCGCGCGCCTTCTTGGCCGTCGCGCGTTCTTGATCTGCGAGCGAACGCAGACTCGGAATCACTTTTCTCTTGTTCATAATGCCTGAAGAACGAAATCTGGAAGGTAAGACCCTGCTATTGGTTGACGGTTCGAGCTATCTGTATCGGGCTTACCATGCGATGCCTGATTTGCGTGGCCCTGGCGGGGAGCCGACCGGAGCGCTCTACGGAATCATCAACATGCTGCGCCGTATGCGCAAGGAAGTCAGTGCAGAGTATAGCGCTTGCGTGTTCGATGCAAAGGGCAAGACGTTCCGCGACGACCTTTATGCCGACTATAAGGCAAACCGTCCGTCGATGCCGCCCGACCTCGCATTGCAGGTCGAGCCGATCCACGGCGCCGTGCGCGCGCTCGGCTGGCCGCTGCTGATGGTCGAAGGCGTCGAGGCCGACGACGTGATCGGCACGCTCGCGCGCGAAGCGGAGCAGCACGGGATGAACGTGATCGTGTCGACCGGCGACAAGGATCTCGCGCAACTCGTGACCGAGCGCGTCACGCTCGTCAACACGATGACGAACGAGACGCTCGATCGCGACGGCGTGATCGCGAAGTTCGGCGTGCCGCCCGAGCGGATCATCGACTACCTCGCGCTGATCGGCGACACCGTCGACAACGTGCCGGGCGTCGAGAAATGCGGGCCGAAGACGGCCGTGAAATGGCTGTCGCAATACGACAGCCTCGACGGCGTGATCGAACACGCGGCCGAGATCAAGGGCGTGGTCGGCGACAACCTGCGCCGCGCGCTCGATTTCCTGCCGCTCGGTCGCAAGCTCGTGACGGTCGAGACGGCCTGCGATCTCGCGCCGCATCTCGAATCGATCGAGGCATCGCTGAAGAGCGACGGCGAGGCGCGCGAGCTGCTGCGCGACATCTTCGCGCGCTACGGCTTCAAGACCTGGCTGCGCGAAGTCGACAGCGCACCCGCGGAAGGCGGCGGCGCCGATGCGCCGGAAGGCGAGCCGGCCCCGGTGATCGCGACCGACGTCGTGCGCGAATACGACACGATCCAGACGTGGGAGCAGTTCGACGCGTGGTTCGCGAAGATCGATGCGGCCGCGCTGACCGCGTTCGACACCGAGACCACCGCGCTCGACCCGATGCTCGCGCGGCTCGTCGGCCTGTCGTTCTCGGTCGAGCCGGGCAAGGCGGCCTACCTGCCGGTCGCGCACCGCGGCCCCGACATGCCCGAGCAGCTTCCGCTCGACGAGGTGCTCGCGCGCCTGAAGCCGTGGCTCGAATCGGCCGATCGCAAGAAGGTCGGCCAGCACCTGAAGTACGACGCACAGGTGCTCGCGAACTACGGCATCGAACTGAACGGCATCGAGCACGACACGCTGCTCGAGTCGTACGTGCTCGAATCGCACCGCACGCACGATATGGACAGCCTCGCGCTGCGTCATCTGGGCGTCAAGACGATCAAGTACGAGGACGTGGCCGGCAAGGGCGCGAAGCAGATCGGTTTCGACGAAGTGGCGCTCGCGCAGGCCGCCGAATATGCAGCCGAGGACGCCGATATCACGCTGCAGCTTCATCACGCGCTGTATCCGCAGGTCGCGCGCGAGCCGGGCCTCGAGCGCGTGTATCGCGAGATCGAGATGCCGGTGTCGCTCGTGCTGCGCAAGATGGAGCGTACGGGCGTGCTGATCGACGATGCGCGTCTGCAGGCGCAGAGCACCGAAATTGCGACGCGTCTGATCGAGCTCGAAGGGCAGGCGTACGAACTGGCGGGCGGCGAATTCAATCTCGGGTCGCCGAAGCAGATCGGGCAGATCTTCTTCGAGAAGCTGCAGTTGCCGGTCGTGAAGAAAACGCCAAGCGGCGCGCCGTCGACCGACGAGGAAGTGCTGCAGAAGCTGGCCGAGGACTACCCGCTGCCGAAGCTGCTGCTCGAGCATCGCGGGCTGTCGAAACTGAAGTCGACCTATACCGACAAGCTGCCGCGCATGGTGAACCCCACCACCGGCCGCGTGCACACGAACTATGCGCAAGCGGTCGCGGTGACGGGCCGCCTTGCGTCGAACGACCCCAATCTTCAGAACATTCCGGTGCGCACGGCCGAAGGCCGGCGCATCCGCGAGGCGTTCATCGCCGCGCCGGGCCACCGGATCGTGTCGGCCGACTATTCGCAGATCGAATTGCGGATCATGGCCCATATCTCGGGCGACGCGTCGCTGCTGCGCGCGTTCTCGCAGGGCGAGGACATCCACCGCGCGACGGCCGCCGAAGTGTTCGGCGTGACGCCGCTGGAGGTCAATTCCGACCAGCGCCGGATCGCGAAGGTGATCAACTTCGGGCTCATCTACGGGATGAGCGCGTTCGGGCTCGCGTCGAATCTCGGCATCACGCGCGATGCGGCGAAGCTCTATATCGACCGCTATTTCGCCCGCTACCCGGGCGTCGCGCAGTACATGGAAGACACGCGCGCGACCGCGAAGGAGAAGGGCTACGTCGAAACCGTTTTCGGTCGCCGCCTGTGGCTGCCCGAGATCAATGGCGGCAACGGCCCGCGCCGCCAGGCGGCCGAGCGCGCGGCCATCAATGCACCGATGCAGGGCACGGCGGCCGACCTGATCAAGCTGTCGATGATCGCGGTGGACGACTGGCTCACGCGTGACCGGCTCGCGTCGCGGATGATCATGCAGGTGCACGATGAACTGGTGCTCGAGGTGCCCGAAAGCGAGCTGTCGCTGGTGCGCGAGAAATTGCCGGAAATGATGTGCGGCGTCGCGAAGCTGAAGGTGCCGCTGGTCGCCGAAGTGGGCGCCGGTGCGAACTGGGAAGAGGCACACTGACGCACCCCCGGGCGCTCCCCGTTCCCCGCGGCATATTGTTGCAGGGATGCCGAATATCGAGATGGTTTGCTTGTGGTCAACGCGCAAGCTCCCGGACAATGCATGTCAGTCATGTCATTGATGCGGGGCGGCGCGCCCCGCGTTCCGGATCGGCCGCATCGAAGTGCTTCGAACTGCACATCGACGATGTCCGAACCGGTTAATCCACCGGGCGGCGCGAATGCATCGCGTTTGCTTCGTCCGGCGGCAGCAGTTTCGAATCGCAAAGGGGGAATCGGATGCATCGGATCATCATCGTAGGCGGAGGCGCGGGCGGCCTGGAACTGGCGACGCGGCTCGGCGATCGTTACGGCGCGCGCGGCAATCGTCCCGCGCGTGCGCTTGTCACGCTCGTCGACCGCAATCCGACGCACATCTGGAAACCGCTGCTGCACGAGGTCGCGGCCGGCAGCATGGACCCGTTCACGCAGGAGCTCGAATATGCGGCGCAGGCGCGCTGGCACGGCTTCGAGTTCCAGCAGGGCGAGCTGTCCGGGCTCGACCGCGCGGCGAAGCGTCTCATGCTGGCGCCCCTCAACGACAGCGACGGCGCAGAACTGTTGCCGGCGCGCGAGCTGGAATACGACACGCTCGTGATCGCGATCGGCAGCACGACCCACTTCTTCGGCGTGCAGGGCGCACCGGAAAACGCGATCGCGCTCGATACGGTCGGGGAGGCCGAACGCTTCCGCAAGCGGCTGATCGCGGCATGCATGCGTGCCGAGCACCAGACGCCGGCGCCGACGGCGCCGGGTGGGGCGGCCGAGCCGCGCATCCAGGTCGTGATCGTTGGCGGCGGCGCGACGGGCGTCGAGCTGTCGGCGGAACTGCGCAATACCGCGCAGGTGCTGTCCGCGTACGGGCTGCACAAGCTCGATCCGCGCAACGACGTCGGCATCGTGCTGATCGAATCGGGGCCGCGGATTCTGCCGGCACTGCAGGAGCGCGTGTCGGCGGCGACGGCCGAACTGCTCGAGAAGCTCGGCGTGCGGCTGATGCTCGGCGAGCGCGTGACCGAGGTGGCGCCCGGGTTCGTGCATACCGCGAGCGGCAAGGTGGTGCGCGCGGACCTGACGGTCTGGGCGGCCGGCATCAAGGCGCCGTCCGTGCTGGCGCACCTCGACGGCCTCCAGGTCAACAAGCTCGGGCAGCTCGACGTGCGCCGCACGTTGCAGACCTTCACCGACGACAACGTGTTCGCACTCGGCGATTGCGCGGCCTGCGCATGGCCCGGCAACGAGCGCAACGTGCCGCCGCGCGCGCAGGCTGCGCACCAGCAGGCGAGCTTCCTGCTGAAGGCGATCGGTTGCCGGCTCGAGGGGCGCCCGCTGCCCGAATTCACGTATCGCGATTTCGGTTCGCTCGTGTCGCTCGGTCACTTCAGCGCGGTCGGCAATCTGATGGGCGGGCTCATCGGCGGCAACATGCTGATCGAAGGGCTGTTCGCACGCTTCATGTACATGTCGTTGTACCGGCTGCACATCGCGGCGCTGCACGGTTATCCGCGGATGATGCTCGACACGGTCGCGCACTGGCTGCGGCGCACGACGCTGCCGCGCGTGAAGCTGCACTGATCGCGTACTCGCGTACTCGTGTACTCGCATGCGGAGCGGGTGGAGAATGCGCACGTCGTGCGTGTTCGCCGCCCGTTTTTCTTTTCGATTCGCAAGGATTCGGTCGCGCGATGCACGTCGATAGGCGCAACCGCGTGGTGATTCGGCGGGCCGTCGGCAGGTTGCCACGCGATGTCGAGTCGATCGCCGCCACGCGTCGTAATCGAGTCTTACACATCCGACAGTTGACGCGACAACGGATTATTGGGCATCTTGTCCGGGTTTTCGTTTGCGGCGGAGTGCCAACCGCCGCGACATCCGCGCCGCGCGCCGGTGCGATGCCCCGTCATGGCGTATCCGCGATCGTGACGGCGGCGCCCAATCGAGGAGTGCATTCATGTTGAAACCCGAAGTCGACAGCCTGGTCCCCCATGTCCCGTTCTCGCGCCGCAAGTTCATGCAGGCCGCGCTGGGCGGCACCTTCGCGGCGGCCGTGCTGCCCGTGTCGGCGCAGACGGTCACGACCGACAGCGCAGGGCTGGACGTCGACACCATCGAGATCCGCTCCGGCGATGCGAGCGTTCCGGCTTATCGCGCCCAGCCGGTCGACAAGACGAACCTGCCGGTCGTCATCGTGATTCACGAGATTTTCGGCGTGCACGCGCATATCGCCGACGTGTGCCGGCGCTTCGCGAAGCTCGGCTATCTCGCGATCGCGCCCGACCTGTTCGCCCGGCAGGGCAACGCGGCGAAGTATCCGACGATGAAGGAGCTTTACGACCACATCATCAGCAAGGTGCCGGACCGGCAGGTCACCGAGGATCTCGATGCGACCGTCGCGTGGGCCGGCAAGAACGGCGGCGACCTGACGCGTCTCGGCGTGACCGGGTTCTGCTGGGGCGGCCGCCAGGCGTGGCTGTACGCGGAACACAATCCGCACGTGCGGGCCGCCGTGGCCTGGTACGGATTCGTCGAAGGCAAGACCGACGAGATGACGCCGTTCAACCCGGTCGACCACGCGTCGTTGCTGAAGGTGCCCGTGCTCGGGCTGTACGGCGAGAAGGATCAGAACATCACGCAGGCGTCGCTCGCGGACATGCGCAAGGCGATCCAGGCGAGCGATTCGAAGCTCGCGCGCGAATCGGAGATCGTCGTGTATCCGGATGCCGGTCACGCGTTCTTCGCCGACTACCGGCCGAGTTACGTGAAAGGCGATGCCGAGGACGGCTGGAAGCGCGCGATCGAGTGGTTCCACAAGTACGGCGTGATGTAAACGGCAAGCGGCGGCAACTGCCGCCGCGGCATCGGTCGGCGCAGCGCCGGCCGCGGCTTCACCGGCCGCCGCAGCACCGGCCACCGCGGCACCGGCCGCCGCTTCATCCTCGTCGCGCCGCGCGGGGGCTCAAGGATTCGGGCCGGTCGCGATCGGTCGCGACGGATCGGCGCTCCACTCGCTCCACGAGCCGGGGTACAGCGACGCGCCGTGCAGGCCCGCTACTTCCAGCGCCAGTGCGTTGTGGCATGCGGTGACGCCGGAGCCGCATTGCAGGATCGCGCGATTCGGTTCGGTGCCGGCCAGCACGGCAGCGAATGCTTCTCGCAATTCGTGGCCGCTCTTGAAGCGGCCGTCGGCGGCCAGATTGTCCTTGAAGAAGCGGTTGCGCGCGCCCGGAATGTGGCCGCCCACCCGATCGATCGTTTCATTTTCGCCGCGATAGCGATCCGGTGCGCGCGCATCGATCACGACGCGCGAGGGCGACGACACGTTCGCGAGCACGGCGGCTGCATCGACCGTCGATTCGAGCGGCGCGGCTGAGCGGAAGTCGCCGGCGGCCGGTTGCGGCACGTCGGTCGTCAGCGGCTGGCCGGCCGCTTCCCAGGCCTGCAGGCCGCCGTCGAGCACGGCAACCGAATCGTGGCCGAGCCAGCGCAGCAGCCACCACAGGCGCGCCGCGTACGCGCCGCCTTGCGCGTCGTACGCGACGACCTGCTGACCCTGCTTGAGGCCGCGGCTGGCGAGCAGCGTGGCGAGCGCGTCGCGGGTCGGCAGCGGATGGCGGCCGTTGGTGCCCGTCTTGCGGCCCGACAGGTCGCGGTCCAGGTGAAGATAGTGCGCGCCGGGGAGGTGGCCGGCTGCGTACGCGGCTTCGCCGGCGCCGGGGTCGGCGAGATCGAAGCGGCAGTCGAACAGCGCGACGCTGCCGGGCGCCGCGGCCAGGCGCTCGGCGAGATTGGCGGCGGAGATGAGCGTGGTGTAGTGAGTGTGCGGCATGACGGCTCCCTGGAGTGCAAATGGCCTGACACTCCAAGTCTAAACAAAAAAAGACGGGCCGAAGCCCGTCTTTTCGTTTGCCGGCGGCCGCGCGGCGTCGACGCGCCGCACCCGCATCACAGGTCGCCGAGGTGGCGGCGCAGGAACTCGTGGAAGTGCTGCATGCCGTCTTCCATCGGGCTCTGGTACGGGCCCACCTGCGACTCGCCGCGGGCCATCAGCGCGCGGCGGCCCGCATCCATCCGCATCGCGATCTCGTCGTCCTCGACGGCCGTTTCCATATACGCGGCACGCTCGGCCTCGACGAATTCGCGTTCGAACAGCGCGATTTCCTCGGGGTAATAGAACTCGACGATGTTGGTCGTCTTCTGCGGCCCGCGCGGAATCAGCCACGACACGACCAGCACGTGCGGATACCACTCGATCATCAGGCCCGGGTAGTAGACCATCCAGATCGCGCCGAACTCCGGCGGCACGCCGTTGCGGAACTTCAGCACCTGCTCGTGCCACTTCTGGTAGGTCGCGCTGCCCGGTTTCGCGAGGGCGTTGTGCACGCCGACCGTCTGCACGCTGTACCAGTCGCCGAACTCCCATTTGAGATCGTCGCACGACACGAAGCTGCCGAGGCCCGGATGGAACGGGACGACGTGATAATCCTCGAGATAGACCTCGATGAACGTCTTCCAGTTGTAATCGCACTCGTGCACTTCGACGTGATCGAACTGGTACTCGGAGAAGTCGAAGTGATGCTTCGTGCCGAGATGGGCGAGGTCGCGCGCGACGTTGCGGCCCTCCGCCTCGAACAGCAGCCCCTGCCAGTTCTGCAGCGGGCTCTTGCCGAGGTTCAGGCACGGCTTGTCGGGGAAGTGCGGCGCGCCGAGCAGCTGGCCTTCCAGATCGTACGTCCAGCGGTGCAGCGGGCACACGATGTTCTGCGCATGGCCGCGCCCGTTGAGCATGATCGCCTGCCGGTGGCGGCACACGTTCGACAGCAGTTCGATCTGGTTCGTCTGGTTACGGACCAGCACGCGGCCTTCCTTCTCGGACGGCAGCGCAAAATAGTCTCCCGCCTCGGGCACCATCAACTCGTGCCCGACGTAACGAGGTCCTTTCTTGAAGAGGGTTTCGATCTCGCGCTCGAGTAGCGCCTCATCGAAATATGCAGTGACTGGAAGCTGGCTGTGAGCCGACTTCAACTGAAGCGCATCGCTCAGATTGGACATTCCCACTCCCGGTGTTAGCGTGAAAGCAGTGAACAACCCAACCATCGAAAAATCGATTTAGGGAAACGGAGAATTATACCCGGTTCGCCTCGCAAGGCTAGGATTAAGTGCCTGATTTGTGTCAATTTTTTGTCGGGCGACCGTCGAAAGGCGCACACTGTGTGCCGGAGATGGGGCCGGAATTGTGCGCGGGCGCCCACGACGGCAGGTCGGAAAATTCTCTTTTGCCGTAGAATGTCCGACTTGTTTTGAAATTTGACACCTCGTCCATGGCGAAAACCGCATCCCCAGGCGCCACGCCGCCCGGCAATGGCACCGAACCGTTGCCGGACAATTACGAGATGGCGCTCGCGGAGCTCGAGACGCTGGTTGCCCGGATGGAAGGCGGCGCGTTGAGCCTCGAGGATTCGCTGGCGGCGTATCGTCGCGGTGCGACCCTCGTTGCGTTTTGCCAACAGCAGCTCGAGAAAGTGGAGCAGCAGGTTCGCGTGCTCGACGGCGCGACGCTGAAGCCGCTTTCGTCCGGAACGGCCGCCACGGACGGCGAAGACGACGATCTATGACATTCGAACAATGGATGCGGTCCGTGCTTGACCGTGTCGAGGACGCACTCGGCCACTATCTGCCGGCTGAAACGGCGACGCCCGCGAAACTTCACGAGGCGATGCGCTACGCGGTCCTCGGTGGCGGCAAACGCGTTCGCCCGCTGCTGTGCCATGCAGCGGGCGAGCTGACCGGGGCGACGGAGGCGGCGCGCAACGCCGCGGCGGCGGCGCTGGAGATGATCCACGTCTACTCGCTCGTGCACGACGACATGCCGTGCATGGACGACGACGCGCTGCGTCGCGGCAAGCCGACCGTGCACGTGCAGTACGACGAGCCGACGGCGCTGCTGGTCGGCGACGCGCTGCAGTCGCAGGCGTTCGTCGCGCTGACCGACGCCGCTGCGCTGTCGCCGGTGCAGCAGGCGGCGCTCGTGCGCGAGCTGGCGCTCGCGAGCGGCTCGATCGGCATGGCCGGCGGGCAGGCGATCGATCTGGCGAGCGTCGGCCTGAAGCTGACGCGCGAGCAGCTCGAGACGATGCACCGGATGAAGACGGGCGCATTGCTGCGCGCGGCCGTGCGGATGGGCGCGCTGGCCGGCGAGACGCCGTCGGCGGAAACGATGGCCGCGCTGGATGTGTACGCGGGGGCCGTGGGTCTGGCCTTTCAGGTCGTCGACGACATTCTCGACGTCACGACCGATTCGGCGACGCTCGGCAAGACGGCCGGCAAGGACGCGGCGAACGACAAGCCGACCTATGTATCGATCCTCGGTCTCGAGGCGTCGCGCGAGCTGGCAGCGCAGCTGCGCGCCGAAGCGCATGACGCGCTGAAACCGTTCGGCGCACGCGCACAGCGTCTCGCCGAACTTGCCGACCTGGTAGTGAACCGGGTCAGCTGACGCGAAAGCCCGCCGCCGCGCACATGCCACGGTGCGCGCAAAAGAATGCGGGCGCGTTTGATTTCCTACAATGGAACGACGATGTACGACTTGCTGAAAACCATCGACGACCCGGCGGATTTGCGCCGCCTCGATCGTCGCCAACTGCAACCGCTCGCGGATGAACTGCGCGCGTTCGTGCTCGACAGCGTGTCGAAGACGGGCGGCCACTTGTCGTCCAACCTCGGGACGGTCGAGCTGACGATCGCGTTGCACTACGTGTTCAACACGCCGAACGATCGCATCGTCTGGGACGTGGGTCACCAGACCTACCCGCACAAGATCCTGACGGGTCGCCGCGACCAGATGCATTCGCTGCGTCAGTACGACGGCATCTCGGGCTTCCCGCGCCGCAGCGAATCCGAATACGACACGTTCGGCACCGCGCACTCGAGCACGTCGATCTCGGCCGCGCTCGGCATGGCGATCGGCAGCCAGCTGAACGGCGACGACCGCTTCTCGATCGCGGTGATCGGCGACGGCGCGATGACGGCCGGCATGGCGTTCGAGGCGATGAACAACGCGGGCGTGTCGGAAGATGCGAAGCTGCTCGTGATCCTGAACGACAACGACATGTCGATCTCGCCGCCGGTCGGCGCGCTGAATCGCCATCTCGCCCGCCTGATGTCGGGCCGCTTCTATGCAGCTGCGCGTGCAGGCGTCGAGCGCGTGCTGAGCGTCGCGCCCCCGGTGCTCGAACTCGCGCGCAAGCTCGAGGAGCATGCGAAGGGCATGGTCGTGCCGGCTACGCTGTTCGAGGAATTCGGCTTCAACTACATCGGCCCGATCGACGGTCACGATCTCGATTCGCTGATCCCGACGCTGCAGAACATCCGCGAACTGCGCGGCCCGCAATTCCTGCACGTGGTGACGAAGAAGGGCCAGGGCTACAAGCTCGCCGAAGCCGATCCGGTGCTCTATCACGGCCCCGGCAAGTTCAACCCGGCCGAAGGCATCAAGCCGTCGACCACGCCCGCGAAGAAGACCTACACGCAGGTATTCGGCGAGTGGCTGTGCGACGAAGCCGAGCGCGATACGCGCGTGGTCGGCATCACGCCCGCGATGCGCGAAGGCTCGGGCATGGTCGAATTCGAGAAGCGTTTCAAGGATCGCTACTACGACGTCGGCATCGCCGAGCAGCACGCGGTGACGTTCGCGGGCGGTCTCGCGACCGAGGGGCTGAAGCCCGTCGTCGCGATCTACTCGACGTTCCTGCAGCGTGCGTACGACCAACTGATCCACGACGTCGCGCTGCAGAATCTTCCGGTCGTGTTCGCGATCGACCGCGCGGGCCTCGTCGGCGCGGACGGCGCGACGCATGCGGGCGCGTACGATCTCGCGTTCATGCGCTGCATCCCGAACATGACGATCATGGCGGCATCCGACGAAAACGAATGCCGCCAGATGCTGCACACGGCGCTGCAGCAACCGAACCCGACCGCGGTGCGCTATCCGCGCGGCGCGGGCACGGGCGTGGCGACGGTGAAGGAATTCACCGAGATTCCGCTCGGCAAGGGTGAAGTGCGTCGCCGGACGTCGCAGCCGGAAGGCAAGCGCGTCGCGATCCTCGCGTTCGGCACGATGGTCGCACCGTCGCTCGCCGCTGCCGAGGAGCTCGATGCAACGGTCGCGAACATGCGCTTTGTGAAGCCGATCGATGCGGCGCTCGTGCGCGAGCTGGCCGAAACGCACGACTACCTCGTCACGGTCGAGGAAGGCTGCGTGATGGGTGGCGCGGGTTCGGCCTGCGTCGAAGCCCTGATGGAGAGTGGGGTTATCCGACCCGTAATACAATTGGGCCTCCCTGACCAGTTCATCGATCACGGCGACCCCGCGAAGCTGCTGTCGCAATGCGGCCTCGACGGCGCGGGCATCGCGAAATCGATTCGCGAACGCTTTCTGAGCCCGGCGGCCGATGTCGCCGATCAGGCGAAGCGCGTCGCATGAGGCGGCGCCGCCTGCGGGCGGCGCCGGCGCGACTGGCGCAACCGGTCTTCATGGATGCGGAAAACATGGGCCTGCGGGCCCATGTTGCTTTTCCGGCTGCCGCGTGACGCGGCGTGCGCGTCGTCGGACGCGCGGCTTACAAGGATTGAACCAAGATGAACCAGATGAACCCCGCCTTCGTGATGCCCGACGTGCAGAGCACGGTGGATACCCGTCAGATCCCGATTCAGCGCGTGGGCGTGAAGGCGGTCCGGCATCCGTTGACGGTGTGTACCGAAAGCGGCGACGTGCAACCGACCGTCGGCGTCTGGAACCTCGACGTCCGTCTGCCTGCCGATCAGAAGGGCACGCACATGTCGCGCTTCGTCGCGCTGCTCGAAGAGAATCGCGCGCCGCTGACGGTCGAGCGCTTCCGCGCGATGCTCGCGTCGATGCTCGTGAAGCTCGAGGCCGAGGCCGGCCGCATCGAAGTCACGTTCCCGTATTTCGTGAACAAGACGGCGCCGGTGTCGGGCGTGCAGAGCCTGCTCGACTATGAAGTGACGCTCGCGGGCGAAAGCCGCAACGGCGACACGCGCCTGTTCCTGAAGGTGCTCGTGCCGGTGACGAGCCTGTGCCCGTGCTCGAAGAAGATCTCGCAATACGGCGCGCACAACCAGCGCTCGCACGTGACGATCGATGCGGAGCTGGCGGCCGATCTGCCGGTCGAGGCGCTGATCCGCGTCGCCGAAGAAGAAGCGTCGTGCGAACTGTGGGGGCTGCTGAAGCGTCCCGACGAGAAGTTCGTCACCGAGCGAGCGTACGAGAACCCGAAGTTCGTCGAGGATCTCGTGCGCGATGTCGCGCAGCGTCTCGATGCGGACGAGCGGGTGGTCGCCTACGTGCTCGAAGCCGAGAACTTCGAGTCGATCCACAATCACAGCGCGTATGCGCTGATCGAGCGCGACAAGCGGCACGCTGCATGAACGCCGCGACGTTTCGTCGCGCCAATGAGAAAGGCAGCTCGGAATCGAGCTGCCTTTTCGTTTTCCGGCTGGCGGCGTTGCGTTGCGCGATTCAGCGTGCGAGCGACGCGAGATCCCAGCGCGGCTTCACCGTGAACGCGTAGTCGGCATTCGCCTGTTCGGGCCAGCGGCCGAGGCGCAGCGCGCCCGCGAGCGCGATCATCGCGCCGTTGTCGGTGCAAAGCGCGAGATCGGGATAGTGCACGTCGAAGCCGCGCTTGGCCGCGGCCGCCGACAGGGCCGCGCGCAACTGGCGGTTCGCGCCGACGCCGCCCGCGACCACGAGGCGCTTGAGCTTCGTCTTCTTCAGCGCGGCGAGCGACTTCGCGACGAGCACGTCGACGGCCGCATCGACGAAGCCGCGCGCGAGGTCGGCCTTCGCCCGTTCGAGAGCTTCGCCGTCGAGCTGCGCCGCTTCGAATTTCTTCATCTGCGTGAGCACGGCCGTCTTCAAGCCGCTGAAGCTGAAGTCGAGATCGCCCGAATGCAGCATCGGGCGCGGCAGCACGACCGCGCCCGGCGTGCCCGTTTCCGCGAGTTTCGAGACTTCGGGGCCGCCCGGATAGCCGAGACCGATCAGCTTCGCCGTCTTGTCGAACGCTTCGCCGGCCGCGTCGTCGAGCGTTTCGCCGAGCGTCTCGTAGACGCCGACGTCGGTCACGCGCATCAGTTGCGTGTGGCCGCCGGAAACCAGCAGCGCGACGAACGGGAACGGCGGCGGCTCGTCGACCAGCAACGGCGACAGCAGATGGCCTTCGAGGTGGTGGATGCCGACGGTCGGCTTGTTCCACGCGAGCGCGAGCGCATTCGCGATGCTCGCGCCGACCAGCAGCGCGCCGGCGAGGCCGGGGCCCTGCGTGAATGCGATCGCGTCGATGTCCTCGCGGCGCGTGCCGCTTTGCGCCATCACCTCCTCGAGCAGCGGCAGCGCGCGGCGGATGTGGTCGCGCGACGCGAGTTCGGGCACGACGCCGCCGTAGTCGCGGTGCATCGCGATCTGCGAATGGAGCGCGTGCGCGAGCAGGCCGCGCTGCGTGTCGTAGAGCGCGAGGCCGGTTTCGTCGCAGGAGCTTTCGATGCCGAGAACGAGCATGGGTACGGGCAGGGCGCGCCGTTTCGGACGCGCCGCAGATAGGTCGACGTAACCGGAAAGTATAGCAGGCGAGGGCGGGCCGGCGCTGGCGGCGGCCCGGCCCCGATGCCGGGCAGGTACAATCCGCGCCATGGAAACTTATGACATCGCCGTGATCGGCGCGGGCGCCGCCGGCATGATGAGCGCCGCGGTCGCCGGGCAGCTCGGCCGCCGCGTCGTGCTGATCGATCACGCGCCGCGGCTCGCCGAGAAAATCCGCATCTCGGGTGGCGGCCGCTGCAACTTCACGAACCTGTATGCCGGGCCCGACAATTACCTGTCGTCGAATCCGCATTTCGCGCGCTCGGCGCTGGCGCGCTATACGCCGCGCGACTTCCTCGGACTGCTCAAGCGCCATCGCGTGACCTGGCACGAAAAGCACAAGGGTCAGCTCTTTTGCGACCACGGCAGCGACGCGATCATCGACGTGCTGAAGCACGAGTGCGACGCGGGCGGCATCGCGTGGCGCCGGCCCGTCGTCGTCGACGCGGTGCGCCATACGCCGTCGGACGGCTTCACGCTCGATACGCAGCAGGCCGGCCCGATCGCTGCGCGTGCACTGATCGTCGCGACCGGCGGCCTGTCCATCCCGAAGATCGGTGCGACCGACTTCGGCTATCGGCTCGCGAAGCAGTTCGGCCACAAGCTCGTCGATACGCGGCCCGCCCTCGTGCCGCTGACGTTCGCGCCGCAGGACTGGGCGCCGTTCGCGCCGCTGTCCGGCGTATCGCTCGAAGTGCGCGTATCGACCGGCGACAAAAAGCGCGGCGGCGAATTCGTCGAGGATCTGCTGCTGACCCATCGCGGGCTCTCCGGGCCGGGCATCCTGCAGATCTCGAGCTACTGGCAGCCCGGCGACCCGATCCGCGTCGACCTGCTGCCGCAGCGCGACACGGTGGCCGACCTGCTCGACGCGAAACGCACGTCGAAGCGCCAGATCGGTTCGCTGCTCGCCGACTGGGTGCCGTCGCGCCTCGCGCATGCGTGGCTCGACACGCATCGCGTCGCGGCCGACGCGCGGCTCGCGGACCTGCCCGACAAGACGCTGCGCCAGATCGGCGACGCGCTGTCCGGCTGGACGCTCACGCCGAACGGCACCGAAGGCTACAAGAAGGCCGAAGTGACGAAAGGCGGGGTCGATACGCGGGAGCTGTCGTCGGCGACGATGATGAGCGCGCGCGTGCCGGGGCTGTTCTTCGTCGGCGAGGCGGTGGACGTGACGGGCTGGCTCGGCGGCTACAACTTCCAGTGGGCGTGGGCGTCCGGCACGGCGGCCGGGCAGGCTGCGGCCGAGTATGCGCGCGGCGCCTGACGCACCGGCCCGCGCCGTTGCGCCCGGGGGCGGCCCCGTGCCTTTGGGCATGCGCTCTGCTATACTCGGTAGTCTTTCCCTGCAAACCTTTATTCGTGTCGGATCATGACGATCATTCGCGTTAAAGAGAACGAGCCGTTCGAAGTTGCCATGCGTCGCTTCAAGCGCACGATCGAGAAGAACGGTCTGCTGACCGAGCTTCGTGCGCGCGAGTTTTACGAGAAGCCGACCGCGGAGCGCAAGCGCAAGAAGGCCGCGGCGGTGAAGCGTCACTACAAGCGTATTCGCAGCCAGACGCTGCCGAAGAAGCTGTACTGAACGATTGGGCGCCGCGCGGTTCGCTGAGCGGCGCACCGGCGACTCCGCGCGATCGGGTGCGGTCGCGCAGCCGATCAGGCGGCGAGTCGCCGATGCCGGATTCGAGCAACCCGCTTGAGACACTGTCCCAAGCGGGTTTTTGTGTTGACGTCCGTTCGCGGGCGTCGGATTCACGTTTCCATCCCGGGTGAAAGATGAGTTTGAAAGAGCAGATCAGCGAAGACATGAAGGCCGCGATGCGCGCGAAGGAAAGCGAGCGTCTGGCAACGATTCGCCTGCTGATGGCCGCGATCAAGCAGCGCGAAGTCGATGATCGGGTCACGCTCGACGACGTGGGCATCACGGCCGTGGTCGACAAGATGATCAAGCAGCGCAAGGATTCGATCAGCCAGTTCCAGGCGGCCGGCCGCGACGATCTCGTCGCGAAGGAGCAGGCCGAGCTGACCGTGCTGGGCGGCTACATGCCCGCGCAACTGTCGGACGCCGAAGTGGCGGCCGAAGTCCAGGCGGCGGTCGCGCAAACCGGCGCAGCCGGTCCGCAGGACATGGGCAAGGTGATGGGCGTGCTGAAGGGCAAGCTCGCCGGCCGTGCCGACATGACGGCCGTTTCCGCGCAGGTCAAGGCCGCGCTCACGAAGTAAAACCTGTTTCCGGCGCGCCCAGCGATGCGTGCGCCGGGCGCCGTATCCTCTTTTTTCGCTCGATCCCACGGTGATTCCGCATTCGTTCCTGCAGGATTTGCTGAACCGCGTCGATATCGTCGACGTGGTGGGCCGGTACGTGCAGCTCAAGAAGGGCGGCGCCAATTTCATGGGGCTGTGCCCGTTCCATAACGAGAAGAGCCCGTCGTTTACCGTCAGCCCGACCAAGCAGTTCTATCACTGCTTCGGTTGCGGCGCGCACGGCACCGCGATCGGCTTCCTGATGGAACACGCGGGGCTCACGTTCCCGGAAGCCGTGCAGGAACTCGCGCAATCCGTCGGCCTGACCGTGCCGCACGAGCCGTCGATGCGCGGCGGCGGTGGGGGCGCAGGCGGGGGCGGCGACTATCCGGCGCCCGTGTCGAAATCGGTGGCGACCGCGCTGTCCGACGCGATGACGACCGCGTGCGACTACTATCGCAAGCAGTTGCGTGGCGCGACCGACGCGATCCAGTACTTGAAGAACCGCGGGCTGACCGGCGAGATCGCCGCACGCTTCGGTCTCGGCTATGCGCCGGACGGCTGGCAGAACCTCGAGGCCGCGTTCCCCGACTATCGCGACGAGTCGCTCGTCGAGGCGGGGCTCGTGATCGTCAGCGAGAAAACCGATGCGCAGGGCGTCGCGCGCCGCTACGACCGGTTCCGCGAGCGGATCATGTTCCCGATCCGCAACGTGAAGGGGCAGGTGATCGGTTTCGGCGGCCGCGTGCTCGGCAGCGGCGAACCGAAGTACCTGAACTCGCCGGAAACGCCGCTGTTCAACAAGGGCAGCGAGCTGTACGGGCTGTTCGAGGCGCGGCTCGCGATTCGCGAGCGCAAGTACGTGCTGGTCGTCGAGGGTTACATGGACGTCGTCGCGCTCGCGCAGCTCGGGTTTCCGAACGCGGTCGCGACGCTCGGCACCGCGTGCACGCCGATTCACGTGCAGAAGCTGCTGCGTCAGACCGACACGGTCATTTTCAGTTTCGACGGCGATTCGGCCGGGCGGCGCGCGGCCCGGCGCGCGCTCGAGGCATGCCTGCCGCATGCGGGCGACAACCGCACGATCCGGTTCCTTTTCCTGCCGACCGAGCACGATCCGGACAGCTACGTGCGCGAGTTCGGCGCGGACGCGTTCTCCGAGCAGGTCGAGCGCGCGATGCCGCTGTCCCAATTTCTGTTGAACGAAGCAATCGCCGGCAAGGCGCTCGATCAGCCGGAAGGCCGCGCGAAGGCGCTGTTCGATGCGAAGCCGCTGTTGCAGGCGCTGCCCGCGAACGCGTTGCGCGCGCAGATCATGCACATGTTCGCCGATCGCCTCGACATCCCGTTCGAAGAGGTCGCGGCGCTGTCGGACGTCGATACGCGTATCGCGGCGGCGCCGCGCCAGGCGCCCGCGCGCAGCGAGCGGCGCCGCGTGACGGACAGCGAAAAGCGCGCGTTGCGCACGCTGGTGATGCATCCGCGCGTCGCCTCGCAGCTCGACGACGAACAGATTGCGACCCTGCGTGCGCTGCCGCGCATCGGCGAGTTGTTCGCGGAAGTCGTCGATCATGCGCGTGCGCTGGGGGACGGCGCGGAGTTCCGGCTGCTGTCGGATGTCCTGAGGACGTCCTCGAACGCGGCGACTTACGAGGAAATCTTCCGCGAAATTCTGGACTATGATGAAAACGTCCGCGATTTGCTGTTACAGAATCCGGAAGACGAGACGGTGCCCGAGCGGCAGCGTGAGCAGGAGCGGATTGCGGGGGAGGAGTTGCAGGCGGCGGTGCTCAAGATGCGCTACGACGCCTGCTGCGACCGGCTGGACAGGCTGGCGCGGCAATCCACCTTCACCCCCGAGGAATTGACCGAATTGACGGAATTGAACCAGCAGCGAACCGACATGAAGCGTCGGCTCGGGCTGTAGGCGGCTGGGGCGCTTAGAGAGGGTTCCCCAGCGTGCTATAATATAAGGTTTCCAGCGGTTTGTTTTCCAGGCAGAGGCGAGAATCGCGATGGCAAAGACGACAGGCGGAAAGAAAGCAACAGGCAAGGGCTCGACGGAGCCGACCAAGAAGGTCACAGCGGCCAAGTCTGCTTCTTCCGCCAGGACAACGTCTTCAGCCACGTCAGCTCCTGCGGGAAAGAAAACCGCGGCCGGCACTGCTCAGGCTGCGCCGGCGCCGGCAGCCAGAACACGGGCTGCCGCCAGACCCGACTCCGGGCCGGCCAAGCCGGCGGCGAAGCGGGCAAGTGCGAAAAGCGCAAGGGACACGACTGCCGACGCGGACGAAACGGCAGTACGTACTACTCATGCACCCACGGTTCAACCGGCTGTCGTCCAGCAGCCGCGAGTCGATATAGCCGGTACGGCGAACTCCATGACCAAAAAGCTGAACGAAGTATCCGTCGAAGACGACGCAAATCAGAGCGACGAGCAGCCCGCAGCCGCGGCTGCACCGGGCAAATCCAAGGTGCGCGATCGTCGCGCCAAGGAAAAGGCGCTGCTGAAGGAAGCGTTCGCGACGAGCACGCCGGGCACGGCCGAGGAGCTCGAAGAGCGCCGCGTGAAGCTGCGCGCGCTGATCAAGCTCGGCAAGGAGCGCGGCTTCCTCACGTACGCCGAAATCAACGACCACCTGCCGGACAACTTCACCGAGACCGAAGCCCTCGAGGGCATCATCGGCACGTTCAACGACATGGGCGTGGCGGTATACGAGCAGGCGCCGGACGCGGAAACGCTGCTCCTGAACGACAACGCGCCCGCCGCGTCGTCGGACGATGAAGTCGAAGAGGAAGCGGAAGTCGCGCTGTCCACCGTCGATTCGGAATTCGGCCGCACGACCGACCCGGTCCGGATGTACATGCGCGAGATGGGCACCGTCGAGCTGCTCACGCGCGAAGGCGAAATCGAGATCGCGAAGCGGATCGAGGACGGCCTGCGCCACATGGTGATGGCCATCTCCGCGTGCCCGACCACGATCGCCGACATCCTCGCGATGGCCGAACGCGTCGCGAACGAAGAGATCCGCGTCGACGAGCTCGTCGACGGCCTGCTCGATCCGAATGCTTCGGACTCCACCGATACGGACGGCTTCTCCGCGAAGGAAGCGGAAGCCATCGAGAACGAGGACGAGGAAGCCGAAGAGGAAGAGGAAGAAGAGGAAGAGGAGGAAGACGACGGTGCCGCGCAGGCATCGGCCAACGCCGCCCAACTCGAAGCCCTCAAGCGCGCGTCGCTCGAGAAGTTCGCGCAGATCAGCGAGTGGTTCGACAAGATGCGCCGCGCGTTCGAGAAGGAAGGCTACAAGTCGAAGGCCTACCTGAAGGCGCAGGAAACGATCCAGAGCGAGCTGATGACGATCCGCTTCACCGCGCGTACCGTCGAACGCCTGTGCGACACGCTGCGTGCGCAGGTGGACGAAGTGCGCCAGGTCGAGCGTCAGATCCTGCACATCGTCGTCGACAAGTGCGGCATGCCGCGCTCGGAATTCATCGCGCGCTTCCCCGGCAACGAGACGGATCTCGACTGGGCCGAGAAGATCGCCGCGGAAGGCCATCCGTACAGCGCGGTGCTGTCGCGCAACGTTCCGGCGATCCGCGAACAGCAGCAGCGTCTGCTCGACCTGCAGGCGCGCGTCGTGCTGCCGCTGAAGGACCTGAAGGAAACCAACCGCCAGATGGCGGCCGGCGAACTGAAGGCGCGTCAGGCGAAGCGCGAAATGACCGAGGCCAACCTGCGTCTCGTGATCTCGATCGCGAAGAAGTACACGAACCGCGGCCTGCAGTTCCTCGACCTGATCCAGGAAGGCAACATCGGCCTGATGAAGGCGGTGGACAAGTTCGAATACCGTCGCGGCTACAAGTTCTCGACCTATGCGACGTGGTGGATCCGTCAGGCCATCACGCGCTCGATCGCCGACCAGGCGCGCACGATCCGTATTCCGGTTCACATGATCGAGACGATCAACAAGATGAACCGCATCTCGCGGCAGATCCTGCAGGAAACCGGCCTCGAGCCGGATCCGGCCACGCTCGCCGAAAAGATGGAGATGCCGGAAGACAAGATCCGCAAGATCATGAAGATCGCGAAGGAGCCGATCTCGATGGAAACGCCGATCGGCGACGACGACGATTCCCATCTCGGCGACTTCATCGAGGACACCAACACGGTCGCGCCGGCGGATGCCGCGCTGCATGCGAGCATGCGCGACGTCGTGAAGGACGTGCTCGATTCGCTGACGCCGCGCGAGGCGAAAGTGCTGCGGATGCGTTTCGGTATCGAGATGAGTACCGATCACACGCTCGAGGAAGTCGGCAAGCAGTTCGACGTCACGCGCGAGCGCATCCGTCAGATCGAGGCCAAGGCGCTGCGCAAACTGCGTCACCCGAGCCGTTCCGACAAGCTGAAGTCGTTCCTCGAAGGGAACTGATTTCCAGCATCCGTGCCGCGAACGCCGCCGGTATCCGCATGATGCCGGTGGCGTTCGTTCCCTTTGTCGTCTTTGTTGTTACAATGCCGGCCCGGCCTCGTTGTCGGGGCAGCGTGTAGCACGCTTTGCTTCTCGTCTGGGCCCCTAGCTCATGCTTGGTTAGAGCAGCGAACTCATAATTCGTTGGTGCCGGGTTCGACTCCCGGGGGGCCCACCAGATTCGCTTCCACGGTCGTCCGGGGAAGCTCGAAACCCGCGATTGCCGCACGGCGTCGCGGGTTTTTCTTTGGTGCGCCGCCCGAATGTGTCGAACGTATTGAACGCGTTCGTGCCGGCGCCGCGTGTCGCATCTTCGCCACCGCGGAAACACCGAAAGCGTGCCGCCGCGATATCAATCGAAGTATGCTGTGGCGCGATCCGGTCGCACGCCGGTCCGTAGCGCGCGTACCGTGGACCCGTGCCGCGCTCCGTCCGGCAGCCAGCCAGAACAAACACAATCCGACTTCGCCCGACATTGGGGGGCGGCCAACATGATCATGCTGCGTTCGTGGGGTGCGATTCTGTCGTTGCTGATGCTCGTCGCGTGCGCGAGCCTGCCGCCGCTGGCCGATCGCACGCCGACGCATGCATTCACCGATACGGACGATACGCGGCTGGGCGTCGCGTTCCAGCAGCAGGCCGCCGCTCATCCGGGGCAGGACGCGTTCCATTTGCTGACCGATCCGGTCGATGCGCTGGATGCGCGCGTGCTGCTCGCCGACCGTGCCGACCGCTCGCTCGACCTGCAGTACTACATCTGGCACGACGACCTGACCGGGCACGAACTGGCCGATGCGATCATTCGCGCGGCCGATCGCGGCGTGCGCGTGCGCGCGCTGCTCGACGATCTCGGCACCAATGCGGACGACCGCAAGCTGCTCGAGATCAGCTCGCATCCGAACATCGAGATCCGGTTGTTCAATCCGGTGGCCACGCGCCGCTTCAAGAAGATCGGCACCGTGTTCGAGTTCTCGCGCGTCAACCGGCGCATGCACAACAAGGCGATGATCGCGGACAACCAGGCGGCGATCGTCGGCGGCCGCAATATCGGCGACGAATATTTCGGCGCATCGTCGATGCTGGAGTTCGGCGATCTCGACGTCGTCGTTCACGGCCCGGTCGTGAAGGACATCTCGACGGAATTCGATACGTTCTGGAATTCGCCGTATGCGTATCCGATCGATACGCTGGTCGGGCACGACGCGGCGCCGGGCGGGCTCGATCGCGAACGCGAGCGATTGCGCGACTACCTGCGGGCGATGGAGGACAATCCGTACGTGCTCGAGGCACGGCAGCGGCTCGACCGGATCGTCCACGGGCAGGGCACGGAGCTGTCGTGGGGGCATGCGACGGTGCTGTACGACGATCCGTCGAAGATCGCGCACGCGCCGAAGGACAGCGACGGGCACCTGATGCCGCAGTTGCGCGCGCTTGCGTTGCAGCCCCGGCACGACCTGCTGATCGTGTCGCCGTATTTCGTGCCGGGCAAGGAGGTGGTCGAGCGGCTGCGCGCGCTCACGGCGCGCGGCGTGCGCGTGACGGTGCTGACCAATTCGCTCGCGTCGACCGACGTGGCGGCCGTGCATGCCGGCTACCGGCGCTATCGAAGCGATCTGGTGAACGCGGGCGTGCGGCTTTACGAGCGTCGGCCATCGGGCGACAAGAGCATTTCGAAGCAGATCATCGTCGGCTCGTCGCGCGCGTCGCTGCACGCGAAGACCTACGTGTTCGATCACACGAGCATCTTCATCGGGTCGATGAATCTCGATCCGCGCTCGCTGAACCTCAATACGGAGATCGGCGTTTACTGCGAGAGCCCGGCGATTGCGTCGCAGGTCGCCGACGATCTGGAGGCGCGGCTCGATCGGATCGCATGGCGTGTCGACGCGAGAACCGATCCGGCCGGCAAAGGGCGGCTCAAGTGGATTCAGACGGACGCGGACGGGAAGATCACCGAGATCGATCACGAGCCGGAGGTGTCCACCCCGCGGCGCATGGAAGTGTGGTTTCTCGGGCTGTTTCCGATCGAATCGCAACTGTGAGCGGCATTCAGCGCCGCGCGCGGCGCTGCCGGTCGATGACGTCGGCGAATTGCATTGCCGCCGTCTCGATCGTCGCGTCGCTCAGCCCCGAATAGCCGAGGACGAAGCCGTTGTATCGGCGGCCGTCGCCGCGGTAGCCGTCGCCGATGCAGTAGTGGCTCAACGGTTGCAGCAGCAAGCCGTGGGCGCTTGCGGCACGCGCGACGTCGGTATCGCGCAGCGGCACCGCGAGATCCGCGGAAAGATGCATGCCGCCCGGGCTTTCCCGCACGCTCAGCGACGTGCCGAGATGGCGCGCGAGCGCCGCTTCGAGGCTGCTGCGCCGGGCGGCGTAGAGCGCTCGCATCTTCCGCAGGTGCCGCGCAAAGAGGCCGCTGTCGATGAATTCGGCCATCGCCAGCTGGTCGGCCGAGTGACCGCGATGGACGAGTTCGCGCAGCGTGCCGGTGAAGCGTTCGACGAGCACCGGCGGCACCACCATGAAACCGAGCCGAAGCGCGGGAAACATCGTCTTGCTGAACGTGCCGAGATAGCACACCGGGGCATCGGCATGCAGGCCCTGGATCGCGGGCAGCGGCTGGCCGCCGTGGCGGAATTCGCTGTCGTAGTCGTCCTCGATGATCCACGCGCCGCATGCGCGGGCGCGCTCGACGAGCGCCGCGCGTCGCCGAGGGCTCATCAGCGCGCCGAGCGGGTACTGGTGCGACGGTGTCGTGTAGATCAGCCTGGGCGGGCGGGTGCGCCACTGCTCGTCGGTCGGCGCCATGCCTTCGCGATCGACCTCGATCGGCACGGGATTCAGGCCGGTCGACCGGAATGCGGTCCTCGCGCCGTTGTAGCAAGGATTCTCGAGCCAGCCGTAGTCGCCGGGATTCGCGAGCATGCGCGCGCAGAGTTCGAGGCTGCTCTGCGTGCCGTCGGTGATGAATACCTGGCCCGTGTCGCAGCGCACGCCGCGCGAGACGCGAATGTACGCGGCCACCGCGCGCCGCAGTTCGGGTAGCCCTTCGACCGGCCCGTACGCGAGCCGGGCGGGCGTGATGGTCTTCCATGCACGCTCGATGCACCGGCGCCACTGTGCAACCGGGAATTCGTCGAGCGACGGGAGGCCGGGAACGAACGGCAGCATGCGTTCGGGCTCGGGCTCGACGTTCTCCAGCCCCTGCACGCGCGCCGACAGGTGAACCGGTGCGGGGCCGTCTTCATGGCCGGCGCTCGGCCGGCTGCATCCGTCCCATAACGTGATCGTGCCGTTGCGCGTGGCCGCCACGAAGCCTTCCTCGGCCAGGCGCTCGTACGCATAGACCGCGGAATTGCGCGCGATGCCCAGTTCGGCCGCGAGCACGCGCGTCGACGCGAGCCGCGTGCCGGGCGGCAGGTGCCCGTCCAGCAGCATGTCGCGCAGGCTCCGGTAGAGGGCTTCTTGCTGGCTATGTGTTGTCGCGCCGTCCTGTCTGGAAAGCGACGAGATGAGCAGCGCGAGATCCATGGCTGGTCCCAGAAATTTTCCTTGTGCTGGTTCTTTCGAAGATGCCGCGCGCATCGTATCGTTCATGTTCTCGCGGGGCAGGCCGGTGCACGCGAATTCCTGGCGATCGGCGCGGCTTTGCGATACGCGCGTATTTTGCTCGATTCGGCAAGCGACTGTCGATGGGGCGGACAACCGCGCGCTTACGCCCGAATACGGCACGATGCCGATACCATTCATTTCGCACTACAGATCTATGAACGACCGAACCCCTCTCTCTTCCACGCCCCGTACGACCGTTCGCCGCCTGCCCGAGCTGGCGAACCACGATCGCACGATGCTCTACCGCATCGTGGACGACGCGTACGTCTGTCACATCGCGTTCGGCGACGGGCAGAACACGCACTGCATCCCGACCGCGCACTGGAGAAAGGGCGACGCGCTCTATATCCACGGGTCCAACGGCAGCCGGATGATCAAGGCGCTGTCGGCCGGCGCGCAGGCTTGCGTCGCGATGACGCTGCTGGACGGCCTCGTGCTGGCCAGGTCCGCGTTCAATCATTCGATGAATTATCGATCCGCGGTGATCTACGGGCAGTTCGACGTGGTGGAAGGCAGCGAGGAAAAACTCGCCGCGCTGGATGCGTTGATGGACAAGATCGCGCCGGGCCGCAAGCACGAAGCGCGGCCGGGCAATTCGAAGGAAATCAATGCGACCGGCGTGCTGCGGATTTCGATGGCGGAAGCGGCCGTGAAAATCAGCGATTCGCTGCCGTCCGACAAGGAAGAGGATCTCGGGCTGGCGGTATGGGCCGGGATCTTGCCGTTGAAGACGACGCGCGGCGCGCCGGTTCATGCCGACGGTCACGTGCCGGTGCCGGATTATGTCCGGAACTGGGCCGATTGAGCGGTGCGACGAGGCCGCATCGGAAGCGGCGAGACGACACGCCTTGCACAGGACCCGCGAAGGCTGCGTAGCGTTCGCGGGTCGGCGGACGCGGTTGCATACGAGACGTCGCGCTTGCGCATCCGGTTCGGTCAATGGCTCGTCAGCGCGCGAAATCCGATGTGCTCTGGATGAACGCGTTCAGCTTCGAGATGTTCACGCTGCCGAAGCCCGTCGTCGCATCCCAGCCGGCCTTTGCCTTGTAGCCGTACGTGCCGCTGCCGTTGTTGCCGGACGTGACGTCGTGCAGCAGCGCCGCGTTGCTCGGGAAGTACTTGTAGATGCTCGACGCCGGGAACCCGAGCGTATTGTTGTTGGCCGACTGCAGCCGCGCCCAGATGCCCGTGAAGATCGGCGCGGCGAGGCTCGTGCCGCCTTCGTTGTTCAGGTAGCCCGAACCCCACAGCGTGTCGGACGTCTGGCCGTTCACGACGAGAATCGCGCCCGTGCGCAGGTCGGCGTCGAAGCCGACGTCGGGTAGCGCGCGCTTGGTCGAGCCGGTCAGGGTCGACGACTGCCACGTCGGCGCGGCCTCGTACTTGCTGTAGCCGCCGCCCGTCGACCACACGGTGCCCGGCTGCCAGCTCGGATCGTTCCAGACGATTTCGCTGTTGTACGCATTGGTCGACGTATTGGTGAACAGCGTCGTGCCGCCCACCGCGATCACGTACGGCGACGTGGCCGGCTCGCTCACCGTGTAGGTCGAACGCGACGGCGTGCCGCTCGCGCATTCGTACGCGCCGTGGTCGCCGGCGGACACCGAGAAGGTTTGCCCTTGCGCGACCGCCTGCTTGAAGATGGTGTCGTCGGTGGCCTGCGAGCCGGTGCTGTACGCGGACGATTCGCATACGCCGAGCGATACGTTGATCACTTTCGCGACGTTGTCGGTCACGGCCTTGTTGTACGCGGCCGTGATCGCGGTGAGCGTCATCGACGGCGCGGTGTAGAACACGACCTGCTTCACGCTGCCGCCGGCCGTGCCGACGATCGACTGGCTGTCGAGATTCCATTCGACGGTGCCGTCGGTGTCGGTGTACGAACTGCCGGCCGGGCCCGTCTTCACGATGCTGCTGCTGATCGTGCCGAGGCCGTTGTTCGCGGCGAACGTATTGAGGTCGCTCACCGTCTGCGACAGGTCGCCTTCGGAGATGATGCCGACCGTGGTCTGCGAGGCCGTCGGCGTGCCGTCGCCGCCGTAGATCGACGAGAACTCGGTCGGGTTGTGCGGCACCGCCGACGCGCCGGCCGGGATCGTCAGGTTGCTGGTGTTGCCTTGCGGCTTGCCGCCCGCGCCCGTATGCATGAGCTCGACGTTCTGCAGGCCGAGCACCGCGCCGACGATGTTGCCGATCGCGTTCGGCACTTGCGCGGCGTCGGTGTTCGCATACACGCTGCGGCCGTTGCGCGTGAAGCGCTTGAGGGTCGTGCGGAACGCGGACTGGACGGTTCCCGCGGTGCCGGACGCGGAGACCAGCAGCCGGTTCGGCGCGACCACGATATTCACGAAGCCGGCCTTGCGCAGATGCGCGACGACGGACGCGACCTGCTGGTCGGTCGGCGCATATTGCGCGGCGAATTGCGCGGGCGTCAGAAACTGCCGGTAGTGCGGCGAACCGGGCGTATGCAGGTCGCGCAGGTACTGGTCGAGCTGTGCTTCGTTGCGCAGGTTCAGCCCGAGCACGATGTCCACCGATTCGCCGGGCGCCATGTCGATCGCGGCGGCCGCCGCGGCAGCCGTGCTCGCCGCGGGCGCGCCGGCCGTGCCGGCTTCGTTCTGCTGCACGAGCGGCAGGAAGCCCTTGGTGCGCGTTTCCGTCCAGCCGGCCGCGGGCGCGGCATGGGCGGTCGCCATGCCGAACGACGCGGCTGCGGCCGCGGCGGCGAGTGCGAGATTGACGGCGCGAATGTGCTTTTGTTTCTTGTTTGCAACCTGATTCATTTGAATTACCCCTCCGGTTGAACAACGAACGGCACGAACAACGATGGTCGACAGCGGTGCGGGTCATGCACCGCCGCTTTCTGTCGCATGCGGGCGGGTGGCACGGACGCGACAGGGCCTTTCGCCCGATCCGGAAAGCGGTTTTTCTCCGGGGGCGAAATACGGAAAACGCGGTAACGGAAAGGCTGCGCCACAGGGCGGCGCAGTCGCGCCGGATTCGGCGCGGGCGGGATTGCTAGAGCAACAGCTTCGTTGTCCTGCTCATTTGATTCGATCCTTCGGCCCGCTGCCGGATGGCAGCCGTCCAGTGAAATGCATCGGGATGCTGCACGCGCCGGCGGGCGAACCCATCATTCGGCGGCGCGTACTTCGGTGCAGCGGAAGCGAAAAACGTGGAACGGAATCGTTTGCGTGGCAGGCAATCCGTCGGATTGCTTGCATCGGACGGTATCAAGAACGAAAGTATGATGTCAAACTTTTTTTGATTATATGAAACAAAGTTAAAGCTAATAAAGCGCAATGATTTTGAAAAGATCGGTAGTGTTTTGTAATGTTCGAAACCGGCAACGCAGGTAATGCGGAAAGAGGCTCGCCGATCCTTTCCGATGCGTGTTGCAATGGCCAATCGTTATCGAGGAAATGCTCGAATCGACGGGGCCTGTCGTTCGGTGACCTGAAGGTCGTCGACGATCCGGAACAGCGCGTCGACATGCCGAAGCAGCGCGTCGCGAGAGGAAGCGTCGCCATTGTCGGCGAGCGTCCTGATGGCGTCGAGCCGAGTTTCGAGTTCGGCGAGCCGTGTGCGCGTGACGCGACTGTTGCCGACGGCGGTGGCCGTCGCATCGGATGGGTTTGCAGGTTTCGTTGGATGAGTCATCGCATTGAAATGCTCGATGAAGCGCGACAGATCGGCCGGACAGCTGTCGCGGGAGACCGTGCGCGCCGACGGGTCGCCGGCGACGGTCCGTGCGGCGGTGTCCGCCATGGCGTCGAGCGTCGCGAGCATATGGTGGATCAGCCTGAGCAGGTCGAACGCAGCGGCCAGCAGGCAGACGAACAGCGCCGTTGCCGGCACCAGGTAAGTGGATGCACTGTGGAGCATGACGTCGGCCGTCGCGTCGCGCGGCAACGCGGCCGGCGCATGCAGTGCGTGGACGAAGAACGCGACGGTGCAGGCGAGCAGTACGGCGACGCTCGCGGCGAGGCTGAACGTCCGCCCGATCTGCCGGCCGGGCCGTGCCGACAGCGTCACCGCACGCCTCGCAGCCGGTAGCCGACGCCGCGCATCACTTCCGGCATGCCAGGCGCGCCGGCCTGTTCGAGTTTCTTGCGCAGCCGGCAGATGTGGCTGTCGACCGTGCGCTCCAGCGCGCTCACGTCGGCCATGCACGCATCGAGCAACTCGCCGCGCGTGAACACGCGGCTCGGCGATCTCGCGAGATGCGCGAGGAGCCGGAACTCCGTCAGCGTCAGCGTGATCGGCACCTCGGTACCCGCCGTGCGCACGCGGGCCAGATAGCTGTCGGTGTCGATCTCGAGGTCGCCGACGCGCAGTATGCGCATGGTCGGCGGCGCGGCGGCGCGGCGCAGGATCGCGCGCAACCGCGCGACGACTTCGGCCGGGTTGAACGGCTTGACGATGTAGTCGTCCGCGCCGGCGTGCAGGGCCTGCAGCCGGTCGAGGTCGCGATCGAACGCGGTGACGACGACGACGGGTGTATTGTCGCGCCGTCGCAGCTCGGCGAGCACGTCCCAGCCGTTCTTCTGCGGCATCTTCACGTCGAGCAGGATCAGGTCGGGCTTCAGGCGCGGCTGCACGTCGAGCGCCGCTTGCCCGTCGGCGACGCGGTAGGTGCGAAGGCCGTCGCGCTTCAGGTATGCGTCGAGGATGTCCGAGATGTCGGGCTCGTCTTCCGCAATCAGTATCAGGGAATGGGTCATGGAGTGTACCGTGCGATGTCGAACAGTCGGGGCGGCCCGTGGCCGGGCCGGGGCACGCCGTTGCGCCACGCTGCCGCACGGGGCGCAACGGCGTCGTTCGTTCAGTTCTGCGCCACGCGCTTCGACGGTGCGACGTCCTGGTCCGTCAGGCCGCCGCCGAGCGCCTTGTACAGCGCAACGGCATTGCCGAGCTCGTCGCGGCGCAGGTCGAGCAGCGCCTGCCGTGCCGCATAGAGCTGCCGCTGCGAATCGAGCAACTCCAGCCGTCCCTCGACACCCGCGCGATAGCGCAGGTTCGACAGGTCGGTGCGGCGTTCGGCCGAAGCGACCACGCGCGTCTGCGCGTCGATCTGGCGGCCGAACGTTTCGCGCCCGGCGATGCCGTCGGCGACTTCGCGGAACGCGGCCTGGATCGCGCGTTCGTATTCGGCGATCGCGCTGGACTTGCGCACTTGCGCGAGACGCAGCTCGGAACGCAGCCGGCCACCCTGGAAGATCGGCACCGTGACCTGCGGCGCGAAGCTCCACACGCGCTGACCGCCGTCGAACAGGCTGCCCATCGCGGGGCTGAGGAAGCCGATCGACGACGTCAACGACAGGCGCGGAAAGAACGCGGCGCGCGCGGCGCCGATGTCCGCATTCGCGGCGACGAGATTTTGTTCGGCCTGCTGGATATCCGGGCGACGAAACAGCAGCTCGGACGGGAGACCCGCCGGCAATTGCGTGATCACCGGTTGCTGCTGAAGCGGCAGCGGCTCGGGCAGATCCTTCGGCAGCTCGGTGCCGACCAGCAGGCGCAGCGCGTTGCGCGCCTGCTCGACGGCGCGCGTGCGTGCTTCGAGATCGGCCGTCGCGCTCGCGACCTGGCCTTCGGCCTGTGCGATGTCGACGCCGCTCGCCTGGTGCGCTTCCTTCAGGCGACGCGCGAGATCGAGCGATTGTCGCCAGTCGGCGAGCGTGCGCTCGGACAACTGGCGCTGCTCGTGCGCGAGGCGTTCGGCGAAGTACGCGTTGGCCACGCCGCCGACGAGCGAGATCTGCACCGCGCGTCGGCCGTGATCGGTTGCCAGGTAGCGCGCGAACGCGGCATCCGATTGCGACTTCACGCGGCCGAACAGGTCGATCTCGAACGCGCTGATGCCGACGTTTACGCCGTACTGGTTCTGCGTCGTGCCGAACAGCGGCGGATTCGATTGGGTGTCGTCCGACGTGCGCTGGCGCGTGAAGTTCGCGCCGGCGCCGATCGACGGCAGACGCGCGGCGCGCTGGATGCCGTACTGCGCTTCGGCGGCCTCGACGTTCAGCGCCGCCACGCGCAGGTCGCGGTTGTTGTCGAGCGCGAGCTCGATCAGGCGCTGCAGGCGGCGGTCGCCGAACATCGTGCGCCAGCCGAGATCGGCGGCGTTCGCGTGGAGATCGGCGGCAGCGGCGGCCGTGTAGGCGGTCGGCACCGGCATCGCGGGTTTGACCAACGTCGGCGCGAGCGAGCAGGCCGACAGCGCGAGGACGAGGGGAAGAATAAGCAATCGCATGGCATCAACCTTCCTGTCCGTGAGTCGGGGCCGCCGGCTGTTTGCGGGAAGCCCGCCATGCGCCGATGCGCTCCTGGATGCTCATCACGAACACAAAGAAAACAGGGACGAAGAAAATGGCCAGCACCGTGGCGGTCACCATGCCGCCGAACACGCCGGTGCCGATCGCGTGCTGCGTCTCGGCGCTGGCGCCGGTCGCGATCATCAGCGGCACGACGCCGAGGCCGAATGCGAGCGAGGTCATCAGGATCGGGCGCAGGCGCAGCTTCGACGCCTGGACGGCTGCCTCGATCAATCCCTTGCCTTCCTCGCGCAATTGCTTCGCGAACTCGACGATCAGGATCGCGTTCTTCGCGGACAGGCCGATCACGGTGATCATCCCGACCTTGAAGAACACGTCGTTCGGCAAGCCGCGCAGCAGCACCGCACCGATCGCGCCGATCAGGCCGAGCGGCACCACCAGCATCACCGACAGTGGAATCGACCAGCTCTCGTACAGCGCGGCAAGCACGAGGAACACGACGATCATCGACAGCACCATCAGCATCGGCGCCTGCGACGCCGACTGGCGTTCCTGCAGCGACTGGCCGGTCCACTCGACCGCGAAGCCCGGCGGCAACTGCGCGGCGAGACGTTCCATCTCGGCCATCGCCGCGCCGCTCGACTGGCCGGGAGCGGCGGTGCCCGAGATCCGCGCGGACGGGTAGCCCTTGAAGCGCACCATCTGCAGCGGCGTGTCGGCCCACACCGGGCGCACCACCTCGGACAGCGGCACCATGCCGCCGGCCGCGTTGCGCACGTACAGCTTCATCACGTTGTCGATCTGCATGCGCGCCGGCGCGTCGGCCTGGATGATCACCTGCTGCATGCGGCCGGCGTTCGGGAAGTCGTTCACGTAGGTGGAACCCATCGCGGTCGACAGCGTGTCGCTGAGCGTCGCGAACGACACGCCGAGCGCCTGCGCCTTCGCGCGATCGATCTCGAGGCGGATGCTCGTGCCGGCGGGCAGGCTGTCCGGGTACACGCCGGTCACGACCTTGCTTTGCGCGGCGAGTTCGAGCAGCCTGGCTTCCGCGGCCTTGAGCGCGGCCGTGCCCTGGTTGGCGCGGTCTTCCAGGCGCATCGAGAAGCCCGAGCTGTTGCCGAGTTCGTCGATCGCAGGCGGCAGCAGGCTCATCACCGTGCCTTCGGTCACGCCGGCCATCGCCTGCTGCGCGAGCATGCCTTCCTCGAGCGTCGATGCGCCGCCGCGATTCTTCCAGTCCTTCATCACGGACCAGTTGATCGCCGCGTTCGGACCCTGGCCCGAGAAGCCGTAGCCGATCACGGAAATGCTCGACTGGATTGCCGGACGCGAAGCAAGATGCTTCTCCAGCGTCCTGACCACGTCGTGCGTGCGCTCGGCGGTCGCGTCCGCGGGCAGCAGGAAGCTGGTGATGAAGTAGCCCTGATCCTCGTCCGGCAGGAACGACGACGGCAGGCTGCGGAAGCCGAACGCCAGCGCGCCCGCAATCGCGACGAACACCAGCATCACGCGGCCCGTGCGCCCGACCAGGCGGCCGACGCGCGTCTCGTACCATTTCGTCAGGCGATCGAAGCGGCGGTTGAACCAGCCGAAGAAGCCGCGCTTCTCGTGATGGCCCGGCGCGAGCGGCTTGAGCATCGTCGCGCACAGGGCCGGCGTGAGCGTCAGCGCCAGCAGCGCGGAGAACAGGATCGACACGGCCATCGACAGCGTGAACTGCTTGTAGATCACGCCGACCGAGCCGCTCGCCATCGCCATCGGCAGGAACACCGCGGTCAGCACCAGCGTGATGCCGACGATCGCGCCCGTGATTTCCTTCATCGCCTTCGACGTCGCGTCCTTCGGCGACAGTCCTTCCTCGGCCATCAGGCGCTCGACGTTCTCGACGACGACGATCGCGTCGTCGACGATGATGCCGATCGCGAGCACCATGCCGAACATCGTCAGCACGTTGATCGAGAAGCCGGTCAGCAGCATCACCGCGAAGGTGCCGAGCATCGCGACCGGCGCGACGATGGCCGGGATCAGCGTATAGCGCACGTTCTGCAGGAACAGGTACATCACGAGGAACACGAGCACCATCGCCTCGAACAGCGTGGCCAGCACTTTCTCGATCGAGATCTTGACGAACGGCGACGTGTCGAGCGGGATCGAGTAGGTCATGCCCGACGGCATCGACTTGCTCAGTTCGGCCATGCGCGTGCGGATCGCGTCCGCCGTCTTCACGGCATTGGCGCCCGGCGCGAGCTGCACGCCGGCGAGCGTGGCCGGCCGGTTGTTCTCGCGGCTCACGAACATGTAGTTTTGCGAACCGAGTTCGACGCGCGCGACGTCGCCGAGCACGACCCTCGAGCCGTCCGCGTTCGCGCGCAGCACGACCTTCGCGAATTCCTCCGGCGTGGTGAGCTGGCCCTGCGCGGTGAGCGGCACGGTCACGCGCTGGCCCGGCAGCGCGGGCAGCGCACCGAGGCTGCCCGGCGCGATCTGCACGTTCTGCTGACCGATCGCGGTCGTCAGATCGCTCATCGACAGACCGAAATTGATCAGCTTCTGCGGATCGACCCAGATGCGCATCGCGCGTTCGGAGCCGAACTGCAGCACACGCCCGACACCGTCGATGCGCCGCAATTCCTCGGACACGCTGCGCGCCATGTAGTCGGCGAGCGCGCCTTCGTCGAAGCGGCCGCTGTCGGAGCGCAGGCCGATCAGCATCAGGAAGCCGGACGACGCGGATTCGACGATCAGCCCGTTCTGGCGCACGGCGGCAGGCAGGCGCGGCTCGATCGACTTGATCTTGTTCTGCACGTCGACCTGCGCCATCTCCGGATCGGTGCCGGGCTTGAACGTGACGGTGATCTGCGCGCTGCCGGACGTGTCGGCCGACGATTCGAAGTACAGCAGGTTCTTGACGCCGGACAGCTCGCGCTCGATGAGACTCAGCACGCCGTCGTTCATCGTCTGGGGCGTGGCGCCCGGATAGTTCGCGGTGATCGTGACGGACGGCGGGGCGACCGACGGGTAGCGTGCGACCGGCAGTTGCGGAATCGCGATCAGCCCCATCAGGATGATGAAGAGGGCGATCACCCACGCGAACACCGGGCGGCGGATAAAGAATTCAGCCATGACGGGAGGCTCCTCGTGACTCAGTGCGCGGACGCGGCGGCCGCGTCAGGCGACTTCCAGTCGGTTGCGGCAGCCGGCGCGCCGTCGGTCAGGCGTTCCATGCCTTCGACGACGATCTTCTGGCCGGCCTGCAGGCCCGACTTGATGCGGTAGCTGCGGTTCGTGAGCTCGCCGACTTCGACGGCCTTCAGATGCGCGTTGCCCTTCGCGTCGAGCACCCATACCTGCGGCTTGCCGCCGGCGCGCACCACGGCCTGTTGCGGCACCATCACGGCGTTCGCGTAGTGGGCGCGCGGAATGCGGGCACGCACGTACATGCCCGGCAGCAACTGGCGCTTCGGGTTGTCGACCAGCACGCGCAGCAGCACGTCGCCGGTGCCCGGATCGACGTTGACGCCCGAAAACAGCATGCGGCCCTTGACGTCGTAGCGCGTGTCGTCGTCGCGCAGCACGTCGACCGGCAGGCCGTTGCCGTCGGACGCTTGCGGTTGAGCCGCGAGCGCGCCGCGCAGCGCGTCGAGCGACGCGGCCGGCTGGCGCACGTCCACGTATACCTGGTCGATCTGCTGGATGCGCGCCATCGGCTGACTGTCGCCGCTCGACACCAGCGCGCCTTCGGTCACGAGCGCCTGGTCGATGCGGCCGGCGATCGGCGCTTCCACGGTTGCGAATTTCAGGTCGAGCTGGCGGCGCGCAAGCGTCGCGCGGGCCTGCGCGACGTCGGCCGCGGCCTGGTCGCGTTGCGATACGGCGTCGTCGTACACCTGGCGGCTGATCGCATCGGCCTCGACGAGCGGCTTGAAGCGCGCGGCCTGCACCTTTGCGCGTTCGAGTGCGGCCTGCGCGCGCTGCAGCGATGCGGCGGCCGTGTCCATCTCCGCCTTGAACGGCGCCGGGTTGATCTGGAACAGCGGCTGGCCCGGACGGACTTCGGTGCCTTGTTCGAACAGTCGGCGTTGCACGATGCCGCTCACCTGCGGCCGGATCTCGGCCACGCGCACGGCCGCGACGCGGCCCGGCAGGTCTTCGGTCACGTCGACGCGCGTGGCGGCCACGGTCATGGCCGCCACCGGTGTGGCCGGCGCGGCGGCCTGCTGTTCGGACGGCCCGCAACCCGCCAGCATTGCAGCCACCAGCGCGCATACGGCGCCGTGGCAGCATCGTTTCTGATTCTTCATAGCGACTCCAGGAAGCGCAGGCAGCCCACTGCCTGCTTTGACGGACCGGAGTCTGACGCGCGTAGTTGGCGTCTTTGATGCGGAAAGATGGAGATTCGATGGAGGCGGTGAATGGCGCCGAAAAACGATGGCGGCGGGGGGCGGACGACGCTTGGCGGAACGCTGGTTGGGGACGGCGGGCCCGCCGGGTGCGCGGGTGCCCGGCGTCGTGTCGACGTCGTGTGGGCGGCGGGGCGCGCGTGGATGCTGCCGAGAGCGGTGCGTGGCGACGAGCGCGCCATTGGCCTTGGCCGATCGCTATCGGGATCCAGCGCAGGCATCGCGCGATATCGAAGCGGACCCGGGCAGCGAATGGGCTGCGCCTTTCTTCAGGCGGTACGGGATCGCTCATCCCGATCCGGAGCGGATCGCGTTCTATCGTCTGCTCGACGAGTTTTGTCGAGTCGGAACGTGGGCTCGGACGACGCACGGGTCGATTTTCCCGTGCCGTACGTCACCCGAATTCCGTAGTACTCCTGCTGTTTTCGTGCGAATTTCCGCATTCGCTACGAAGTCCCGGCGTCAGTCGCGATCCCGCCACGCGTATGCGAAACGAAGGCCGTCGCCGAGCGTGCACTGGAAAACCTGCGCGGGCGCGACGGGCTGGTACGTGGTGGGCGAAAGCGAGCGTACCGTCACCGTCGCGCTTTCGTCCTGCATCACGCGATACTGGATCAGCTCGAGTACGGTCGCGCCGCTCGGCTGGACGGTGAGGTGCTGGTTGGCGAACGCGAGCGTATTGCCGCCGACTTCCATGAAGTCGCGTATCGCGAAGCCGCCGGACACGGTGGGCGCCGCTGCCTGGGTAGCCGCCTGCTGCGCGTGCTGGCACTGATTCGGCGAAAAGATCGCGGTGACCGTCGCACCGGCAAAGAGCCGCGTGCGCAACTGACGATACGAATCGGCGCTGTCCGGTTGGGTGCTCGCGGCGGCCGCAGCGAGACTGGTTGTCGCGCCGGCGGCAACCAGAACAATGGCGAAGCGATTCAGCATTTTCCCGTCTCCGTGCGATGAAACCAACGGCACGATAGCACGGTGCATCCGCATCGTTCAGACGGTCGATTCGTAGTCGCACTACCGTTTGGCGCCGACATCCCGCAGTGCGTCCGCGGCATACGTGTTGTCGTGCGTCAGCGCGAGTTGCAGCAGCGATTGGCCGCGCCGGTCGACATGGTTCGGATTCGCGCCATGCGCGACGAGCAGCGGAATCAGCTCGAAGCGGTTGAACAGCGTCGCGAATCCGAGCGCGGTTTCGCCGGCGCCGTTCGTCTGGTCGATCGGGCAGTGTGTGTCGATCAGGCGTCGCGCGATGTCGGGTTCGTTCCTGAAGAGGGCGCCCATCAGCGCCGTATTGCCGTGGCGATCGCCAATGCACGCATCGGCGCCGGCCGACAACAGGTAGTCGAGCGCCGCGGGCTGGCCGTCGTACGACGCGAGGATCACGGCCGTATAACCGTGGCTGTCGGTGGCGTCGAGGGGATAGCCGGCGTCGTGCAACGCGCGCAGGATATCGACGCGGCCGACGCGCGCGGCGTCGAACCAGTCGTCGTCATAGCGGCGCAGCGCGGCAGGGTCGGCCTTGCCGTATGCCGGCCGGTCGGGCAGATGCGCGCAACCGGCGAGCGCGACCAGCGCGAGCGCCGCCGCGGCCGCGCGGATCGCGTGGGTGAAGCGTTCGGATCGCATGAGGATGTCCTGATGAGGTGGCCGGGCCGACGTGCGCGGTGCGAGCGCACACGTCGGCAGCGACCGTCGTCGCGGGATCAGTCGTCGCTCAGCTTCGCCGCGAGCGATTGCACTTGCTGGACGTTCGCGTGAACGGCCTGCGCGAGACGCGTGCCGTAATCGGCGTCGGCCTTGTAGAAGTACGACAGCATCGCGTACTGGTTGTGCGCGTTCTTCACCTGACCGAGATCGCCGGACAGTGCGGTGACGAGGTCGTCCTTGTCCTGCTGCGACAGGCTACGGTAGTACTCGCCCGCCTGACGGAACGGCAGCTTCTTGCGGATCGCCTCCTGCTGCGTCGTGCCGCTGAGCGCCGTGCGGACCGACTTGTACTGCGGATCCTGCGCGAGTTCATTCAGCGTCGACGGTTCGTAATTCACCTCGCCCTTGCGGTCGCCGGCATTCATCTTGCCGTCCTGGTTGTTGTTGACGACCGGCACGACCGGGCGGTTGATCGGCAGATCCATGTAGTTCGCGCCGAGCCGGTACATCTGCGTGTCGGCGTATGCGAACAGGCGATCCTGCAGCATCCGGTCTTCGGACGGCTCGATCCCCGGCACGAGCCGCGACGGCGCGAACGCCGATTCCTCGGTCGACTGGAAATAGTTGTCGGGCACGCGGTTGAGCGTCATCGTGCCGATCTTGCGTTCGGGCACGCCGGTCCACACCTTCGTATCGTCGAGCGCGTCGAAGTCGAAGCGGTTCAGGTCCTTCGGCGCGAGCACCTGCACGTACAGATCCCACTTCGGGAAATCGCCCTGTTTCAGCGCGCCGTACAGGTCGTTCGTCATCATGTTCCAGTCGCGGCCGATCGATGCGGGGATCTCCTGCGGGCGCAGGCCGTGCACGCCTTGCTGGCTCTTCCAGTGGAACTTCACGTAGTGCACGTCGCCCTGCGCATTGACGAACTTGAACGCGTGCACCGCGAAGCCGTCCATGCGGCGATACGAATCGGGCATGCCCTCGTCCGTGTACAGCCTCGTCAGCATGTGGGTCGCTTCGGGCGTGTGTGCGAAGAAGTCGAACGCGAGGTTCGGATCCTGCACGCCGGTCACCGCGCTCGGTTTGTTCGCATGCACGAAGTCGGGGAACTTGATGCCGTCGCGAATGAAGAACACCGGCCAGTTGATGCCGACCATGTCCCAGTTGCCCTGCTGCGTATAGAACTTCACCGCGAAGCCGCGCGGGTCCCGCGCCTGCTCGGGCGAGCCGCGATAGCCCATCACGGTGGAGAAGCGCACGAACACGGGCGTGCGGGTGCCGGGCGTGAAGACCTTCGCTTTCGTCAGGTCGGAGATGTCGGCGCTCGGCACGAACTCGCCGAATGCGCCGGTGCCGCGTGCATGCACGACGCGTTCCGGAATGCGCTCGCGATCGAAGCGCTGCAGTTTCTCGATGAGTGCGGAGTCCTGCAGTAGCACCGGGCCGGCGGGGCCGGCCGTTTGCGAATTCTGGTTGTCGCCCACGGGCGCGCCGGTGTCGCGCGTGAGTTCGGCGGCATGCGGAGCAGCGGAGAGCGCCACGCAGATCGCGGCGACTGCGTGCCGCAGCACGCGATGGGAAGATGAGGACATGACGATGGAACTCCTTGAATCCGATCGGTGGTGGGGAAGCCGACTGAATTAGAAGAGATCGTCAGACGATTGGCTAATTGATATTCGATATGTTTTCGATAGCCGTGGGGGAGATGCAGCGCGAACCGTCCGTTGTGCAAGAAACGAAGCCGTATCGTTGCGCGCGCAAGGAGTCGCTGCGGCGCGCATGATGCATCGGTCGTGCATGATTTCTGGCGACGCCGTCAACCGGCGCTCGTTTGCCACCCGAGCCCGAGGCTCTTTTGTATCGACACGTAGTTCTTGATCAGTTCGGCTTGCCCGGCGATCACGTTCTGCTGTGCGGATAGCGCTTCGCGTTGCGTATCGAGCAGGTCGATCATCGACGCGACGCCCGCGCGATAGCGCTGGTCCATCAGCGCGCGCGAATGCACGGCCGACGTCTGCACCTTCGTCAACGCGACGACGTGCTCGCGCTGATGCCCGTAACGCTGCAGCGCGGTGTTGGCATCCTGTAATGCGCCGAGCACGGCCTTCTGATAATTCGCTTCCGCTTCGTCGCGCGATGCTTCGGCCGCACGTACCGCGCCGCGCGTGCGTCCGAAGTCGAGAATGTTCCATTGCAGGTACGGCGCACCGATCCACGTGAAATTCTGCTTGCGGAACAGGTGGCCGGGATCGGTCGCGCTGAAACCGAGATCGCCGAGCAACGTTACTTTCGGGAAATAGTCGGCGACATGCTCGCCGATCTGCGCATGACTCGACGCGAGCCGGCGTTCGGCCGCGCGGATGTCGGGGCGCTGTTTCAGCAATGTGGCCGGATCGCCGATCGCGACGCTGCCGGGCAGCGTCGGCAGCGCCGCGTCCGGGGTCGACAGCACGACGTCGAGCGCGCCCGGCGCGCGGCCCGTCAGGATCGCGAGGCGGTCGAGCGATTCGGTCACCTGCGCATCGAGCGGGATCAGCGACGCGCGCGTGTTCTCGACCTGCGTCGTCAGCCGCTCGATGTCCGCATCGGCCGCGACGCCGCGTGCGCGGCGCTGCTGCGTGAGTTCGAGCATTTGCTGCTGCAATTGCGCGGTGCGCCGCGACAACGCGAGCCGTTGCTGCTGGTCGCGCAGGTCGACATACGCATTCGCGACTTCGGCCGCGATCGACACCTGCGTGTCGGCGAGATCGGCATCGACGGCTTCGGCCTGCGCGGAAGCGGCTTCGACTGCGCGGCGTGTGCCGCCGAACAAGTCGATTTCCCAGGTCGCGTCGAAGCCCGCCGAATAGAGTTGCAGCGGCCCCGAGCCGCCGAGCGACGGCGATGTGCCGCCCGACTGGCCCGAGCCGTTCGACGGCAGCAGCGAGCCGAGCGCGCCGACGTCCGGCTCGCGCATGCGGATGGCCGCGACGGTGGCCGACGATTTCGGCATCTGCGCCGCGCGCTGCTGCGAGAGCTGCGCACGCGCCGCGCGCAAGCGTGCCTGCGCGGCGTGCAGATCGGGGTTGTACACGAGCGCCGCGGTGATCAGCTCGTCGAGCTGGCGATCGTTCAGCGCGTGCCACCACGCGCTCGGCGCGGGCGCGGCAGTGTCGATGCCGGTGGCCGGCGCACGCACGAAGGTCGGTGCATCGGGTGCGGCGGGCGCGCCGCGGTAGTCGGGGCCGACCGTGCAGCCGGCGAGCAGGCACGCGGCCGCGCACAGAGTGAGCGCGGGGCGGCGGGGCAGGGAGAAGGGTTTCATCGCGTATGACGGGTCAATGGCCGGACGACATCGGTTGCGGCCCGCGCGGCGTTCTCAGCAGCAGCGCGAGCGGCACGCAGGCGAGCAGCGCGAGGCCCAGCAGATAGAAGGTTTCGGAATAGGTCATCACGACGGCCTGGATCTGGATCTGCTGCGCCAGTTGGCCGAGCGCGCGCATGTTCGAATACGTGAGATCGCCGGTGTGCGCGAACCAGTTGGCCGCATAGGCCGACAGTCGATCCTGACCGATCGGCGAGTTCGCGCTCACCGATTCGCGCAGCGCGGCCGTGTGGAAGGTCGTGCGCCGATCGATCACGGTGCCGATGATCGCGAGCCCGATCGAGCCGCCGAGGTTGCGCGCCATGTTGTAGAGCCCGGCCGCATCGCCCGAGTCTTCGCGCGCGACGGCCGCCATCGAAGCCTGGTTGAGCGGCATCATCGCGAGCATCTGCGCGAGGCCGCGGATCAGTTGCGACCACACGAAATCGTGGCCCACGCTCTGCGCGGTCAGGTCGATGTCGAGCATGCAGCTCAGGCAGAACAGCAGCAACCCCGCGATCACGAGAATGCGGAAATCGACCTTGCCGAGCAGACGCGGGAGGATCGGCATCACGAGAAAGGCGGGCAGCCCCGACAGCAGCATGATCGCGCCGGCCTGTTCCGCGTTGTAGCCGGCGACGATCGCGAGGAACTGCGGCAGCAGGTAGGACACGCCATACAGCCCGGCGCCGACCGCGGATACGATCACGATCACGCTCGCGTAGCGCGGGTTGCGCATCAGCGACAGCCGCATGATCGGCCGTTTCGCGAAGCGCTGCGACAGCGCGATCAGGATCATCCCGACCAACGATACGATGCTCAGCGTGACGATCATCTGCGATTCGAACCAGCGTTCGCGCTGGCCTTCCTCAAGCACGACGGTCAGCGAGCTCAGGCCGATCGCGAGGCCGAGGATGCCGAGCCAGTCCGCGTTGAAGAACGCACTCCATTGCGGGCGGTCCGACGGCAGGCCGAACACCAGCAGCGCCATCAGCAGCAGGCAGACGGGCAGGTTCAGGAAGAAGCACCAGCTCCAGTTCACGTTCTCCGCGAGCCAGCCGCCGAGCACGGGGCCGAACAACGGCCCGAGCAGCACGATCAGGCCGAACATCGTCATCCCGACCGGCAACTGCGACAGCGGCAGGCGCGTGCGGATGATCGTCTGCGCGGTCGGGATCAGCGCGCCGCCGGTGAAGCCCTGGCCGATCCGGCCGGCGATCATCGTCGGCAGCGAATGCGACCAGCCGCACATCATCGAGAACGCGATGAACAGCGCGGAGTTCGTCAGCAGGAAATTGCGCAGCCCGAACACGCGCGTGAGCCATGCGGCGAGCGGGATCATCACGATCTCCGACATCAGGTAGCCGGTCGAGATCCACGTGCCTTCGGTGCCGGTCGCGCCGATTTCGCCCTGGATCTGCGGCAGCGCGGAGTTCGTGATCGAGATGTCGAGCGTCGCCATCAGCGCGCCGAGCGCACCGGCCGCGACCGCGATCCAGTCGGTCACGCTCGCGCGGCCTTCGTGCGGCGGCGTGGGTGTCGTGGCGGGCGTATCAGCCATGATGCTGCTCGTCGCGGGCCGAGCGCGTATCGACGTCGACCGTCACCGACAACCCAGGCAACAGCATGCGTTGCGCGCGGGCATTCGCGGCGAGACGGATGCGCACGGGCACGCGCTGGACGATCTTCGTGAAATTGCCGGTCGCGTTCTCGGGCGGCAGCAGCGCGAACTGCGCGCCGGTGCCGGGCGCGAAGCTGTCGACGACGCCGGACAGCGGGCCGTCCGGCAGCGCGTCGACATGCAGCTCGACGGGCTGGCCGACGCGCATGTTGCCGATTTGCGTTTCCTTGAAGTTCGCGACGAGATAGATCGAGTCGACCGGCACGACGGTCAGCAGGCGCGTGCCGGGCTGCACGTATTGCCCGACGCGCACCGTGCGGTCGCCGACGCGGCCTGCGAGCGTGCTGCGCACGATCGTGTTGTCGAGATCGAGCTGCGCCTGGGCGGCGCTGGCCTGCGCGGCCTCGAGCTGCGCCCGTGCCTGCTGGAGCTGCGCGGTGAACGACGCGATCTGCGTGCGGGCGGCGGCGATCGACGCGTTGTTCGCGGCGAGCGTCGCGCGCGCCTGATCGCGCGTGCTTTTCAGGTCGGCCACGCGTTCGTGCGTTTCGGCGCCGGTCGCCGCGAGCGGCGCATAGCGCGCGTACTCGTCGCTCGCGTGCTGCGCGTTGATTTGCGACACCTTCGCCTGTGCGTCGGCCTGTTCGAGATTCGCGCGCTGCTGGCTGATGTCGGCTTCGGCGCGCGCGATATCGGCGCGGCGGGCGTCGACGGTCGCCAGCGCCTGCGCGAGCGCCACCTGGTACTGGCGGACGTCGAGCCGCACGAGCGGATCGCCGGCCTTGACGGGCTGGTTGTCGCGCACGTAGACGTCGGTCACGTAGCCGGCGACCTTCGGCGCGGCAGTCATGCTGTCCGCCTGCAGGTACGCATCGTTGGTGCTCTCGATGAAGCGGCCGACCGTCCACCAGCGACCGAGCCACACCGCGCCGCCGACGGCCGCGAGCACGGCGACCGCGAGCAGGATGCGTCGCTTCGTTCCGCCGTTGCCGTTGCGCGGCGTTGTTCCGTTTTCCTGACGATCTGCTTTCTGTGGCGGGTCTTGTGGTGTCGACATGCGGGATCCAATTTATTCCAAGTGGAAGAATTATTCCAGTTGATAAAATTGTGTCAAGTAGAATGTCGATCGATCGAATGACGAGGAAGGCATGAACGAAGCGAAGAAGCTGCGCCGCACGTCGGCGGGCGGCTACGCGCGCGGCGACGAAACGCGCCAGCGGATCATCGAGGCGGCGATCGAACTGTTCGGCGATCGCGGGTTCGCGGGCGCGTCGACGCGCGAGATCGCCGCGAGGGCGGGTGTGAACGCGCCGGCGCTCCAGTACTACTTCGAGAACAAGGAAGGCGTGTACCGCGCGTGCGTCGAGACGATCGCCGAGAACGGCTGGCAGGTGTTCGCGCCGGCGGTCGGCCATGCGCGGGCGATGCTCGACGCCGACGCGAGCGTCGACGCGCTGATCGATGCGTTCATCGGGCTGCTGCGCGCGTTGTCGGACCGGATGTTCACCGCGCCGAAGACGATGAACCAGCGGATGTTCTTCGCGCGCGAGCAGGGCGGCCAAGAACCGGCGAGCGCGAGCGAAATCCTGATGAAGCGCATGCGCAAGCCGCTGAACGACGTGAGCGCCGAGTTGATCGCCCGCATCACGGGGCGGCCGGTCGACGATCCCGTCACGCGGTTGCGCGCGCTGAGCCTGTTCGGGCAGATCACGGTGTTCCACATCGCGCAGCGTTCGGCGCTGCAGTTGCTCGAATGGGACGCGTTCGACGGCGAGCGCGCGGCGCTCGTGACCGAAACGATCGCCGACCAGACGCGCGTGCTGCTCGAGCAATGGCATGCGCAGCGCGATGCGGGGGCGGCCGATGGGGGATCCGCGCCGAAGCGCGCGACGAAGCGAGTGGCGGCGCCTCCCGCCGCGAAAAGCACGGCCCGCGTGAAGAAGCCTGCCGCGCGTTGAGCGCGGCAGATCACGTGCTCCCGACGATCAATCCGGCTTGCGCGCCGCTGCGTCGGGCGACGGCGGCCGGGCTGCCGTATCGGCGGCATTGCGCGTATCGGCGCGAAGGTCGTTTTCATCGTGGCCGACCGGCCGCGATCCGTCCGCATAGGCCACGACGCTGCGCTGCGGATTGGCGATCCGGATTTCGCGTTCGCGAAACGTCTCCGCGATGCGCCGGTTGAATTCGCGCTGCACGCTCCAGCGCGCCGAGTCCGTGCATTGCATCTGCCCGGCCAGCGCGAGCGCCGCGCCGTCGACCTGGTCGATGCCCCAGTAGCTGAAGTCCGACAGAATGCCGTCGCGGTACTTCGGGTCGTCGCGCAATGCGGCGCCGATTTCCTTCAGCGTCGCGATCGCGCGGTCGATGTCCTCGTCGTACGCGATGCTGACCTTGACCGCCGCGTTGCCGAGCCCGCGATTCGTATTGTTGACGGTCGTCACCGAGCTGAACGGGATCGTGTACAGCGACCCATCGCCGGCGCGCAGCCGCACGGTGCGGATCGACAGGTATTCGACCGTCCCCGACACGCCGGCGAGCGTGACCCAGTCGCCGACCTGCATCGCGTTTTCCATCAGCAGGAAGATCCCGGTGATGAAATCCTGCACGAGCTTCTGCGAGCCGAAACCGAGCGCGACGCCGAAGATGCTGGCGCCGGCCAGCAGCGGGCCGACGTTCACGCCGAGTTCGCTGAGGCCCGTCAGCACGACGACGAGCGCGATCATCACGAACAGCAGCGAGCGCAGCATCGGCAGCAGCGTGCGCAGCCGCGCGGCCCGCACCAGGTTGCCTTCGCGCGTCCATCGTTGCAGGCGGCGCTCGATCGCGATGTTGGCCGCTTCCCACACGACGAGCGCGACGATTGCCGCGATCGCGATCGTCACCAGCGCGGAGGCGAGCCGGTGGCCGATCGTGCCCGTCTCGAACGCGCGGAAGATCGGCACGCCCCAGATCTGCAGCAGCAGCAGGAGGGTCACGATGCCGAGCACGCCCGACACGATCCGGCGCAGCAGCGGGTAGTAGCGGTACGCGTGCAGATGAACGAGCGTGCGGTCGTCCTCGCGGCGCTGGAACAGCCGCGCGAGCGCGCCGAACACGACGATCGACACCATCCGCATCGCGATCATCGCGGCGATCGAGCGGCCGCCGAGCGTGATCAGCACGCGGTAGCCGTTGTGGACGTCGAGCGCCCACACGAACCACAGCGCCATCACGATGAAGACCGAGACGGGCGCCCATGCGTCGGCGAGCGCGTTGCCGACGACCGTGAAGGTCGGACGATCCGCGCCGGCGGCACGGATCCGTGCCGCGACCGGCCGGCGACACCGCAGGATCAGCACCGAGATCATCACGTGCCCGACGAGCGCGACGGCCTTCAGCAGCGCGACATGGCCGGCTTCGGTCAGGCCGAAGTTCGCGGCGATCTCGACGGCCGCCGTGCACGCGCCGACCACGATCGCGATCCGCGCGATCGAGCGTTGCGCGAACCCGGCCCATGCGTCGCTGATATGCAGCAGCCGCAACTGCCGCGCGTCGGGCTGGAAGAACAGCCGGCTGACGATCGTGACGAGCCGGCAAATCACGTAGGTGTCGATCAATGCTTCGAGCGCGGATTCGATCGGCGTATCTGTCTCGACGAGCAACGACATCGTCAGGCTCGCGACGCCGACGAACACGAGCAGCGGCACCGCGCGCAGCGCGAGACTGACGAGCGCGCGCGGCATCCGGTGCAGCAGCGTGGTGTGTCGGCGCGCCTGGCCCCGGCTTGGGGAGGGCGAGGGCGCGGTGTCCGCAGCGTCGGTATCCGCGGCGTCGGCGGCCGCGGTGTCGGGCGGAGTGGACGTGTCGGGCGGCGGCGCGTGATCCTCGTCCGATGCGGCGGAATCGGGCGTGGGGCCGCGCGATGCATCGGCGCGGCGCGCGGCCACCGTCGCCAGCGCGCGTCGCAGCAGCCGCTTCGCGAGCCATTCGACGACGAGCGCTGGCAGAAGCACCGCGAGGAGGATCCCGAGCGTGCGTGTCAGGTCCGCACGCTGGTCGGCGCGCGCGAGCTTGTCGTGCCACCAGCTTCCCACCGAACCGATGTCGAGCAGCGAGCGCAGCGATTCCTGCAGCGCGTTGCCGATCTGCGCGGCCCAGCGCGATCCCTGGCGGACGAGCATCGATGCGAGCCCGTTCGACGTGAGCGCGGCCGGTGCCGCGGCAGCCGATGCGCCGCTGGCCGCGGACGCCGCGCTTGCCGGCACGGCGGGCGCGCTCAATGCGCCGACGGCTGCGATGGCGCGCAGCGTCGTTTCGACCTGCGCGCGCTCGCGCGGGTTTTCCAGCACATTCAGTGCCTGCCGCGCCTCTTGCGGCGTCAGCGCGGGCGCGGCGTCGGAGGCGGCCGACGCGGCCGCTGGAGCAGGAGCGGCCGCGTGGGCGGCCGAGACGACGGCGGCAAGCAGCCAGCCGAGGAGGATATGTCGCATGGCGTGGGCATGCGGGTGCGTCTCGTCACGCGGCCCGCGAGGCTGAATGATGGACGGAAGTTAACATGATCGCGATCGGGACCGAATAGTTCCGTCGCCGGCTATTCGATCGGGCATGAACGAGGCGGAGCGGGCGTTGGCGGGGCATGTGCGCAAGCCGTGTGCCGGCTGCCGTCCGTCCGATTTCGGCGGGAACGTCCTGCTTGCGTGGCCGTAAGGCGTCTGTAACGCGTGCGTGCCGGTGCCGATCGGCGATGCGCCGCTGCGCCGCTGCGCGGGCGTTCGTCCAGCCACGACCGACGCTTGCACCGCATCGTATGAATTGGGATTCCTGATGAATCAGGCTGGCTCGTCGTGAAATACCGGCAAGACATGCTCGGCGATTTCCTCGATGACGTCGCGCACGGGTCGGTCCGATCCAGGGTTCAGCGTGACGTGGTGCGTCCCCGCCGCGCGCATCTCATGCAGGATGTCGACCAGCGCGCGCCGTCCGGTTGCATAGCCGAGCGGCAGCGCGGTGGCAGGCGTATCGGGATGCGCGGCGAGATCGAGCCGCATCGATACGCCGAATGCGCGAAATTCCGGCGACGCGAGCCGATCGACCGCCGCGCGCCACATCGAATAGCGGGCACGCTGCGTATCCGGATCGCGGTGATACGTCATCCAGCCGATCGCATGCCGGGCGATCCAGTCGACGCTCTGTCCGCCCGAGCCGACCGCGAGCATCGGCACCGCGTCGCCGCCGCGCGGCAGCAGCGTGAATTCGGGCGCATCGGGCGGCGCCTGGTCGGGCAGCACGCGCGACGGCACGCCGAGCGCGGCCGCGACGACGTCCCAGTGCGCGCGATAGCGGTCGCGTCGGGTGTCCGCGTCGACGCCGAACGCCGCATATTCGGGCGGCCGGTCGCCCGAGCCGAGCCCGAGGATGAAGCGCCCGCTCGACAGCGTCGCGACCGACAGCGCGCCTTTCGCGATATGCAGGGGATGACGCAGCGGCAGCACGATCGCGCCGCTGGCGAGCGCGATCCGGCGGGTGCGCGACGCCAGCGCGCCGAGCAGTACCCACGGGTCGAGGTGGCCGACCGGATCGGGATAGTCGGCGCTGTTCAGCGGCACGTCGCGAATCCACAGCGCGCGAAAGCCGAGCGAATCGGCCAGCGCCGCGAGTTCGAGCTGTTCGTTGAAGTCCGCGACGATGCGGCCGCTGCGAAGCAGCGGAAGCGTGAGGCCGATCGACAGCCGTCCGGCCGAGAAGACACGATGCGCGATGTCGGGGCGGGCGGGGGTGGGGATGGTCATGGCGAATCCTTGGCGGCGAGGCAGCGGGAATGCGCGGCGTTCAGTGTCCGAATGCTAGCGTGTTTGCGCGATGCGCGAGCGGGACGGCCAGGCCTCGCGCTACCCGACCCGCAGCGTCGCGCCGTGCGGCGCGAGCGGCGGGCGTGACGCCACGCATTGCGGCGCGCGGTCGTCGCGACCGGAGCGGCAGGCCGGCGTGCGGGAGCCGATATCCAGCCGGTGCTTCGTGTCGGACATGCGGCGCGTGCGGGTTCCGGCCGGCCGGTGGCGGATTGTGGGAACGGGCGAGGCCGGCCGCTCGAGTCCGATCACGATGCCGGCCGCGGGGCGATTGTCAGGTGGTCGGCGCACTGCGCACGGCGACGACGCGACGATGCCGGCGATGCGTTTCAGTTTCGAAACGTTCGCGCTTTCCGACGGGGTGCGATGCCTGCCCGCGGCCCGCGAGGCCTTGCGGCATGAAGCATGGTGCGCTCCTTGCATGGTTGTATGGGCCGTGAGTGCGATCGCGGGTGCAGTCGGCTCGGCAATCGCTTCAGTGGGTCGGACATATCGAAGACGGGGACAAGAGAATGAAAAAAGACCGAAACGCAACGTGTCGTGTTGCAAACATGAATCGCCGACCTGCCAGGGTATTCGCTTCGCCGTTGATTGCGGCGACGTGAGCGCGCGGCTTTCCGTTCCATCCGGGTAATCGGGTTCGTTCCGAACGACGGCGTGCATGCGTGACGCACGAGTCCGACCGGTGCCGGTCGGCCGTCGGGGGCGAACCGCGTGCAGGCGGATGGCCCCGGCCCGGATCCCGGAATCGTCATGCCTTGGCGCAACGCACGTCGTCGCGCGGCACATGCGTTTGCACGCCGCGCATTGCGCCGGCATGACGAGCGCACCGAACGGGATCGGGTCGGGAAAGCCGGCGACGCGCCGACGTGCGCGACCGGGCGGAACACGCGGAATCCAGGGGAGCGTCCGTCGATCGCGGCATGACGGACGTCGCAACATTGTGCTGTCAGTTGATCCACTACCCCGATGGATCAATTGTTGAAGCGCCCGTCGCCGAGCGGCGACGGGCGTCTTTTTGTCCGCGCCCGCATGCCGTGGCGGCGGCCGGCCCGATCGCACGGCGTTCTGTATCATGTGCTGGCGTGCGTGGCGGCCCGTGCGGGCGCACGGCCTGCCGGCGCGACCGATCACGTTGCCAACATGAACGATAACGCCTTGCCCGATTCTTCCATCGCCGACGCCGATCCGGCCGCGCTCGATGCGCTGCAGACGTTCGTCGAGCGTCATCCTCGCCTGCTCGTGCTGACCGGCGCGGGCATCAGCACCGATTCCGGCATTCCCGGTTACCGCGACCGCAATGGCCAATGGATGCGCTCGCCGCCGATTCAGCTTCACGAATTCCTCGGCTCCGACGCCGCGCGGCGCCGCTACTGGGCGCGCAGCATGATCGGCTGGCCGGTCGTCGGCCGCGCGCGGCCGAACGGGTCGCATGTCGCGCTGGCGCGGCTCGGCGGCGCGGGCCGGATCGAGCGCCTCGTCACGCAGAACGTCGACGGCCTGCATCAGCGCGCGGGCAGCGGCGACGTGATCGAACTGCACGGCGGCATCGACGGCGTGACCTGCCTCGACTGCGGCGCGCATCATGCGCGGGCCGCGATCCAGACCGTGCTCGAAGCCGACAATCCCGAGCTGCTGGGCGCGCAGGCCGAGCCGGCCGCGGACGGCGACGCGCACCTCGAATGGGCCGCGCTCGATACGTTCCGCATTCCGGCGTGCCCCGCGTGCGGCGGCCTGCTGAAGCCGGCGGTCGTGTTCTTCGGCGAGAACGTGCCGCGCGAGCGCGTGGCGCTGGCGTCGCAGGCGCTCGACGCGGCCGACGCGTTGCTCGTCGTCGGCTCGTCGCTGATGGTGTATTCCGGCTACCGCTTCTGCGTGTGGGCGCAGGCGCAGCACAAGCCGGTCGCCGCACTCAATCTCGGCCGTACGCGCGCCGACCCGATGCTGACGCTGAAGGTCGAGGCGCGCTGCGCCCCCGCGCTCGACGCACTCGTGGCGCGGCTGGGGCTCGGGCGCAACGGCGACACGAAGGAGCATGCATCGTGACCGGCGCCGCTACTTCGCCCGATCCGTCTGCGCGGCTGTCGGCGCCGGCGGCCGAACGCAATCGCGGCCCGATCCTCGACGTGCTGCGCCGCGTGCTGCCCGCGAGCGGCAGCGTGCTCGAAATCGCGAGCGGCACCGGGCAGCACGTCGCGCACTTCGCGCAGGCGTTGCCGGGCCTGCACTGGCAGCCGAGCGATCCCGATGCGCACGCGCGGCGTTCGATCGCCGCGTGGGTCGCGCATGCGGGCCTCGAGAACGTCGCCGGGCCGCTGGCGTTCGACGTGCGCGACACGCCGTGGCCGGTCGCGGCGCTCGACGCGATCGTCTGCATCAACATGATTCATATCTCGCCGTGGGCCTGCACCGACGCGCTGTTCGCGGGGGCGTCGCGCGTGCTGCGGCCGGGCGGCGTGCTGTTCCTGTACGGCCCGTACCGTCGCGAAGGCCGGCATACGGCGCCGTCGAACGAAGCCTTCGACCGGCAGTTGCGCAGCCGCGACCCGTCGTGGGGCGTGCGCGATCTCGAGACCGTGGTCGCGCTCGGCCTCGATCGCGGGCTCGATTGCATCGAGGTCGTCGAGATGCCGGCGAACAACCTGAGCGTCGTGTTCCGGCGCCTGCCGCACGCGGAGCAATGACACGCAAGCGCGCAGCGCCGCCGGGTTTCCACTATCCTTTCGCCTGTGCGCGCGGCCCGGCTCGGGTCGCGCCCCGTTTTTTCCGGAGAATTGACTAATGGGCAAACAAGCAATCGGTGTGATCGGGCTCGCGGTGATGGGCCGCAATCTCGCACTCAATATCGAGAGCCGCGGTTACGCGGTGTCGGTGTACAACCGCAGCCGCGAGAAAACCGACGAACTGATCGCCGAATTCCCCGGCCGCAATCTGGTGCCGACCTATACGCTCGAGGAATTCGTCGCGTCGCTCGAAACGCCGCGCCGGATCCTGATGATGGTGAAGGCCGGGGAAGCGACCGATGCGACGATCGCATCGCTCAAGCCGCTGCTCGAGAAGGGCGACGTGCTGATCGACGGCGGCAATACGCACTTCACCGACACGATCCGCCGCAACCAGGAACTCGCGCAGTCGGGCCTGCATTTCATCGGCACCGGCGTGTCGGGCGGCGAAGAGGGCGCGCTGCGCGGCCCGTCGATCATGCCCGGCGGCCAGCGCGACGCGTACGACCTCGTCGAGCCGATCCTCAAGCAGATCGCCGCGAAGGCGCCGTCGGACGGCGAGCCGTGCGTCGCGTACATGGGCCCGGACGGCGCGGGCCACTACGTGAAGATGGTCCACAACGGCATCGAATACGGCGACATGCAGCTGATCGCCGAAAGCTACTCGGTGCTGAAGGACGTCGCGGGCCTGACCAACGACGAACTCGGCGCGGTGTACACCGAATGGAACCAGGGCGAGCTCGACAGCTACCTGATCGAGATCACGTCGAAGATCTTCGGCAAGAAGGACGAGGAGACCGGCAAGCATCTCGTCGACGTGATCCTCGATCGCGCCGCGCAGAAGGGCACCGGCAAGTGGACGAGCCAGAATGCGCTGGATCTCGGCGTGCCGCTGCCGCTCATCACGGAGTCGGTGTTCGCGCGCGTGCTGTCGTCGCTGAAGACCGAGCGCGTCGCGGCCAGCAAGATCCTGTCGGGCCCGGCCGCCGCGCCGTTCGACGGCGATCGTGCCGCATTCGTCGAAGCGGTGCGCCGCGCGCTGTACCTGAGCAAGGTGATCTCGTACGCGCAGGGCTTCGCGCAACTGCGCACGGCGTCGGAAGAGTACGGCTGGAACCTCGATCTCGGGACGATCGCGAAGATCTTCCGCGCCGGCTGCATCATCCGCGCGCGCTTCCTGCAGAAGATCACCGACGCATATGCGAAGGATCCGGCGCTCGCGAACCTGCTGCTCGACCCGTACTTCAAGGACATCGCCGCGAACTACCAGGCATCGCTGCGCGACGTCGTGGTGGCCGCGGTGAAGGCCGGCGTGCCGGTCCCGGCGTTCGCATCGGCGGTCGCGTACTTCGACAGCTACCGTTCGGAGCGGCTGCCGGCGAACCTTGTGCAGGCGCAGCGAGACTTCTTCGGCGCGCATACGTTCGAGCGCACCGACAAGCCGGGCAGCTTCCACGCGAACTGGTCGTAACCGGCCGGTGGCGGCCGCATTGTTGCGAAAATCTATTCTTTGAATAGGGTTTTTCTATCCCGGATGCCGACATTGTTGGCTCCGGGGAAACAGTGTTTTCGCTCTTTCATGGTTTTCCCTAGGTGCTGACGGGACTAAACTTTGTTCCATCGCTGCAGACATGGTGTGTGCGGCGGAGCAAAAAAATCCCGGAGGTAATCATGAAATCGCTGATCGCAACGTTCGCTGCTGCTGCTGTCCTCGCCGTTCCCGCCGTCTCGTTCGCCCAACAGAACGCGCCCGTCACCCGTGCACAGGTGAAGGCGGAGCTGGTCCAGCTGCAACAGGCCGGCTACAAGCTGGGCAGCGACCGGACCAACTACCCGGAAGGCATCCAGGCTGCCGAAGCCCGTGTGAACCCGCAACAGAACGTCGCTGCGGCCGACACGACCGGCTACGGTGCGCAACCGGCCGCCGGCCAGGAATCGGGCGCACCGGCTGCGGCCAAGACCGGCTGGCAAGTCAAGCGCATCTCGGACGGCGCACCGGTCTACAAGGGTCGTTAATGGTACGGCCGCGCTGGCGACCGGATCCGACCCCCTGTAGTACAACAGCCCGTCGTACCGCTAGTGCGGTACGACGGGCTGTTTTCATTGGCGGCGCGCGATGCGCCGCCGTTCAGTGCAGCGGGCGTCTGCCGCGCCCGATATCGCGAAACAGCGCTTCGGCCGGCTCCAGTACCTGCAGCCACGTTTCGTCGTAACCGCTCAGCGTATCGAGTGCGTCGCGCAGCCGTTCGATCGCGAGGACCGGCAACTCGACGCTGTGGCGCGTGGCGCCGGTCAGGTGCGTGACGCTCGCTAGCTGGACGAGCGCGTCGGCCGCTTCGGCGACGTCGGTCGCGAACAGCAGGTGCCGGTTGAGCAATTCGACCAGACCGCTGGAACCGGCGAAATCGTCGGCGTCGAGCTGCACGGAGAGAAACGTCGCGTTATTCATTGTCATGCTCCTCGTTGTCGTTGGATCGCGCTGCGCATCACCGAGTATAGGCGGCGATCGAAGCGGAGAATATGACGGGGCCGATACGGGCGGCGAGGGTGGCGGCACCCCGCAGGGAAATCTCCGAAGCCCCGGCCGGGCGGCCCGCCCGGCACGGCTCGCGGCCCGCCGGCGCGCCCGCGCGACGCCGCAAGATTGTTTCCGGATCCGCCAACTGTCGGAGCCTCGACCGCCACAAATGGTATCTTTGCCGATCGGGACGCGCGAAAAAGGGGCCGGTGAGCTCATTCGCGCCGACGTCCCGCTGTGGAAACTGACGGCCGCGACAGCGGTCGGATACTGGTTGATCCGGCCGTTCGGCCGGACATCGTGCGTCGCGTGCCGGGGGGCGGTGGGCGGCGCAACGACGGCAAATCCGGGAGGACCCTTGAGAGAAACTATTCCCATCCACGACGCGCTCACGCGCTGGCTGCCGCAGGCGGCGCTCGTTGCCGCGGCCATCGCGCTGGCGGGCTGCACGATGACGCCGTGGACCGACAGTTGGCAACCCACGCGTCAACCGGCGCCTACGTCGGCGGCGACGCCGGGCGTGATCGCCGGCTATTACCGCGTGAACCCGGGCGATACGCTGGCGGGCATCGCGAGCGCCTACGGGCAGCGCGTGCAGGACGTGGCCAGCTGGAACCACATGGCGCCCACCGACGCCGTGTCGCCGGGCCAGGTGCTGCGGGTCGCGCCGCCGCCGGCCGCGGCCTCGTACGGGCAGCCGCCCGCGGCGGCCGCCCAGCCGGGCTCGCTCGCATGGCCGGCCACGGGCGTCGTCGCGACACCGTTCTCGGCCGGCAAGACGCGCGGCGTCGTGATCGCCGCGTCCGGGCCCGACCATTCGGTGCGGGCCGCGGCAAACGGGCGTGTGGTGTACGCGGGCTCCGGCGTCAAGGCGTACGGTCCGCTCGTGATCCTGAAGCACGACAACGGGCTCATCACGGCCTACGGGCACAACGGCAAGCTGCTCGTCAACGAGGGCGACGCGGTGCGCCAGGGGCAGCCGGTCGCCGAAATGGGCACCGACGCGAGCGGTCGTTCGACGTTCGAGTTCGAGGTCCGTCAGAACGGCAAGGTCGTCGATCCGATGAACTTCCTGCCGCGCAACGGCGGCTGATCGTCGGCATCGCCACGTGTGCGCCGGGTGGCGCACACGTTCCCGCCCCCTTTCATCTTTTCCACCTTCATCCTTTCTCGAGCGTCGCGGCGCCGGATTGTCTCGCACGATTGCCGAGCCAGCAAATGCCCAATGCGAGCGCCGCCGCGCCGAACGCGATCAGCGAACACTGGATCGCGACGGGCAGGTAGCCGTGCGGCCGCGGATCGACGAACGGGTAGGGATACCAGTTCTCCACCGCGCCGCGCACGAGCGTATAGCCGAGATAGACGACCGGAAAGCCGAGCCATGCGAATGCGCTGCGGCGCGGAATCGGCGAGCGCGGTTCGACATACAGCCAGTCGCACAGCATCACGAGCGGCACGATCCGGTGCAGTACCCAGTTGTTGAACGCCGGCGTGACGTGGCGCAGCGCATCGAGCCGCGCGAGCAGGAGCTCGTAGACGATCGCGGTGATCAGCACGTACAGCACCGCCGCGCCGCGCATCGATTCGTAGCGGGCCGAGCCGGGGCGTGCGATGCGCCATAGCCCCGCGGCCAGCATCGCGGCCGCGTAGAGGCTGCTCAGTTGCGTGAAGTAGCTGAGGTAGTTGCCGAGATGGAAGTTCGGCAGGCGCCAGTAGTCGGCGACGCTGTGCAGCGTGGTGGACACCGCGAGCAACGCGGCGATCAGCCGGTAGGCCGCAACGAAGAACGCTTTGCTCATGATGCCCGCGCGCCGTCGCACCAAAGCTTCATCGTGCCACAGCCGCCTGCGTGCGCGATGCGGATTTTCCATAGGGCGGCCCTGCGCGGCGCGCGTCGACGATACGTCGGATATTTGATCGCGTCGTGTAAAACCGGGCGCCCGTGCGGCTACAATCGCCACAGCATTGCCAGGCGTCGTCCGGTTGCAACTGGCGCCTTCCCCGAATACAAAACGAGACGAAGCATGAAAAACATCCTCGCGAAACAGACGCGCTACAGCTCGCCCGCGATCTTCTTCCACTGGGCCATCTTCGTGCTGGTCGCGCTGGCCTACCTGGCCATCGAGATTCGCGGACCGAAAGGCAGCGACAGCCGTGCGTTATGGATGAACGTGCATCTGACGGCCGGTACGTTCGTCCTCGTGCTGTCGGTACTGCGCGTGCTGTGGCGAGTCGTCAGCCGCGTGCCGGAAGCGATTCCGCAGGCGGCGCTGCTGCGCTGGCTGTCGAAGCTCGCGCATGTCGCGCTCTACGTGTTCATCATCGCGCAGCCGCTGCTCGGCATCATGATGATCAACATGGGCGGCAAGCCGGTGTCGCTCGACTGGCTCGGCGTGTCGTTTACGCTGTTCGGCCCCGACAAGGCGCTGCGGCCGACGATCAAGGAAGCGCACGAGCTGATCGGCAACGCGTTCTATTTCGTGATCGGCCTGCATGCGCTGGCCGCGCTCTACCATCACTTCATCCGGCGCGACGACGTGCTGCGGCGCATGGCGCCCTGATCGTCCCGTTTCCGGCGCGCGCAGCACGCGGGGGCGCATGGTTGCGTTGACAACCATGCGCCCCCCGTTCGTTTACCGTCGCCCGCACTGTTCACCACGTCGAACATTCTGTAACATCTCGGCTGCCTTTACATTCCGCTTACTCGTCGCCGCGCATGCTGCACCGACATCGTCACCTGACTGCCTGGCTTGGCCTGATCGCGATCTGGATCGCGATCGCGGCGCCGCTGGTGTCGCAGTGGCGTATCGCGCAAGCGGCGACGCCCGATGCGATCGTCTGCAGTACCGATCATGGTGCGCATCGTTCGTCCGATACGGGCGGCATGCACGGTCATGCGTTGCATCTCGACGCGTGCGGCTACTGCGGTTTCTTCGCGCATAGCCCGGCCATCGGCGCGCCTGCCGCCGCATCGGTCGACTTCCTTCCCGTCGTTTCCGTTTCCGCCGTCACGTCGCCTGCCGTCGCGGCGCGCAGCGACCGCTATCCGCGCGCGTATCCGCGCGCACCGCCCGAGCGCGCCTGACGCGTTTCCCGCCGTTCCTACTTCCGCCGATATCCGTGCGGCCCGTCGAGGCCGCGTGGAGGGCGCCACTCGGGCTTTCGATCATGATCAATTTCCAGTTGCGTGCGTCGCGCAATACCGGTGCGCGACCGCTGCCGCGCATGCTGAAACTTACCGTTCCCGCGCTGGCTGCCAGCGCGCTGGCCGCGAGCGCCGCCGCGGCCGACACCCCACATGCGGCCGGCGCGCCGGCGGACGCCGCCGCCGTGCTGTTGCCGCCCGTCGAAGTCGTCGCGTCGCCGCTGTCGACGCCGCTCGTCGTCGTCACGGATCCGAAGGCGCCGCGCCAGCCGCTGCCGGCGAGCGACGGCGCCGATTACCTGAAGACGATCCCCGGCTTCACGTCGATCCGCAGCGGCGGCACGAACGGCGACCCCGTGCTGCGCGGGATGTTCGGGTCGCGGCTGAACATCCTGGCGAACGGGATGCCGACGCTGGGCGCGTGCCCGAACCGGATGGACGCGCCGACGTCGTATATCGCGCCGGAAAGCTATGACAAGGTCACCGTCGTGAAGGGGCCGCAGACCGTGTTGTATGGTCCGGGCGCGTCGGCCGGCACCGTGCTGTTCGAGCGTGTGACGCCGCGTTTCGAGCGCCCCGGCATGCGCTTCGACGGCAGTCTCGTCGGCGGGTCGTTCGGCCGCAACGACCAGAACCTCGACCTGAGCGCCGGCACGCCGGACGTCTACGGCCGCGTGACCGCGAACCACGCGCATTCGCAGGACTACGAGGATGGCAACGGCAACACCGTGCCGTCGCAGTGGGACAAGTGGAACGCCGATGCGGCGCTCGGCTGGACCCCCGACGACCATACGCGCGTCGAGCTGACCGCCGGCACCGGCGACGGCTATGCGCGCTACGCGGGCCGCGGGATGGACGGCGCGCATTTCCGCCGCGAGACGTTCGGCCTGTCGTTCGACAAGCGGCATCTCGGCGACGTGCTCGACCGGATCGAGGCGCGCGTGTACTACAACGAAGCCGATCATGTGATGGACAACTACACGTTGCGGCAACCCGACCCGACGAGCAGCATGCCGATGCGGATGGCCGCGGACGTGCGACGCCGCACGGTCGGCGCACGGGCGGCCGCGACGTTCCGCTTCGGCGACGACTTCAAGCTCGTCACGGGCGTCGATGCGCAATCGAACCGGCTCGATTCGCGGTCGTCGATGGGGCAGCAGAACTACCGCGACCAGCCGTGGGATGCACAGGCGACGATGTGGAACGCGGGCGTGTTCGGCGAGCTGACGTGGTATGCGAGCGACGTATCGCGCGTGATCGGCGGCGCGCGCGTCGACTATGCGAGCGCACGCGACAAGCGTGCGATGCAGCGCGGCATGATGACGAGCAAGCCGAACCCGACCTTCGACGACGATCGGACGAAAGTGCTGCCGAGCGGCTTCGTGCGCTACGAGCGCGATCTCGCGTCGCTGCCCGTCACGTGGTATGCGGGGATCGGCCACGCGGAGCGTTATCCGGACTACTGGGAACTGTTCTCGGCGACGCGCGGGCCGGCCGGCTCGGTCAACGCGTTCTCGGCGGTGCAGCCGGAGAAGACCACCCAGCTCGATATCGGCGCGCAATACAGGAGCGACCGGTTCGATGCATGGGTGTCGGCGTACGCGGGCTACGTACAGGACTTCATCCTGTTCAACTATGCGGCCGGCATGATGGGGCCGACCACGCAGGCAACCAACGTCAACGCGCAGATCATGGGCGGCGAAGCGGGCGTGTCGTGGCGGCCGGTCGCGCCGCTGCGCGTCGAGACGTCGCTTGCGTATGCGTGGGGGCGCAACGTGGCGAGCGGCGATCCGCTGCCGCAGATGCCGCCGCTCGAAGCGCGCATCGGGGTCGAATACACGCGCGGCGCATGGTCGGCGGGCGGCCTGTGGCGCATCGTTGCGCCGCAGCATCGCTACGCACTGAACGAGGGCAACGTGGTCGGCAAGGACTTCGGCCCGAGCGCCGGATTCGGCGTGCTGTCGCTGCATGCGCAGTACAACGTCAGCAAGACCGTGCAGATCTCGGTGGGCGTCGACAACGTGCTCGACAAGGCCTATACCGAGCATCTGAACCTCGCCGGCAACGCGGGCTTCGGCTATCCGGCGAACGCGCCGGTGATGGAGCCGGGGCGGACCGCGTGGGTGCGCGTGAGCGCGAAGCTGTAGCGCGCATCGCGCATGTGCGTCGCAGCATGCGCATGCATGAACGCCGCACCGCCCGAACGGGCGGTGCGCGTCAACCGATTAGAGAACCGTATCTAGTCGGGGCGCAAACGTTCGCGAGTCGTGCTTCACTCCCGCAGTCGACACACACGGTGCGCGCGATGCGGCATGCGTGTCGATCCGGTGTCATTCGCACCGGCAGCACAATAATCAGGAGAACATGCATGGCCAGATCGATGCGTTCCAGGGTAATGGCAGGGGCAGTGGCATGCGCGATGAGCGTCGCGCCGTTCGCGGGGACGGCCGCGCTGACGACGCTCGCGACGACGCGCACGGCGATGGCGGCAACCGCGCCCGTCGACGACTATGCGACGACGCGCTATCCGATCATTCTCGTGCACGGGCTGACCGGCACCGACAAGTATGCAGGCGTACTCGAGTACTGGTACGGCATCCAGAAAGACCTGCAGCAGCATGGCGCGACCGTCTACGTCGCGAACCTGTCGGGCTTCCAGAGCGACGACGGCCCGAACGGGCGCGGCGAACAGTTGCTGGCTTACGTGAAGACGGTGCTCGCCGCGACCGGCGCGACCAAGGTCAATCTCGTCGGTCACAGCCAGGGCGGGTTGACGTCGCGCTATGTCGCGGCCGTCGCACCCGATCTCGTCGCGTCGGTGACGACGATCGGCACGCCGCATCGCGGCTCCGAGTTCGCCGACTTCGTGCAGGGCGTGCTCGCGTACGATCCGACCGGATTGTCGTCGACGGTGATCGCCGCATTCGTCAATGTATTCGGCATCCTGACGAGCAGCAGCCACAACACGAACCAGGACGCGCTCGCGTCGTTGAAGACGCTGACCACCGCGCAGGCCGCCACCTACAACCAGAACTATCCGAGCGCGGGCCTCGGCGCGCCCGGAAGCTGCCAGACCGGCGCGTCGACGGAAACCGTCGGCGGCAACACGCATCTGCTGTATTCGTGGGCCGGCACGGCGATCCAGCCGACGCTTTCCGTGCTCGGCGTGACGGGGGCGACGGACACGAGCACCGTTCCGGTCGTCGATCCGGCGAACGCGCTCGACCTGTCGACGTTGGCGCTGTATGGCACGGGCACGGTGATGATCAACCGCGGCTCGGGCCAGAACGACGGGCTCGTGTCGAAGTGCAGCGCACTGTACGGCAAGGTGCTGAGCACGAGCTACAAGTGGAACCATCTCGACGAGATCAACCAGTTGCTGGGCGTGCGCGGCGCGTATGCGGAAGATCCGGTCGCCGTGATCCGCACGCATGCGAACCGGTTGAAGCTCGCGGGCGTGTGATCGATGGCGGAACGTGAAGGGCGCGCGCCGCTGACGCGGCGCGTGGCGATCTACGGTGTCGCGGGGCTGGCGGCGATCACCGGCGTCGCGATGTGGAGCGGTGCGGGATCGCATCGCGGCACGGGCGTCGCGAGCGACACGCCGGATACGGCCGCGGTGGGCGGCGTGGCGGCTGCCGCGCCGCAGCCCGCCGTGCCGGCGAGTGCGGGCCTGCCGCCGTCGCTCGCCGGTTCCAGCGCACCACGGTTGCCGCTCGATGCGGGCGGGCATCTCGCGAAGTCGCGCGCGGTGCGCGATTTCTTCGACTATTGCCTGAGTGCGCAGAGCGACCTGAGCGCGGCCGCGCTCGATGCGTTGGTCGTACGCGAGATCGCCGCGCAGCTCGACGGCACGGTCGCGCAGGCCGAGGCGCTCGACGTATGGCACCGGTATCGCGCGTATCTCGATGCGCTCGCGACGTTGCGCGATGCCGGAGCGGTCGACAAGTCGGACCTGGGCGCGCTGCAGGTCGCACTGGATCAGCGCGCGTCGATCGCGTACCGCACGCTCGGCGACTGGAGCCAGCCGTTCTTCGGCGCGGAGCAGTGGCGGCAGCGCTACGACCTGGCGCGATTGAAGATCGTTCAGGATCGCTCACTGACGGATGCGCAGAAGGCCGAGCGACTCGCGGCGCTCGAACAGCAGATGCCGGCCGACGAACGCGACGCGCAGCAGCGGGTGGATCGGCAGCGCGCCGCGATCGACCGGATCGCGCAATTGCAGAAGAGCGGCGCGACGCCCGATGCGATGCGCGCGCAACTGACGCAGACGCTCGGCCCCGAGGCGGCGGCACGCGTCGCGCAGATGCAGCAGGACGATGCGTCGTGGCAGAGCCGTTACGCGGATTACGCGGCGCAGCGTGCGCAGATCGAATCGGCCGGCTTGTCGCCGCGGGATCGCGACGCGCAGATTGGCGCGCTGCGGCAGCGCGTGTTCACGAAGCCCGGCGAAGCCGTGCGCGCGGCATCGCTCGATCGTGGAGCGGGCAGCGCGCATTGACGAATCGGGTGCCGCCGTATGCGGCGGGCTTCATGCCGCGCGCGTGATGTCCCGCGGCAGATGGTGCTCGATGGTATCGGCGAGCGTGTCGAACGCGGGGCGGATGCCTTCGTGCGCGACGCATGCATAGCCGAGCAGCAGGCCCTGCCGCGCGGTGTCGAGGTTGCTGTAGTAGCTGGTGAGCGGGCGCACGATCACGCCCGCGTCGAATGCGCTCTGCGTGACCGCGCGATCGTCGCACGCGCCGGGCAGGCCGAGCACCAGATGCAGGCCGGCCTCGTCGCCCATCACCGGCAGCGCGTCGCCGAAGCGCGCGCGGATCGCGTCGATCATCAGTTGCCGGCGCTCGCCGTACAGCGTGCGCATTCGTCTGACGTGCGAAGTGAGATGGCCGTCCATGATGAATTCGGCGAGCACGGCCTGCTGCATCAACTGGCCTTCGCGATACAGCTCCGACAGCCCGGTGCGGAAGGTGTCGACCAGATGCTCGGGCACGACCATGTAGCCCATCCGCAGCCCCGGGAACAGCATCTTGCCGAGACTGCCGACGTAGATCACGCGGCCGCCGTCGTCGAGCCCCTGCAGCGACGCGAGCGGGCGGCTGCCGTAGCGGAATTCGCTGTCGTAGTCGTCCTCGATGATCCAGCAGCGGTGCTGGCGCGCATATTCGAGCAGCATGCGGCGCCGCGCGAGACTCATCACCATCCCGAGCGGGTACTGATGCGACGGCGTGACGAGCACGAGCCGCGGCGGACGCTGCATGTCGCTCGCGCGCGGGTCGAGCCCTTCCTGGTCGACCGGCACCGGCGCGAGCGCGAGGCCGGCCGCCTGCAGGACGCTGCGCACGCCCCAGTAGCAGGGTTCCTCGACCCACGCGCGATCGCCGATGTCGGACAGCAGCCGCACCGCGAGATCGATCGATTGATGGATGCCCGTCGTGATGATCACCTGGTCCGGCGAGCATTTGACCGAGCGCGCGACGCGCAGGTAATCGGCGAGCGCGCGCCGCAGCGGCCGGTAGCCGCCGCCCGGCGCATAGGTCAGCAGCTCCGGATTGGCCTCCTTCCACAGCCGCGCCTGCAGGCGGCTCCACGTGCGGCTCGGGAATTCCGACACGTCCGGCACCCCTGGCATGAACGCGCCCCACTGGCGCCGCGAGACGCCTGCATGCTCGATCAGTTGCCGCCCGCGCATCGACAGGCTGCCCTGCGCGTCGGGCGGCGGCGGTTCGTCCGCGACCGACGGCGCCGTGACGCCCGGCACCCGGATCGCGGCGGCGTCCGGCCGCGTGTCGGCCACGTAGGTGCCGCTGCCGGTCGTCGTCAGCACGTAGCCTTCGGCCGTCAGCTGGTCGTACACGTGCAGGACCGTATTGCGCGCGATCGACAGGTCGCCCGCGAGCGTGCGCGAACTCGGCAGCTTTGTTCCTGGCCCCAATTCTCCGGTCAGGATGGCCTGCTGCATCAGTTGCAGCAGTTGCCGGTACATCGGTTCGGGCGAGCTGCGGTCGATGCGGGCGGAGAGCCAGTCGGCGACGATCACGGTATCCAAAGTGGTCCTACTTGGAATATTGAAATGGTTCCCTATTGTAGAACCGTGCGCACCGTATAGTGACTCGCATCTCAAAATCAATTGTCGCGGAGCCAGGGGGACAGCACGATGAAGTCCGATGATGTGATCGTCAGCTTTCGCGGCGTGCGGAAGACCTACGACGGCGAGGCGCTCGTCGTCAAATCGCTCGACCTCGACATCCGCCGCGGGGAATTCCTGACGCTGCTCGGGCCGTCCGGCTCGGGCAAGACGACCTGCCTGATGATGCTCGCCGGCTTCGAATTCCCGACCGGCGGGGAGATCCGCCTCGACGGCGAGCTGCTGAACAACGTGCCGCCGCACAAGCGCAACATCGGCATGGTGTTCCAGAACTACGCGCTGTTTCCGCACCTGACGGTCGAGCAGAACGTCGCGTATCCGCTGACGGTGCGCAAGCTGCCGGCCGCCGAGCGCGCGGAGCGCGTCGCGCATGCGCTGAGGATGGTGCAGATGGAGCGCTTCGCGAAACGCTATCCGGCGCAACTGTCGGGCGGCCAGCAGCAGCGCATCGCGCTGGCGCGCGCGCTCGTGTTCGAGCCGAAGCTGGTGCTGATGGACGAGCCGCTCGGCGCGCTCGACAAGCAGTTGCGCGAACACATGCAGTACGAACTGAAGGCGCTGCACGAAAAGCTCGGCGTGACCTTCGTGTACGTGACGCACGACCAAGGCGAGGCGCTGACGATGTCCGATCGCGTCGCCGTGTTCGACAAGGGCATCGTGCAGCAGCTCGACACCGTCGACCGCCTGTACGAATCGCCGTGCAACGAATTCGTCGCGAACTTCATCGGCGACAGCAACCGGCTGCGCGGCACCATCGCGCGCGTCGACGGCGAATTCTGCGAATTCCGGCTCGACGACGGCACGAAGCTCGTCGGCCGCCATATCGGCGAAGCCGCCGAGGGCGCATCGGCCGTCGCGTGCATCCGCCCCGAGCGCATGAGCCTCGCGGCGCACGGCGCGAACGGCGCGAACGGCACCGCCAATTGCGTGAGCGGCGAGGCGCGCAGCCTCATCTATTTCGGCGATCACGTGCGCATGCGCTGCGTGCTGCCGGGGCAGGACGAATGCTTCGTGAAGGTGCCGCTCGGCACCGGCGCGCTCGACGCGTTCTCGCCCGGCGCGCCCGTCTCGCTTGCGTTCTCGCCCGAACATTTGCGCGTATTCGCGTGAGCATGGCTAACCCGGTTTTCCGCAGCACGTCGTCAACAACAAAGCCCACTTCCACCACGAGAGGAGAGGAACCATCATGAAACGAGCAAGCTTCACCGCGCGCCGCACGGCGCTCGCGCTGGCACTGGTCGCGTTCGGCGCATCGGCCACGGCTGCCGAGCTCACGGTCGTCAACTTCGGCGGCGCGAACGGCGACGCGCAAAAGGTCGCGTTCAACCAGCCGTTCGAGAAGGCCACCGGCAACAAGGTCACGGCCGTCGAATACAACGGCGAGCAGGCGAAGGTGAAGGCGATGGTCGAGGCGAAGCACGTCAACTGGGACGTGGTCGAAGTCGAATCGGGCGACCTGAACCGCGGCTGCGACGAAGGGCTGTACGAGAAGCTCGACTGGTCGAAGATCGCGAAGAAATCCGACCTGATCCCGGAATCGCCGCAGGTGTGCGGCGTCGGCTTCTTCGTGTGGTCGACGGCGCTGTCGTACAACGCCGACAAGCTGAAATCGGCGCCGACCGGCTGGGCCGATTTCTGGAACGTGAAGAAATTCCCCGGCAAGCGCGGGATGCGCAAGGGCGCACGCTACAACCTCGAATTCGCGCTGATGGCCGACGGCGTCGCGACGAAGGACGTCTACAAGGTGCTCGGCACGAAGGCCGGCCAGGATCGCGCGTTCAAGAAACTCGACGAGCTGAAGCCGTACATCCAGTGGTGGGAAGCGGGTGCGCAGCCGCCGCAGTTCCTCGTCGCCGGCGACGTCGTGATGTCGACCGCGTACAACGGCCGCATCGACGCCGCGCAGAAGGAAGGCAAGAACCTGAAGGTCGTGTGGAACGGCAGCATCTACGACCTCGACTACTGGGCGATTCCGAAGGGCTCGCCGAACAAGGCGCTCGCCGAGCAGTACATCGCGTACACGCTGACGCCGAAGCCGCAGCAGGCGTATGCGCAGCACATCGCGTACGGCCCGGCGAACATCGCCGCGATCAAGTCGCTCGACGCGAAGACGCTCGCGAACCTGCCGAACTCGCCGGCCAACGGCAAGAACGCGGTGCTGGAGGACATCGGCTTCTGGACCGACCACAGCGACGAGCTCGAACAGCGCTTCGCCGCGTGGGCAACGAAGTAACCGGTCGGGCATCCTCACGGATGTCGTGATGCAACCGGCCGCGCGACGCGTCGATCGCGTCGCGCGGCATTCCGCCGGAGCGTGCCCGGCCGGAGAGAACCGTTGAATACGATGACGATTGCGCCTTCCTCGCCGTCGACCGCCGCACTCAAGCGCGAGCTGAAGGCTGCCGAGGCCCGCAAGCGCACGATGGCGCTGCTGCTGGTGGCGCCGCTCGCGATTTTCCTGCTGCTGATTTTCGTCGTGCCGATCGGCACGCTGCTCACGCGCGCGGTGCAGAACCCGGAGATCGCGACCGCGTTGCCGAACACGGTCGCCGCGCTGTCGGGCTGGGACCGCAAGACGCCGCCGGCGGACGCCGCGTATGTCGCGCTCGCGGCCGACATGACGAAGGTGGCCGACAGCGAGGCGATGGGTGCGCTCGCACGACGGCTGAACACCGAGATTCCCGGCTATCGCTCGCTCGTCGCGAAGACGGCGCGGACGATGCCGCTGAAGGGCGACGGCGACGCGGCGCCGTCGCCTGCGCAGACGCGCGCCAGGCTCATCGACCTCGATGCGCGCTGGGGCGAACTCGCGTACTGGCAGGCGATCGCGAAGAACGGCAGCCAGGTGTCGCCGTTCTACCTGCTCGCGGCGCTCGACCACAAGCAGGACGGTTTCGGCCATATCGTGCAGGCCGATCCCGACCAGTCGATTTACCTCGCGATCTTCGGGCGCACGTTCGTGATCGGCATCGCCGTCACGCTGTTCGCGCTGCTGCTCGGCTATCCGCTCGCATACTGGATCTCGACGCTGTCGGAACGGCGCGCGAACCTCGCGATGATCCTCGTGCTGATTCCGTTCTGGACCTCGGTGCTCGTGCGCGTCGCCGCATGGATCGTGCTGCTGCAGAGCGAAGGGCTCGTCAACAAGGCGCTGCTCGGCAGCGGGCTGATCTCGCATCCGCTGACGCTGCTGTTCAATCGCGTCGGCGTGTACATCTCGATGACGCACATCCTGCTGCCGTTCATGATCCTGCCGCTCTACAGCGTGATGAAGTCGATTCCGCCGACCTACCAGCGCGCGGCCGTATCGCTCGGCAGCCATCCGTTCGCCGCGTTCTGGCGCGTGTACGTGCCGCAGACCTATCCGGGCGTCGGCGCGGGCGCGCTGCTCGTGTTCATCCTTGCAATCGGCTACTACATCACGCCCGCGCTGCTCGGCGGGCCGAACGACCAGATGGTCAGCTACTACGTCGCGTATTTCACGAACGTGACGATCAACTGGGGCATGGCGTGTGCGCTCGGCGGGCTGCTGCTCGCGGCGACGCTCGTGCTGTACGCGGTGTACGGGCGCTTCACGCGCACCAACGTGAGCCTCGGCTGAGCGCCGGGCACAGGGAAACGGGAAGGGGATGCCCACCATGAAACTCGCCAGGCCGCTGTTCGCGCCGCACATGTCGTTCGTCGAGCGCGCGTGGTACGTCGCGTTGCGCGTGCTCGTCGTGCTGACGCTGCTGTACCTGATCCTGCCGGTGCTCGCGATCGTGCCGCTGTCGTTCTCGTCGAGCACGTTCCTCGTCTATCCGATTCCGGGTTTCTCCACGCGCTGGTACGAGAACCTGATCGCATCGGACGAGTGGCGGATGGCCGCGAAGAACAGCTTCATCGTCGCGCCGTCGGCGACGGTCGTCGCGACCGTGCTCGGCACGCTCGCGGCCATCGGCCTGACGAAGGCCGACTTCCGCGGCAAGGGGTTGCTGATGGCCGTGCTGCTGTCGCCGATGATCGTGCCCGTCGTCGTGGTCGGCGTCGGCATGTACCTGTTCTTCGCGCCGCTCGGGCTCGCGAATACCTACACGGGGCTGATCGCCGCGCACGCGGCGCTCGGCGTGCCGTTCGTCGTGACGACGGTCGCGGCGACGCTGCAGGGCTTCAACCAGAACCTCGTGCGCGCGAGCCTGTCGCTCGGCGCGAATCCGGTCACGACGTTCTTCCGCGTGACGCTGCCGGTGATCGCGCCGGGCGTGATGTCGGGCGCGCTGTTCGCGTTCGCGACGTCGTTCGACGAAGTGGTCGTCACGCTGTTCCTCGCGGGCGCGGACCAGACGACGCTGCCGCGCCAGATGTTCACCGGGATCCGCGAGAACATCAGCCCGACGATCGCCGCGCTCGCGACGATCCTGATCGTCTTCTCGACGAGCCTGCTGCTCGCGCTCGAGTGGCTGCGCGGCCGCAATGCGCGGCGCGCGGTGTCGTAAATAGCGGCGCCGGCCGCACCGTTCGGCGGGCTGCGAGGCTGCCGATCGTTGCGTCTTCAACGATGCCGCGCGTCCGACGCGGCGTGACGAAGCTTTCGTTTTGCCGACTGACGAGGCGGCCGCCTGCACGTTCGATGTGGCTCTGCAACAATACGGCTCGCGGCGCCGCGCGCTCCGTTGCCGTTGCACGGAGGATGCGGTGCCGCGCCGCTTAATCCGCGACGCCGCGCGTCGCTCGTCAGCCGAGCCCATCTTGTCCGAATTCGCTTCCCCCGCCGGCGCGCACGAGCCGGCCGTCAACTGGCGCGCGATGTCCGCCGTGCTGCTGGCCGTCGCGCTCGCGACGCTCGACACCGCGATCGCGAACACCGCGCTGCCCGCCATCGCGACCGACCTGCATGCGTCGCCGGCCGCGTCCGTGTGGATCATCAACGCGTACCAGCTCGCGATGGTCGCGACGCTGCTGCCGTTCGCGTCGCTCGGCGACATCGTCGGCCACAAGCGCGTGTATGTCGCCGGGCTCGCGGTGTTCACGCTGGCGTCGCTCGGGTGTTCGCTCGCGTCGACGCTGCCGACGCTGACGGCCGCGCGTATCGTGCAGGGCTTCGGCGCGAGCGCGATCATGAGCGTGAACGTCGCGCTGATCCGCGGCCTGTTTCCCGCGCACCGGCTCGGGCGCGGCGTCGGTTTCAACGCGCTCGTCGTCGGCGTGTCGTTCGCGGTGGGGCCGACGATCGCGTCGCTGATCCTGTCGGTGGCCGCGTGGCCGTGGCTGTTCGCGGTAAACGTGCCGCTCGGCGTGTTCGCGCTCGCCGTGGCGATTCCGTCGCTGCCGCAGACGGCGCGCGGCAAGCACGCGTTCGATCCGATTGCCGCGCTGTTCAACGTGATCACGTTCGCGTCGCTGATCTTCGCGCTCGGCGAATTCGCGCAGCGCGGGCCGCTGACGGTCGTGTTCGCGGCGGCCGCAATGGCCTTCTCGTTCGGCTGGCTGCTGATCCGCCGCCAGGCCGGGCATCCGGCGCCGATGCTGCCGGTCGACCTGTTCCGCCGGCCCGTGTTCACGCTGTCCGCGCTGACCGCCGTGTGCGCGTTCGCCGCGCAGGGGCTCGCATTCGTGTCGCTGCCGTTCTATTTCGAAACCGTCCTGCATCGCAACGCGGTCGAGACGGGGTTCCTGATGACGCCGTGGTCGGCGATCGTCGCGCTTGCCGCGCCGATCGCGGGGCGGCTGTCGGATCGTTATCCGCCCGGGCTGCTCGGTGCGATCGGCCTGGCGTTGCTGAGTGCGGGCATGGTGTCGCTCGCCGCGCTGCCGGTGTCGCCGGGCGTCGTCGACATCGGCTGGCGGATGATGCTGTGCGGCGCGGGCTTCGGCTTTTTCCAGTCGCCGAACCTGAAAGCGCTGATGTCGAGCGCGCCGCCCGAGCGCAGTGGCGGCGCGAGCGGGATCATCGCGACCGCGCGGCTGATCGGGCAGGCGACGGGCGCGGCGCTGGTTGCACTGTCGTTCGGGATCGCGGGCCGCCACGGGCCGACGCTTGCGTTGATGCTCGGGGCGGGCTTCGCGGGCGCGGCGAGCGTCGCGAGCGGGCTGCGGCTGTTCGCGCCGTCGCATCGCTCAAGCGTGTCGGCAGGGACGGAGCGGGCTACGAAGTAGAGGTCGTGTTCGCAACAATTGAGTTAAGGTTATTCTGTGAAGAATCCGGCGTGCGCGCCATCGAATCTCCACCTCACTTATCCGATGCAGAACACGACCGCCAAGCCCGTTTTGCGGGCGCTACTGAATCGAATCCGGAACTGGTTGAAGCATCACACGCGTGCCTTCAGGCGCTCAGACTTTTGGCCGGGACGCATGCTGTGGCAAGCTGCTATTGTCCCTGCAGCCTGGGCGCTGCCTGCGATAGCAGGGGTCATCGTGACCGATTGGCTCGGTAGCCACCGGTCAGTCAAGTATTTGGAAACGGCAATCCAGGAAGGCATTGGGCCACATATCTGGAATGTCTTCGCGATTCTCGGAGTTATGCTTGTCGGCTTGCTGATTGCGGCTCCTCGGCAAAGATGGCTCGCGGTCGCTGCACATCAGGTACTGCAGAATACCTACTCCCTTGGCGCGTTGACACTCGGGCTCCTGCTTGGCGAATGGATCTGTCTTTCCGCATCGCAGCACACCCCCGTATTCGTAATGGTGGCCGGGTCAATGATCGCGTTCGCGTTTTGCCTAAATCTGATCGTCTGGTATGTGGCCTTTCTCGTGTCGCCAGCGCGCTTGAATACTGGCTTCATGTACTCAGTAGCACAGCTCGCACCGCAGTTCCGTTTGCCGCTTGCGGCGCTGATTCTCGCGGTCGCGCTCAATTCGATTTATGTCTACTTGGGCAAGTAGATACTCGGATGGCGCGCATAGCCGATACGAAATTCAGGAGTATTGAGTCCCACGGTGAGGGTACTGATACGGCATGCGGCCAAACACTGTCGACGGCGCGGACGGAAATTCCCTATTAGCAATGTTTGGCCAGTAGGCCATTTGGTTTCAGCGCGTGTATATCGTTTGAGCATTTGCATCGTCTTATGGTCGGTGATATTGGCGGCTTTGACCGGATGCAGGTCCTTTTCAAAGAAGCGGCTTGCTGCTTCATGACGTAAGCCGGCGCGCGGCAAACCATCGCCGCGCGCCGGCCTTCATGCATCGCTCAGAACCCGCCCGACTTGATCAGCTGGTTGAGGTTCGCGATGTTCAGGCTGCCGAAGCCGGTCGTCGGATCCCACCCGGTGCCGGCCTTGTAGCCATACCCCTGATAGCCGTTGTTGCCCGACACGACGTCATAGCGCACGAGCGACGGATGCGACGGAATGTCCGCATAGAAATTGGCGGCGGGGAAGCCGAGGCCCGTGCCGTTCGCCGCGAGCAGCCGCGCCCAGAAGCCCGTGAAGATCGGGGCGGCGAGGCTCGTGCCGCCGATCTGCTGCAACTGGCCGTAGTTGTAGATGTACGCGCCCGTGCTTTGGGCGGCATCGAACGCGACGTCCGGCAACTGGCGATTGCTGCCCGACTGCCACGACGGCGCGGGCAGGATCGTGCTGACGCCGCCGCCCGTCGCCCACAGCTTGCCGTTCGAATCGAGCCCTTCGTTCCACACCGTTTCGTTCGAGAACGCGCCGGCCGACGTCGTGTAGAGCGTCGTGCCGCCGATCGCGAGCACGTGCGGCGACGAAGCCGGCCACGACACCGTGTAGTTCGAGCCGTCCGGATAGCCGCGGTTGTTGCACTCGTACACGCCTTCGTCGCCCGACGATACCGAGAACGTCTGGCCTTGCGCGGCTGCCGTCGTGAAGATCTGTTCCTCGGCGTCGAGCGTGCCGTCCGCGTTCGCATCGGTTTCGCACCAGCCGAGCGAGACGTTGATCACCTTCGCGGTGTTGTCCGACACCGCGCGGTTGAACGCCTGCGTGAGGCCGGTGTTGCCGGCGGCGTTGAGGTCCGCCATGTAGAACACCAGCTTGCCGACCTGGCCGCCGGCCGAGCCGACGATCGACTGGCTGTCGAGATCCCATTCGCCCTGGCCGTCCTGGTCGTCGGTGTAGCTGCCGCCCGTGCCGTTGGTCTTGACGGTCTGCGTCGCGACCGTGCCGTAGCCGTTGCTCGACGTGAACTGCTTCAGGTCCTGCAGCGTCTGCGATACGCCGCCGATCGTGATGATGCCGACGGTCACGCCGGCCGCGGTCGGCACGCCGGTCGCGTTGTAGAGGCCCGGAAATTCCTTCGGGTAGTGGCCCGTCGCCGTGCCGGCCGCGAGCGCCTGCGGCTTCGCGACGTTGCCGATGCGCAGCATCGGTCGCGCACGCGCGACGCTTTGCAGCCCGAGCACCGAGCCGACGACGTCGCCGAGCGCACGCGGCACCTGCGCGGTCGACGTGTTGGCGAAGCCGGAGCGGCCCGCGTACTGGAAGTGCACGAGCGACGTGTTGAACGCGGTCTTCACCGTGCCGGCCGTGCCGTGCGCGGAGACCAGCAGCCGGTTCGGCGCGACTTCGACGTTCACGAAGCCGCTCTTGCGCAGATAGTCGACGACCGACTTCACCTGCGCGTCGGTCGGCGCGTAGTTCGCGAGGAACTGCTCGTGCGTCAGGTACTGGCGGTAATGCGCGCTGCCGGGCCGGTTCACGTCGCGCGCCAGTTGCTTGAGCTGCGCGGCGTTGCGCAGCTTCAGGCTGACGACGACGTCGGTCGTCTCGCCGGCCGCGAGTTCGAGCGACGGCGCCGCGCTTTGCGCCATCAACTGCGGGCCGGTCAGAAAGGCCTTCGTATGGGTATCGACCCAATCCGTCGTCGCGTGCGCCGCGGCGGCGGCGAACACGAGCGGTGCCACGCACGCGAGGCGGCGGGGCGACGGAAGGGGAAGGGCAAACCAGGCGTTCCTTTTCATCGGGAGTCCTTTTTTAGGAGAGGCGACGTTACTGGAACCCCCGGCCCTTGTGGGGCCGCGAGCGGTGACGAGCGTAGGGCGTCGGTGCCGTTCGGGTAGCTGCCAGTTTCCATAGCTGTCAGTTCTGACAACGCGGGCGCGCGAGTGCGTGCGCGGCGCAGTGCGCGCCGGAAGTGGCGGGGCCGGTGAGCGGAACCGGTTCTCGGTGCGACGGCGCGGCAATGCGTGTCGCTCACACGCACGCGTCGTTCGTTGCAGCATCGGAATATGCGCGAGCGTGGACGGGCGCGCCGCGCGGATGCATGGCGTTTGTGTGTCAATGGCTGCACGTCGGGTCGCACTATGTGGTCATTGGAAGCGACTCGTCAGGAACCGATTCGCGCAGGGACGCGAACGCGGCTGGCCGACCCCGAACGTTTCCCGAACTGTGGAACAGCGCATCGGCCAGTCTTGCAGGCTGCTTTCGAATCGCGCGTCGTTATCGCGGATTAGAGGAAAGACTCGAATCCGGCGTCCGCGCGAGCCGATGCGACGCACGCGCCGGCCGCGCAGGATCGAACGACGCCGTTCGCGAAATTCCGCCTTGACGCGCGCCGATCAGCGGATATCCTTCAATCCATAACCGGACGGTTATGGATTTTGGACGATATGCAAAACGCTCAGGACACGCTTTTCAGGACGCTTGCCGATCCCACGCGCCGCGCGCTGTTCGAGCGACTGTGCGCGGAGGGGGAATTGACGGTTGCCGCGCTGACGGCCCACGCGGGCGTCTCGCAGCCGGCCGTATCGAAGCACCTTGGCGTACTGAAGCAGGCCGGGCTTGTGAACGACCGTCACGAAGGCCGGCAGACGCACTACCGCGCGCAGCCGCAAGCGCTGGCCCCGTTGATCGACTGGACGAGCCAGATGGCAGGTTTCTGGCAGAGCCGGTTCGATGCCCTCGAAGATCTGCTCAAAAGGATGGATCAGTAATGAACCACGCCACGACCGAAACGCGCTCCGTCGTCGTCGACCGGGAGCTACCCCATCCGCCGGAGAAGATTTGGCGCGCGCTCACGCAACCGCACCTGATCGAGGCGTGGCTCATGAAGAGCGACTTCGCGCCCGTCGCGGGCCATGCCTTCCGTTTCCGCGCGGACTGGGGCTCGGTCGACTGCACGGTCCTCACGATCGAGCCGCATCGCACGCTGTCCTATACGTGGGCGGCGCATGGCCTCGAAAGCATCGTCACATGGACGCTCACGCCGACCCCGGCCGGCACGCACCTGCGCATGGAGCAGGTCGGCTTCCGCCCCGACCAGGAGCAGGCGTACCGCGGCGCGCAGTACGGCTGGGTACGGTTCTTCGACACGCTCGAACAGGTGCTGTCGCGTCCCGACGAAGGCACGGAGGCCCGCGCATGAGTGCACCGGACCTCACACCGTCGGCGCGCATCGATGCGCTGATCGCAGGCATCGCCGACTGGCGCGGCAAGACCTTGGCCGACGTGCGCCGGACGATCCTCGCGGCGCAAGCGGGCATCGTCGAGGAATGGAAATGGATGGGCAGCCCCGTCTGGTCATGCGACGGGATGATCGCGGTGGCGAACGCGCACAAGGGCAAGGTGAAAGTGACGTTCATGCACGGCGCGCAGCTCCCCGATCCGGACAAGCTGTTCAACGACGGCCTCGACGGCAATGCGCGACGCGCGATCGATCTGTTCGAAGGCGACAAGCTCGACAAGCGGGCGTTGAAGAATCTCGTGCGCGCGGCGATCGAATACAACCGCACGCACCTGAAGAAGAACGCGCGAGGCTCGGGTGCGAAGGCGCGCGCAGACAAGGCGGCGTAAGGCCGCGTAAGACCGCGTACGGCACGGGCGAAAAAAAGCCCGACACGAGGTCGGGCATCCAAATCGGCCGCAACCGCCCGCGAGGCGGCTGCGGCGCCTGCAACAGCCGTGCGCTTACGCTGCGAGCAGCGAGCGCAGCACGAACGGCAGGATCCCGCCGTGCTTGTAGTAGTCGACTTCGATCGGCGTATCGATGCGCAGCAGCACCGGCACGCGCTGGGTTTCGCCGTTCTTGCGATGGATCACGAGCGTGACGTCCTGCTGCGGCTTGAAGTCGTCGCCGAGGCCTTCGATGTCGTACGTCTCTTCGCCGGTGATGCCGAGCGACTGGACGCTGTCCGCGCCCTTGAACTGCAGCGGCAGCACGCCCATGCCGACCAGGTTCGAGCGGTGGATGCGCTCGAAGCTGCGCGCGATCACGGCCTTCACGCCGAGCAACTGCGTGCCCTTCGCGGCCCAGTCGCGCGACGAGCCCGTGCCATACTCTTCGCCCGCGAACACGACGGTCGGCGTGCCGGCGTCGACGTACTTCATCGCCGCATCGTAGATCGACAGCTGTTCGCCGCTCGGCTGGTGGATCGTCAGGCCGCCCTCGACGCGCGTGCCGTCGGCCTTCGCCGGGATCATCAGGTTCTTGATCCGGACGTTCGCGAACGTGCCGCGCATCATCACGTCGTGGTTGCCGCGGCGCGAGCCGTAGCTGTTGAAGTCGGCCTTCTGCACGCCGTTTTCCTTCAGCCACTTGCCGGCCGGCGAATCTTCCTTGATCGAGCCTGCCGGGCTGATGTGGTCGGTCGTGACCGAGTCGCCGAAGATGCCGAGCGCACGCGCGCCCTTGACCGTCGGGATCGACGCAGCCGGCTCCATCGAGAAGTCGTTGCCGAAGAACGGCGGCTCGGCGATGTAGGTCGACTTCGGCCAGTCGTAGACTTCGCCCGATTCGCCCTCGATCTTGCTCCAGAGATCGCCCTTCTTGGTCAGCTTCGAGTAGTTGTCCTCGAACTTCTTCGGATCGAGCGCGAACTTGAGCAGCGCGTGGATTTCTTCGCTCGTCGGCCAGATGTCGCCGAGGTAGATGTCGCGGCCGCCCTTGCCCTTGCCGACCGGCTCGGTCATCAGGTCGCGCGTGATGTTGCCGGCGATCGCGTACGCGACGACGAGCGGCGGCGACGCGAGGAAGTTCGCGCGGATGTTCGGGTGAATGCGCGCTTCGAAGTTACGGTTGCCCGACAGCACGGCCGCCGCGACGATGTCGTTCTTCGTGATCGCTTCGTTCAGTTCCGGCGTCAGGTCGCCCGCGTTGCCGATACAGGTCGTGCAGCCATAGGCCGCGACTTCGAAGCCGAGCTTCGACAGGTAGGGCAGCAGGCCCGTCTTCGTCAGGTATTCGGTGACGATGCGCGATCCCGGCGCGAGCGAGGTCTTGATCTTCGGATCGACCGTGAGGCCGGCCTCGACCGCCTTCTTCGCGAGCAGGCCAGCAGCCAGCAGCACGCTCGGGTTCGACGTGTTCGTGCACGACGTGATCGCGGCGATCAGCACGTCGCCGTTCTTCACGTCGACGCCGTTGCTCGTCGTGTACTGCGTGTTCAGGTCTTCCGCCTTCTTCGCGAAGCCGTTCTCCGCGACCGGCTTCGAGAACAGGTCGGTGAACGTCGACTTGACGTTGCCGATCTCGATGCGGTCCTGCGGGCGCTTCGGGCCGGCCAGCGACGGGGCGACCGTCGCCAGGTCGAGCGTCACCGTCTTCGTGTAGTCGATGTCGCCGGCCTTCGGGATGCCGAACAGGTTCTGCGCCTTGAAGTAGTTTTCGAACGCGGCGATTTCGGCCTTCGTGCGGCCCGTGCCTTCGAAGTAGTCGATCGTCTTTTCGTCGACCGGGAAGAAGCCCATCGTCGCGCCGTATTCCGGCGCCATGTTGCCGATCGTCGCGCGGTCCGGCAGCGACAGCGACTGCGTGCCTTCGCCGAAGAATTCGACGAACTTGCCGACGACCTTCTCCTTGCGCAGCATTTCGGTGATCGTCAGCACCAGGTCGGTGGCCGTCACGCCTTCGCGCAGCCTGCCCTTGAGCTCGACGCCGACGACGTCCGGCGTCAGGAAGTACACCGGCTGGCCGAGCATGCCGGCTTCCGCTTCGATGCCGCCCACGCCCCAGCCGACCACGCCGATGCCGTTGATCATCGTCGTGTGGCTGTCCGTGCCGACGAGCGTGTCCGGGTAGTACACGGTGTCGGCGCCGTCGGTCTTCTTGTGGACGCCGCGCGCGAGGTATTCGAGGTTCACCTGGTGCACGATGCCGACGCCCGGCGGCACGACCTTGAACGTGTCGAACGCCTGCATGCCCCACTTCATGAACTGGTAGCGCTCGTTGTTGCGCTGGAATTCCAGCTTCATGTTCAGGTCGAGCGCGTCCTTCTGGCGGAAGTAGTCGATCTGGACCGAGTGGTCGACGACGAGATCGACCGGCACCAGCGGCTCGATCTTCTTCGGGTTCTTGCCCGTGCGTTCGGCGACGCCGCGCATGGCCGCGATGTCCGCGAGCAGCGGCACGCCCGTGAAGTCCTGCAGCACGACACGCGACACGACGAACGGAATCTCGTCGACGCGTTTCGCGGTCGGCTTCCAGTTCGCGAGCTGCTCGATGTGCTCTTCGGTGATCTTCTTGCCGTCGTAGTTGCGCAGCACGGACTCGAGCACGATGCGGATCGACACCGGCAGGCGTTCGATCTTCGTCTTCAGTTCCTTGCCGAGTTGCGGCAGCGAGTAGAACTTGCCTTTGCCGGAACCGCTGTCGAATTCCTTGAGGGTCTTGTGGAGATTGTGGGCCATGGTGATTTTCCTGGGTTTGAGGCTAGGAAACAACGTGTCCTGCAGCTATATCACATACAAGTCGACGTACTCATCGACCGGCATCGCTTCGAGCTTTGCCTGGTCCAGCGACACGTCGAGAATCGCTTGTTGCTGCTTGGCCGGGAAGCGGCGGGCGAGGTTGGTCCGGAATTTGTCGACCAGCAGCGGGATGCCGTCCGCACGGCGCCGCCGATGGCCGAGCGGGTACTCGACCGCCACTTCGGCAAGCTTCGATCCGTCCGTGAACTCGATCGTCAGCGCATTCGCGATCGATCGCTTGTCCGGATCGTGATAATCCTTCGTGAACTGCGGATCCTCGACGCATACGGTCTTCGCGCGCAGCGCGTCGATGCGCGGGTCCGCCGCGGCCGCGTCTTCGTAGTCGGCCGCGGTCAGCCGGCCGAACAGCAGCGGCACGGCGACCATGTACTGGATGCAGTGGTCGCGGTCGGCCGGATTGGCGAGCGGGCCCTGCTTGTCGATGATGCGGATCGCGGCCGCATGCGTGCGGATCGTGATCCGGGCGATCTCGTCGGTCGTGCGGCCCGCCGCGGCGAGCTGCGCGTGCAGTTGCAGCGCGGCCTCGGCGGCCGTCTGCGCATGGAATTCGGCGGGGAACGCGATCTTGAACAGCACGTTTTCCATCACGTACGTGCCGTACGGGCGCTGGAAGCGGAACGGCTTGCCGTCGAACAGCACGTCGTAGAAGCCCCAGGTCTTGGCGGTGAGCGCCGACGGATAGCCCATTTCACCGGTTTTCGCGATCAGCGCGAGGCGCACCGCGCGGGACGTGGCGTCGCCGGCCGCCCAGGACTTGCGCGAACCGGTGTTCGGCGCATGGCGGTAGGTGCGCAGCGCGTGTCCGTCGACGAACGCATGGGAGACCGCGTTGATCAGCTCGTCGCGCGTGAGTCCGAGCAGCCGGCCGACGACGGCCGTCGACGCGACCTTCACGAGCAGCACGTGGTCGAGCCCGACCGCGTTGAACGCGTTCTCGAGCGCGAGGCAGCCCTGGATCTCGTGGGCCTGGATCATCGCGACCAGCACGTCGCGCATCGCGAGCGGCTTGCGGCCGGCCGCGCGGGCCGTGCGGGAGAGCCAGTCGGCCGTCGCCAGGATTCCGCCGAGGTTGTCGGACGGATGCCCCCATTCGGCGGCGAGCCAGGTGTCGTTGAAGTCCAGCCAGCGGATCATCGCGCCGATGCCGAACGCGGCCTGGACGGGATCGAGCTGGAAGGACGTGCCGGGCACCTTCGCGCCGTTCGGCACGATCGTGCCGGGCACGACCGGGCCGAGCAGCTTGGTGCAGGCAGGGTAGGACAGCGCCTCGAGTCCGCATCCGAGCGTGTCGATCAGGCAATGACGCGCCGTCTCCAGCGCGAGCGCGCTGGCGATGCCGGGGTTCAGCACGTAGTCGACGATGTCGACGAGTACCGTATCCGGAGCAGGGCGGACGTTGGAGACCGGGGCGGACATCGAGGGGCCGAGAGGAACGTGCTTAGTTCGTTGCCGGCTTCAGCTCGTTCGCCTGCGTCGGCGCTGCGCCGCCTTGTGCCATTTCCGGCGTCACGCATTCGTCAGCGAGGCGCTCGCCGCCGTTTGCGTCGGAGAACAGCATCGCCTTGCTCGGGATCACGACCAGCTTGAAGCCGGCTGCCGGATCGTAGAACGTGTCGGCGCCCGTCGTCGTGGCCTGACGCGGCAGCTTGTAGTTCTTCTTCGCCCAGTGAACCGTGACGACCTGGTCGCGCTTCATGTCGCCGGCGAGGTCGAACGACAGACCTTCCTTGCAGGACCACTTGACCGCGCCGTCCGGTACCGGATCGACCTTGGCGGCCGCGCGCGCCTGCGCCTTCTTGCTGCGCGGGATGATGCGCTTGGCCGGCGCCGGGCGCTTGGCCGTGGCCTTCTTCGTGGTGGCCGTACCCTGGGCAAACGCGCTCGGAGCCGACACCAGCATCGTGGCGGACAAGGCGCCGATGGCGGTAGCGATCAGGAGTTTCTTCATGGAGTCAGAACCTTTCGATAATCAGTTGACAAGGGCCGGCAATCGAAACCGCCGGCCGGTTTGAAACTGCACGCGCCCCGAAAGCGCGCAGCGGCCGCTATTTTCACCTATTTGGCCGCGCATACATCAGGTTTTCGGGCTCCGTTACGTTTTTTGTCGTTTCGCAAACGTCTGTCCGGTTCGCGAAATCGCGCATGCATGAAACTCGTGTATCGGCCGGCGGCGCGCACTCAACGCGCGGCGCCCGCGGCGGCCGGGCCGAACAGCGGCGCGGCGTCGTCCGGTACGGGCTGGCCGGTGGCCCGCGCGCGGCGCAGCACCGACCAGTAATAACGATAACTCGCGCGATCGTGCAGCGTATCGCCGTGGCGCGTCGGGCCCCAGTCGGCGGCCTGCGCGGCCAGCAGGATCTCGGCGGCGAGCGTGACTTCGTCGGTGCGCGGTGCGAACGCGTCGACGATCGGACGGATCTGCGCGGGGTGGATGCTCCACATCCGCGTGAAGGCGAACTCGTCGCGCGCGCGGCGTGCGTCGCCGGCGACGACACCCATGTCGCGCACCTCGGTCGTCACGTTGTGCGACGGCGTCTTGCCGTGCGCGTGACAGGCCGCGGTGATTTCCAGCTTCGCGCGGCGGACGAGCGGGTGGTCGAACTGGCCGGGCGAGCGCATCGCGGTATCGGGGATCGCGCCGTGGTGCGCGGAGACGAAATCCATCAGCCCGAAGCTCAGCGTGCCGACCGTCGGCAGCGCGGCGAGGGCGGCCGCCTGCGCGAGCGCGCCGTGCGTCTCGACCAGCACGTCGACCGCGATCGGCTGCGCGATGCCGAGCTCGCGGCGCGTGCCTTCGATGAACGCGGTCATTTCGGCCGCGTCGGCGGCGTTCGCGACCTTCGGCAGCGTGATGTAGGCGGGTGCGCGCGCTGCGCGCAGCACGATGCGCACGTCGTCGCGCCAGTGCGGGTGGGAAAAGTCGTGGATGCGGACGCCGACGCGGCCGAAGCGGTTCTCGGCGCTGCCGAGCAGGTCGGCGACGAGCGCCGCGTGCGCGGCTTCCTGGCCGACGGCCGCACCGTCCTCGCAGTCGAGCGTGACGTCGAACACGGGGCCCAGCTCGGCCTGCAGCGCGAGCGACTTGCGCATCAGCTTCTCGCTGCCCGCGTAGTGATCGCAGCAGGGCAGGATCGCGGGCGGTGACGCCCCGTCGTACAGCACTTGTGCAGGAGTGAGCGCGGCCATCTCGTCTACGTCAGGGAAGCGGGTCAACGTGGAGAAAATCGGATTCGGGCAGGTTCTGGGCCGGCGCGCGGCGGGCGCGGGCGGCAAAACGTGCGCGAATCGGATCGATCGGCAGGGCCGGCGGCGTGCCGGCCCGTACCGAAGCCGGGCGCCCCGAAGGTCGCCCGGCGCGATGCGTGAGGCTTAGTTCTTCAGCAGGTGGGCGACGCCGTCGCGCTCTTCGAGCAGCTCGGCCAGCGTGCCGTCCATCTTCTCGCGCGAGAACGCGTCGATTTCCAGGCCTTCGACGCGCTTGTACTCGCCGTTTTCGCAGGTGACCGGCACGCCGTAGATGATGTCTTCGGGGATGCCGTACGAGCCGTCCGACGGGATGCCCATCGTGACCCACTTGCCGTTCGTGCCGAGCACCCAGTCACGGACGTGGTCGATCGCCGCGTTGGCTGCCGACGCGGCCGACGACAGGCCGCGCGCTTCGATGATCGCCGCGCCGCGCTTGCCGACGGTCGGGATGAACGTGTCGCGGTTCCACACGTCGTCGTTGATCAGCTTCAGCAGCGATTCGCCTTCGGCGGTCGCGAAGCGGAAGTCGGGGTACATCGTCGGCGAGTGGTTGCCCCACACGGCGAGCTTCTCGATCGACGCGACCGGCTTGCCCGACTTGGCGGCGAGCTGCGACAGCGCGCGGTTGTGGTCGAGGCGCAGCATGGCCGTGAAGTTCTTCTTCGGCAGATCCGGCGCCGACTTCATCGCGATGTATGCGTTCGTGTTCGCCGGGTTGCCGACGACCAGCACCTTCACGTCGCGGCTGGCGACTTCGTTCAGCGCAGCGCCCTGAACCGTGAAGATCTCGGCGTTCGCCGACAGCAGGTCCTTGCGCTCCATGCCCTTCGAGCGCGGACGTGCACCGACCAGCAGCGCGACGTCTGCATCCTTGAATGCCACCTTCGGATCGTCGGTGATCACGACGCCTGCGAGCAGCGGGAACGCGCAGTCGTCGAGTTCCATCACGACGCCTTTGACGGCGGCTTGGGCTTGCGGGAGGTCGAGCAGTTGCAGGATGACCGGCTGATCCTTGCCGAGCAGGTCGCCGTTCGCGATGCGGAACAGCAGGGAATAAGCGATTTGACCTGCGGCGCCGGTGACGGCAACGCGCTTTGCGGGCTTAGCCATTGAAAATCTCCAGGACGGGTGAAGCGTTGGACGCGAGCGAAAACGCCATTCTATGCGCGTTGTGCGTAGCGTTGCATTGAAGCAGGGCGGAGGACTCGCGATGGCGGACGCGGTGAACCTGGAGACGGCCGTGGCACGTAGCCGGGGACGCGCTGTTGCACCCGCGAACCCTTGCTCGACCGGGAGTGTAGGAGCCGTCACGCGCAAAGTCAAACGGTATCATATGTCTTATATAAGACAGATGTTTTGCGGAAATTGAGTGGACGAAAAAGTGCGGTTTGTGATGAAATGCGCGCCATGACATCGAACCAGGCGAACACCGCGAATCAGACCGGCGCAGGCGGCCCAGGGCAGCCCGGCGCGGGCGATGCCGCAGCCTCGCCCGCGGCGTCCGCGTCGCCGACGTTCAGCCCGTTATACCAGCAGATCAAGTCATTGATCACGCAAAGTCTCGAATCCGGCGAATGGAAGCCCGGCGAGATCATCCCCAGCGAAGTGGAGCTCGCGGCCCGCTACAAGGTCAGCCAGGGCACCGTGCGCAAGGCGATCGACGAGCTGGCCGCCGAAAACCTCGTGGTCCGGCGGCAGGGCAAGGGTACGTTTGTTGCAACGCACAACGAGGATCGCGCGCAATTCCGCTTCCTGCGGCTGCTGGCCGACGACGGCGCCGAGCACCCGCACGTGAGCCGCCTGCTCGAATGCCGGCGCCTGCGCGCGCCGGCCGAGATCGCGCGGCAGCTCGACCTGAAGCCCGCCGATCCGGTCGTGCAGGTGCGCCGCCTGCTGGAATTCGACGGCGAAGTGACGGTGCTCGACGAGATCTGGCTGCCGGGCGCGATGTTTCGCGGGCTCACGTTCGAGCGGCTGAGCGAGTACAAGGGGCCGCTCTACGCGATGTTCGAGACGGAGTTCGGTACGCGGATGATCCGCGCGACGGAGAAGATCCGCGCGGTGGCGGCGGATCCGGCGGTGGCCGACCTGCTGCACGTGCCGGCGGGCTTCCCGCTGCTGTCGGTCGAGCGCGTGTCCTATACGTACGGGGACCGGCCGGTGGAGGTGCGTCGCGGCTGGTATGTCACAACCGGGTACTACTATCAGAATGACTTGAGCTGACGACGTTCGGCTCAGCCGCGTGCCTTCGCGTTTCCCACGCTCGCGAAGCACGTTTCGGGCCGCCTTTGTTCTTGTTCGCGCAATTATCCAGAGCAGACTTTCGCTGCAGCGCGATATAAAAAGGCGCTAAAATCGCGGATTAGTGTGACAACATAGTAGGGGTCTAGCATGACTGACGCAGTAAGAAAGCCGAGGCCGGAATACCGGAACATCGGAATCGGCGACATCACGTTGAAATATCGCATGCCGCTGGCGGCGACATTGTCGATTCTCCATCGTATCAGCGGCGCGCTGCTGTTCCTGTTCCTGCCGTTCCTGCTGTTCCTCTTCGACCAGAGCCTCACCTCCGAGCTCAGCTTCGAAGTCTTCAAGGCTTTCCTCTCCAACATCGTCGTCAAGCTGATCGTCCTCGCGTTGTCGTGGGCCTTCTTCCACCATTTCTGCGCCGGCATTCGCCACCTGCTGATGGACGTCAACCACGACGCCGTCTCGAAGGAAGGCGGCAAGCGGACGGCCGTCGTCGTCTTTGTCGTCTCGATCGCGCTGACGATCGCCATGGCACTCAAACTGTTCGGAGCATTCTAAGAAAATGGCAGCCAATAACCGAATCGGCTCGAAGCGCCTCGTCGTCGGCGCACACTACGGCCTGCGCGACTGGCTCGCGCAGCGCGTCACCGCCACGATCATGGCGGTCTACACGGTCATTCTGCTCGTCCTCTTCTTCGGCGCGCACGATTTCTCGTACGAAGGCTGGGCATCGATCTTCGCCGCGCAATGGATGAAGCTCGCGACCTTCGTGATGCTGCTCTCCCTCTTCTACCACGCATGGGTCGGCGTGCGCGACATCTGGATGGACTACGTGAAGCCCGTCGGTGTGCGCCTGCTGCTGCAATCGCTGACCATCGTCTGGCTGCTCGCATGTGCGGGCTATGCCGCGCAGATTCTCTGGAGAGTGTAAAGAATGGCTGCAATCAAAACTTCCCTCCCGCGCCGCAAGTTCGACGTCGTGATCGTCGGCGCAGGCGGCTCCGGCTTGCGCGCAGCGCTGCAACTGTCGCGCGCGGGCCTGTCGGTCGGCGTGCTGTCGAAGGTGTTTCCGACGCGTTCGCACACGGTCGCCGCGCAAGGCGGCATCGGCGCGTCGCTCGGCAACATGAGCGAAGACAACTGGCACTTCCACTTCTACGACACGATCAAGGGCTCCGACTGGCTCGGCGACCAGGACGCGATCGAATTCATGTGCCGTGAAGCGCCGAACGTCGTGTACGAGCTCGAGCACTTCGGCATGCCGTTCGACCGCAACGCGGACGGCACGATCTACCAGCGCCCGTTCGGCGGCCACACCGCGAACTACGGCGAGAAGCCGGTCCAGCGCGCTTGCGCGGCCGCCGACCGTACCGGTCACGCGCTGCTGCACACGCTGTACCAGCAGAACGTCGAGGCGAAGACGCAGTTCTTCGTCGAATGGATGGCGCTCGACCTGATCCGCGACGCGGACGGCGACGTGCTCGGCGTGACGGCGCTCGAAATGGAAACGGGCGACGTCTACATCATGGAAGGCAAGACGACGCTGTTCGCGACGGGCGGCGCAGGCCGGATCTTCGCGGCGTCGACCAACGCGTTCATCAACACCGGCGACGGCCTCGGCATGGCCGCGCGCTCGGGCATCGCGCTGCAGGACATGGAGTTCTGGCAGTTCCACCCGACCGGCGTGGCCGGCGCGGGCGTGCTGATCACCGAAGGCGTGCGCGGCGAGGGCGGCATCCTGCGCAACTCGAACGGCGAGCGCTTCATGGAGCGCTACGCGCCGACGCTGAAGGATCTGGCGCCGCGTGACTTCGTGTCGCGTTCGATGGACCAGGAAATCAAGGAAGGCCGCGGCGTCGGTCCGAACAAGGATCACGTGCTGCTCGACCTGTCGCACATCGGCGCTGAGACGATCATGAAGCGTCTGCCGTCGATCCGCGAAATCGCGCTGAAGTTCGCGAACGTCGACTGCATCAAGGAACCGATTCCGGTCGTCCCGACGATCCACTACCAGATGGGCGGCATCCCGACCAACATCCACGGTCAGGTCGTCGGCACGTCGCGCGATCACAAGGAACCGGTCAACGGCTTCTACGCAGTGGGCGAATGCTCGTGCGTGTCCGTGCACGGCGCGAACCGCCTCGGCACGAACTCGCTGCTGGACCTCGTGGTGTTCGGCCGTGCGGCCGGCAACCACATCGTCGAGCACGTGAAGAACCAGAAGGAACACAAGCCGCTGCCGGCCGACGCAGGCGAATTCTCGCTGGCGCGCCTCGCGAAGCTCGACAAGTCGACGTCGGGCGAATACACGCAGGACGTCGCGAACGACATCCGCTCGACGATGCAGAAGCACGCAGGCGTGTTCCGCACGTCGGAACTGCTGAAGGAAGGCGTCGACCAGATGGCCGGCCTGAGGGCGCGCGTGGAAAACATCCACCTGAAGGACAAGTCGAAGGTGTTCAACACCGCGCGCGTCGAAGCGCTCGAGCTGGAGAACCTGATCGAAGTGGCCCGCGCGACGATGGTGTCGGCGGAAGCGCGCAAGGAAAGCCGCGGCGCGCACGCGCACAGCGACTACGAGCACCGCGACGACGAGAACTGGCTGCGCCACACGCTGTGGTACAGCGAAGGCGATCGCCTCGACTACAAGCCGGTACAAATGAAGCCGCTGACGGTCGAATCCGTGCCGCCGAAGCCGCGCACGTTCTAAGCCGAGTCAAAGGAATCCGAAATGGCAAAACGCATTTTTGAAGTCTACCGCTACGATCCGGACAAGGACGCGGCGCCGCGCATGCAGACGTACGAGCTCGAGATCCAGCATGAGCGCATGCTGCTCGACGCACTGGTCAAGCTGAAGGCTCTGGACGAGACGCTGTCGTTCCGCCGTTCGTGCCGCGAAGGCGTGTGCGGCTCGGACGCGATGAACATCAACGGCAAGAACGGTCTCGCGTGCCTGACGAACCTGAACGACCTGCCGCAGAAGATCGTGCTGCGCCCGCTGCCGGGCCTGCCCGTCGTGCGCGACCTGATCGTCGACATGACGCACTTCTTCAACCAGTACCACTCGATCAAGCCGTACCTGATCAACGACGCGCCGCCGCCCGAGAAGGAGCGCCTGCAGTCGCCGGAAGAGCGCGACGAGCTCGACGGCGTGTACGAGTGCATTCTGTGCGCGAGCTGCTCGACGTCGTGCCCGAGCTTCTGGTGGAACCCGGACAAGTTCGTCGGCCCGGCCGGCCTGCTGCAGGCTTACCGCTTCATCGCGGACAGCCGCGACACCGCCACCGGCGAGCGTCTGGACAACCTCGAAGACCCGTACCGTCTGTTCCGTTGCCACACGATCATGAACTGCGTCGACGTGTGCCCGAAGGGCCTGAACCCGACGAAGGCGATCGGCAAGATCAAGGAACTGATGGTTCGCCGCGCGGTATAAAGTTTGATGAGCGACGATTCGCATCAATCCGACCCGCACCGTCGCGCACGCCTTCGCTGGCGTGCGCGGCGGGGTCTGCTGGAGAACGACATCGTGTTCGAGCGTTTCTTCGGCAGATACGAGCATGACCTCACCGATGCAGACGTAGGCGCGTTGTCGCGCCTGCTCGATCTGAGCGACAACGACCTGATGGACTTGCTCCTCGCGCGCAAGGAACCAGAAGGCGACCTAGACAGCCCGGATGTTCACCGGCTGTTGGAGATGCTGCGCAACGTGTAATCACGTTCCGCCCGTTATCGAATCCCGTTTCTTTATTTCGATTGAGGATGTGCCATGACTCCGTCTGATGTTAAAGCCACGCTATCGTTCAGCGACAACTCGCCGAGCGTCGAACTGCCGATCTACAAGGGCACGATGGGCCCGGACGTGATCGACATCCGCAAGCTGTACGGCCAGACCGGCAAGTTCACGTACGACCCGGGCTTCATGTCGACGGCTTCGTGCAATTCGGCGATCACGTACATCGACGGCGACAAGGGCGAACTGCTGTACCGCGGCTACCCGATCGACAACCTCGCGCAAAACGCCGACTTCCTCGAAAGCTGCTACCTGCTGCTGAAGGGCGAACTGCCGAACGCGGCACAGAAGAAGGAATTCGTCGACACCGTCACGAAGCACACGATGGTGCACGAGCAGATGCACTTCTTCTTCCGCGGCTTCCGTCGCGACGCGCACCCGATGGCGGTGCTGGTGGCGGCCGTCGGCGCGCTGTCGGCGTTCTATCACGACTCGCTCGACATCAACGATCCGCGTCACCGCGAAGTGTCGGCAATCCGCATGATCGCGAAGCTGCCGACGCTCGTCGCGATGGCGTACAAGTTCAGCATCGGCCAGCCGTTCGTCTATCCGAAGAACGAACTGTCGTACAGCGCGAACTTCATGCACATGATGTTCTCGAACCCGTGCGAAGAGTACAAGGTCAACGACGTGCTGGTCCGCGCGCTCGACCGTATCCTGATCCTGCACGCCGATCACGAGCAGAACGCATCGACGTCGACGGTCCGCCTGGCCGGTTCGTCGGGCGCGAACCCGTTCGCGTGTATCGCGGCCGGTATCGCCTGTCTGTGGGGCCCGGCGCACGGCGGCGCGAACGAAGCCGCGCTGAACATGCTCGAGCAGATCGGTTCGCCGGACAACATCCCCGAATTCATCAAGCAGGTGAAGGACAAGAATTCGGGCGTGAAGCTGATGGGCTTCGGTCACCGCGTGTACAAGAACTACGACCCGCGTGCGAAGCTGATGCGCGAAACGTGCTACGAAGTGCTGAACGAACTGGGCCTGCACGACGACCCGCTGTTCAAGCTCGCGATGCAGCTCGAGAAGATCGCGCTGGAAGACGAATACTTCGTGTCGCGCAAGCTGTACCCGAACGTCGACTTCTACTCGGGCATCGTCCAGCGCGCGCTGGGCATCCCGACGTCGATGTTCACGTGTATCTTCGCGATGGCACGCACGGTCGGCTGGATCGCACAGTGGAACGAAATGATTGCCGATCCGGAACAGAAGATCGGCCGTCCGCGCCAGCTGTTCATCGGCGATACGCCGCGCGAAGCGAAGCCGCTCAACGCACGTTAAACCGTGTGCGCCGCGAACGGCCGGCAGGCCGCTCGCGTCGGGCAATCGCAACGCCACGACACCCCGACGGGTCAGCCCGTCGGGGTGTTTTCATTTGCGCGGCCGACGCCGGCCCGATCCGGCGCGGCGCTCCAGCGACGGCGGCCGTGTGTCGAGCGCGAGCGCATCGTCGTCGGGTGCGTGGCCGTGCTGCTTGAAGAACTGCCGGTACGCGCCGGGCGTCGTGCCGCGCGCGGCGAGGAACTGGCGATTGAAGTTCGCGGCATTCGGAATGCCGCAGCGCGCGGCCACCGTCGCGATCGGCCAGTCGGTGCCGACGAGATGGCGACAGGCATGCGCGAGCCGCAACCGTTGCACGTAGCGGCCGACGCTTTCGCCGAGATGCCGGACGAACAGCCGTTGCAGCGTGCGTTCGGACAGGTGCGCGACAGCGGCGAGTGCGTCGATGCGCAGCGGTTCGTGGAAATGCCGGTCGATCGCGTCGAGCACGCGATCGAGGCGTTCGGCTTCGGGCGCGGCCGGATCGGCCGGCGATGGCGCACCGTCGGGCTGGCCGTACGCGTGCGCGGTGGCGAGCGGTTCGCCACCGGCTTCCGCGAGATCGGCAAGCGTGTCGAGCGTGGCCGCGAGCCTCGCGCGCGGCGACGGATCGAGCAACAGCGGCAGGCGCGCGCGCATCGCGCGGGCCGTCTCCACGTCGAAGCGCAGGCCCGGCGCCGCGCGCCGCAGCAGCGAACGCAGCGGCGCGTATTCGACGCAGCAGTCGGCCAGCCGCCGCACCCAGTCGCCGTCGAACCAGACGACGAGCGCGACCTCGGGCGCGTCGCGATCGATGCGCGCGTTCGACGACCACGTATGCGGCAGGTTCGGCGGCACGAGCACGAGATCGTCGTCCGCGTAGCGCGCGACATGATCGCCGATGAAGCGTTGGCCACGGCTGTTGAGCGTCAGCGTCAGTTCGTATTCGGGGTGGCGATGCCACTCGAACGGAATGCGCGCGAGCTGACGGTGATAGACGCGGATCGAACAGCCGGGCGCGAACGTCACGTGCTCGTATTGCGGTTTCATCGCGGCCTCCGGTAGGGGGCGGGCAGCGCGCCGTGGCATGATCGTGAGCGATCGTCACCACGGAGCGATGCCATGTTTTCACATGTTTGCGTGGGCGTCGGCGATACGGCGCGCGCCTACGATTTCTACGCGCCGCTGTTCGCCGAACTCGGGCTGCGCCTGAAATTCCGCGAACCGGACGGCTGGTCGGGCTGGATGCCGGCCGACGCCGAGCGGCCGCTGTTCTTCTTCGGCAAGCCGCTCGATGGCCGGCCGCCCGAACCGGGCAATGGCCACACGATCGCGTTCGATGCGCCGACCCGTGCCCACGTCGACCGCTGTCACGCGCTCGCGCTGCGACAGGGCGGCGTCTGCGAGGGGCCGCCGGGCCTGCGGCCGCACTATCACCGCGACTACTACGGCGCCTATTTCCGCGACCCGGACGACAACAAGCTCTGCGTGGTCTGCCATCGTCGCGAATGACGCACGATTGTCAGAATTGTATCGATCACTGGCCGGATAGTGGTGATGGCGACCCTGCGCCGACCGTACGCTGACAGCACATCACGACACGCTTCAGCGAGGAGACGACGATGCAACTGACGATTGACGATCTGCCGGCCGCGATCCGCGCGGCCAAACGGGCGCTGCGCGCCGACTTGCCCGGTTATGCGGCCACGTTCCGCGAGCTGGAAGGCGACATCGCGCGGCAGGTCGACGCGATCCGCCGCGCGCACGCGCATGGCCGCGACGTGATTCCGGTCGTGCCGTTCGCGGATATCGCGGGCGGAAAGGTCGATCCGCGCGCGATTGCCGCGATCCGTACGCATGGCGCGGTCGTGATCCGCGGCGTGTTCGATGCGCGGCAGGCGCGCGACTGGAACGACGAGATCGGCGCGTATCTGGACGCGAACCGTTTCGCCGACCGGTTGCACGCGCGCGCGGAAGACCGCTATTTCGGCAACCTCGCGTCGGGCAAGCCGCAGATCTACGGCGTTTATTGGTCGAAGCCGCAGGTCGCTGCGCGCCAGTCGCCGGCGCTCACGCAGGCGCGAGTGTTCCTGAATCGCCTGTGGCGGCATGCGGACGGCGCACGTACGCATTTCGATCCCGACCGGGTGCCCGCCTATGCGGACCGGATTCGCCGCCGGCCGCCCGGTTCGACGTCACTCGGGCTGTCGCCGCATGTCGACGGCGGCTCCGTCGAGCGCTGGCTCGGCGCGAATTTTCGCCACGTCTATCGCCACGTGCTGGCCGGCCGCTGGCGCGATTACGACCCGTTCGACGCAGCGTTCCGTCCCGACGTCGAGGAGATTCCGTCGCCGGCCGTGTGCTCGATGTTCCGCACGTTCCAGGGCTGGACCGCGCTGACGCCGCAGGGGCCCGGCGACGGCACGCTGCAGCTGATCCCGGTCGCGAACGCGATGGCCTATGTCGTGCTGCGTGCGCTGCAGGACGACGTCGCCGACGACGACCTGTGCGGTGCGCGTCCCGGCCGCGCGCTGTCGATCCGGCCCGAATGGCATGCGCTGCTGCTCGACGCGCTGGTGCCGATCCCGCACATGGCGCCGGGCGACGCGGTGTTCTGGCACGGCGACGTCGTGCATGCGGTCGAGGATGCGCATCGCGGCAGCGGCGACAGCAACGTGATGTACATCGCCGCCGCGCCCGGCTGCGCGAAAAACGACGCGTACCTGCAACGGCAGCGTACCGCGTTCCTGCGGGGCGACAGCCCGCCCGATTTCCCGGCCGATCATTTCGAGGTCGAGTTCGACGGGCGCGCGGGGGAGGGCGAGCTGACGGCGCTCGGCCGTGCGCAGATGGGATTCGAGCCCGGCGCGTGACGCGCGGGCGGCAGGCGAAACGGCCGTGCGCGAGACGGCGAGCGGGCCGTCTGCCGAATCCGCTGCGCGGTGCGCGCAATTCGACGCAATCGGCTGTCGGTGCCGCCGAAATCGACGCGAATTGCGCAATTTGGCTTCCGATAATGGTCCGGACATCACGCCGCTGGCCAGTGCGCCGCACGGACGCGGCGCAGACCATGGAGGAGTCGATGCAATTCACGCAAGCGATCGTTCGCCGTCCCGCGCCGTCCTGCGGCGCGGGTCTCACCACCGCCGCGCTCGGCGCGCCCGACTACGACAAGACGCTCACGCAGTTCCACGCGTACTGCGCCGCGCTGCGCGGGCTCGGCGTCGAGCTGACCGAACTGCCGCCGCTGGATGCGTTTCCCGATGCGCACTTCGTCGAGGACGTCGCCGTCGTCACGCCGGAATTCGCGGTGATCACGCGCCCCGGCGCGCCCGCCCGGCGCGGCGAGACGGTTCATGTCGAAGCGGCGCTCGCCGCCCATCGCGACCTGCTGCCGATGCAGTCCGGCCGCCTCGACGGCGGCGACGTGATGCAGGTCGGCAAGCGCTTCTTCATCGGCCTGACGAGCCGCACCGACGCGGAAGGCATCGCCGCGTTCGACGCGCTGGTGTCGCGCCATGGCTACTCGGTCGTCGCGGTGCCGGTCGGCGCCGGCCTGCACCTGAAATCGGTCGTCAACGCGCTCGGCGACGACACGCTGCTCGTCACGGAAGCACTCGCCGCGCATCCGGCGTTCGCCGGCTATCGTCGGATCGCGATCGCGGCCGAGGACGAATACGCGGGCAACACGCTGCGCGTGAACGGCACGCTGATCACGCCGGCCGGTTATCCGCGCGTGCATGACGCGATCGCGTCGCTCGGCATGCCGCTGCACGTGATCGACACGAGCGAGTTCCGCAAGATGGACGGCGGCCTGACTTGCCTGTCGTTGCGGTTCTAGCCGATTGGCGCGCGAGCGCTTCGGCCGGATAATGTGGCCCCGTGCGGAACGGCAGACGTTCCGCGCATGAGCCACGACCCGACCGGAGCGAACGCGGATGACCGACAAGAAGATGCAGCTCGACAAGATCGATCTCCGGATCCTCGACATCCTGCGTACCGACGGGCGAATTTCCTACCGCAAGCTGTCGGAACGCGTGAACCTCACGCCGCGCCCCTGCCAGGCGCGCGTGGAGCGGCTCGAGGCGCTCGGCGTGATCGAAGGGTACCGCGCGGTGATCCACGCGCCGCGCGCGACCAAGCCGATCGTCGTGATCGCGCAGATCGTGCTGGCCGATCATGGGCGTTCGCAGGCGCCGTTCGAGGAGGAAATGCGCGCGAATCCGGCCGTGCTCGATTGCTGGCTCGTCAGCGGCACGTTCGATTTTCTCGTGCGGCTCGCGTGCGAGGATCTCGACGAATACCGGCGAATCGCGAACGCGTGGCTGGAAAGCCCGCGGTTCCGGATCGAGAAGATCGTGACGACGGCCGAACTGCAGGCGATCAAGCGCAGCGTCGTGTGAGGCGACCGGCCCGGCAGGGCCGTTTTCAACGCGAATGACCGAGTCGATCGATTTGCATTCCGAATCAAATGGGTTGGCCGGATCACAATCAGGATGAACACTATGGATGCTATGCAAGCGGCAGCGGAGACGGCCGCGCCGTCCGGGGCGACGCTGAAGCGCCGTCTGCAGGGCCGCCACATCGCGATGATCGCGATCGGCGGTTCGATCGGCACGGGGCTGTTCGTCGCGTCGGGCGCGTCCGTCGCGCAGGCGGGGCCGGGCGGCGCGATCGCCGCGTATCTCGCGATCGGGATCATGGTCTACTTCGTCGTCACGGGGCTTGGCGAGATGGCCGCGCTGATGCCGGTATCGGGCTCGTTCGCGATCTACGGCGAGAAGTACGTCGACGAAGGTTTCGGCGTCGCGCTCGGCTGGACTTACTGGTACAGCTGGGCGGTGACGATCGCGATCGAGCTGGTCGCCGCGCAGATCGTGATGCGCTACTGGTTTCCGGCGGTGCCGGGCGTGTGGTGGGGCGCGGGGTTCCTCGTGCTGATCTTCCTGCTCAATACGCTGTCGGTGCGTGGCTTCGGCGAATCGGAATACTGGTTCTCGCTGATCAAGGTCGTCACCGTGATCGCGTTCATCGCGGCCGGGCTGTTGATCGCGGCCGGCGTGCTCGGCAGCGGGCATACCGGCACCGGGCATACCGGCGCCGGCCATCCGGTCGGCTGGCGCAACTTCACGACCGGCGACGCGCCGTTCGTCGGCGGCGTGCACGCGATGATGAGCGTCGCGCTGATCGCCGGTTTTTCGTTCCTCGGCACCGAGCTGGTCGGCATCACGGCCGGCGAATCGGAAAACCCGCGCACGACGATTCCGCGCGCGGTGAAGCAGATCTTCTGGCGGATCATGCTGTTCTACGTGCTCGCGATCTTCGTGATCGGCCTGCTCGTACCGTACACCGATCCGAACCTGCTGAAGAGCGACGTGACCGACATCGGCGTGAGCCCGTTCACGCTGGTGTTCAGCCACGCGGGGTTCCCGCTCGCCGCCGGCGCGATGAATCTGGTGATCCTGACGGCCGTGCTGTCGGCCGGCAATTCCGGCACCTACGCGGCGACGCGGATGCTGTACAACCTCGCATCGGAAGGGCGCGCGCCGGCCATGTTCGCGAGGCTGTCGCCGGGCGGCGTGCCGCGCAACGCGCTGTACGCGACGATGGCCGTCGGCGGGCTATGTTTCCTCACGTCGTTGACCAACAACCAGCGCATCTATCTGTGGCTGCTGAATACGGTCGGCATCACCGGCTTCATCGCGTGGCTCGGCATCGCGGTCTGCCATTACCGGTTCCGCAAGGGGTTCCTGAAGCAGGGCTATCGGCTCGATCAACTGCCGTATCACGCGAAATGGTTTCCGTTCGGGCCGCTGTTCGCGATCGCGGTCTGCATCGTGATTTCGCTCGGCCAGGATTACCAGGCGTTCTTCGCGGCGCGCATCGACTGGATGGAGGTGGTGTCGATCTATGTGTGGATTCCGCTGTTCGTCGCGATCTGGTGGGCGTATCGCCGCGCGCGCAAGAGCCGGCTCGTGCGCTACGAGGAGATGGACATCGGGCCGTGGCTCACGCGCTCGGTCGAGGCCGTCGACGCGGCGGCCGCGCAGCATGGGCAGCCGCACTGATCTCCCGCCGCGCCGCGCGGCGATGGAGCCGGCCGAATCGGATGGCCGGCTGCCGTTGAAACGCGTCGCGCCGTCCCGCGCGTTCAGTGTGTCTGCTGCAATTGCGCCTTCATGAAATCCACCCACGCGCGCACTTTCTGCGGCACGTGCCGCGTCGCGACGTACAACGCGTAGACGTTTTGCCGCGGAAAGCGGTATGCGGGCAGCGCGTCGACCAGCGCACCGCTGGCGAGATCGTCGCGCACGAGCCATTCGGGCAGCAGCGCGACGCCGCTGCCCTGGCGCGCCAGTTCGCACAGCACCGACGCGTTGTCGACGACGATGCGCGGTTTCGCGTGCGGCCGGAACGCATGCTCGTTGCCCGCGCGATCGGTGAGCGTCCATTCCGCGATTCGTTCGAGCCGACTGTGGCCGAGCTGCGGCAGGCGCGCCAAAGCGTCCGGCGACGCCGGTTGCGGAACGCCGGTGCGCGCCGGCAGGTCGGGCGCCATCACGGGCAGCACGTCGTACGTGCCGAGGCAGACGCCGCGATACGGCAGGTCGCGAAAGTGCTCGTGGCGGCCGAGCCGGATCGCGACGTCGAAGCGGTCGCGCACGAGGTCCGCCTGTGACGTATGCGTTTCGAGCCGGACGCGCAACGCCGGATGCCGCGCGGTAAATGCATGCAGCGCCGGGGCGAGGATGCGTGCCGCATATTCGACCGTCGACGTCACGCGCAGGATGCCCTCCATCCCGCCATGTTCGCCGCGCACCTCGTCGATCGCGCCTTCGGCTTCGTCGAGCACGCGTAGGCAGCGTCGGTAGAACCGCTCGCCGGCATCGGTCAGCTCGACGCGCCGCGTGGTGCGCGTGAGCAGCGTCACGCCGAGCTCGGCTTCGAGCTGCTTGATGTTGAAGCTGACGGCCGCGCGTGCCTGGTTCAGCGCGGTCGCGGCGGCCGTGAACGAGCCCGCCTCGACCACGGCGCGGAAGACGACGAAACGATCGAGGCTCACCATGGTCGGGGTGCGGTTCTGTCGGTGTATGGAATCGCCCGAAGGGTACCCGAATGTGCGGTCGCGTGCGATGCGTCGAGCATTGCGGCGTGGCCGCACACGATCCGATTGTCAAAATTTTTCGACCGGACCGGTCGCATCCGGCCGCTTACCGGCCCGGCTGCCGGCCTCTACACTGCGGCGTTTCGTGATGCCCCGGCCGCCGCCATGCCCGACCGCTCCAGAATCGCCGCCGTCTATCTGCTCGGATTCGCGATCGATCTCGCGAACATGTTCATGCTGAACGCCGCGTATCCGGCGCTGCAGCGCGAGCTGCACGCATCGGTCGCGCAGCTTGCGTGGGTCGGCAACATGTACGTGCTCGGGCTGACCGTCGTGATTCCGTTCGGCACGTGGCTGGCGCGTCGCTGCGGCGAGCGGCGCGTGTTCGGCGCATCGTTGCTGCTGTTCGGGCTCGGCAGCGCGGGCGTCGGTGCGGCGCCGTCGATCGACGCGCTGCTCGTGTGGCGGCTGGTCCAGGGGCTGGGCGGCGGGCTGCTGATTCCGGTCGGCCAGACGATCGCCTATCGCGCGTATCCGCCGCACGCCCACGCGCGGCTCACGTCGATCGTGATGATGGTCGCATTGCTCGTGCCGGCGTTGTCGCCCGCGATCGGCGGCGCGATCGTCGATCGCGGATCGTGGCGTGCGATCTTCTTCGCCATGGTGCCGATTGCGGCTGCGACCGGTGCGCTCGCGCTGGCATGGCTGCCGCGCGACGGCGCACGCGAGCGGCCTCCGCGGCTCGACTGGCGTGGGCTCGGCCTGAGCGCGGCGACGCTGGTCGCGCTGCTGCTGGGGCTTACCGCGGCGGGGCAGTCCGGCGGAACGGCGTTTTCGTTCGCGATGCTGGCGGCCGCGGCGGCCGCCAGCATCGGTTATGTGCGACACGCGCGCCGTGCGACCTCCCCGCTGCTCGACCTGCGTCTGCTCGCGCAACCGTGGTTGCGGACCGGCGTGGTGATCTATCTCTGCGTGCCGGGCGTCTTTACCGGCGTCAATCTCGTCGCGTCGCTGTACCTGCAGAACGCCCTCGCATTGAGCGCCGCGCATGTCGGCGCGTTGATGCTGCCGTGGGCGATCGCAGCGTTCTTCGCGATCGCGACGACACGCTGCTGTTTTCCGCGCCACGGCGCGAAGCCATTGTTCGCGTGCGGAATCGCGATCGATTGTGTCGGCATCGCGTTGCTCGCGACGCCGTGGGCGCACGTCGAAGCCCTGCGCGTCGTGGCGTTCGTCGCGATGGGATTCGGCGCCAGCCTGTGCACGAGTGCGTCGCAAAGCGCGGCATTCGCCGATGTGCCGCCCGATCGGATGGGCGATGCGAGCGCGCTCTGGAACATCAACCGCCAATTGAGCTTTTGTGTCGGCGTGGCCGTGCTCGGCAGCGCGCTGAATGCGTTGCTGGCCCTCGATGCAGGCCCGTCGTCGCCGGCCCCGTACCGCTGGTGCTTCGGGCTGGCGATGCTGCTGACGTTTCTGCCGCTCGGCTGCGTCGTGCGGCTTCCCGCGCATCGCACGCCGGCCGTGCAAGCCGTTTCATCCCGCCCTGAGAACCTGAGAACCTGAGAACCTGAGAACCTGAGAGACCCATGAATCTGCCGAATCCGTTTTTCAATGAAGTCGTCGACACGCACGTCGACATCGAACGCTGGTTGTCGGGCCGTGCGGAGCCCGGACGGCTCGCGATGCTGATGGCGCGTTTTTCGCCGGGATTTTCGATGATCACGACGTCCGGCACGGTGCTCGATTACGCGGGCGTCGATGCGCTGTTTTCACGCGGGCACGGCGCGCGGCCCGGGCTCGTGATCGGCATCGACGAATTGCGCGCCCTTGCGGTGTGGTCCGACGGCGCGGTGATCGGCTATCGCGAGACGCAGACCGACATGGAAGGGCGGCGCACGGTGCGACGCTCGACGGCGTTGTTCCGGCGCGAAGCGGATGGCGTGATCGTATGGCGCCACCTGCACGAGACGCCGGTCGCCGCGTAGACGGCGAGCTGCGCGCCCGCGGGGCCGTTACTTGTCGAGCTCCGGATAGTGCCGGAAGATCCCCATGTCGTTGAACGGGATGCGGCGCTCCGATTCCAGGTAACGCGCGACGGGCGGGTGCTGCGCGACGCGATCGTGCAGCGCGACGAGCGCCGCGATCTTGCGCTCCGCGCGCTTCATCGCTTTCGGAAACGCATAGCGCAGGCCCTCGATCAGCTGGAACATCGTCAGATCCGCATAGCTGAGCGCGTTACCCGCGATATAACCGTTCTCGTGCGGATTCTGTTCGAGCACGCGATCGAAGTAGCCGAGGAATTTCGGCAGCCGGTTCTCGAGGAAATCGGCCGCGCGCTCGGCCGCTTCCGCTTTCTGATCCTCGTAGTACAGGCCGCTGCCGATCGGATGGTGCGTGTCGTGGATCTCGGTGATGAAATCGGCGGCGGTCAGCTGGATCTGGTGGACCCACAGCCGGCCGGCTTCGTCGTCGGGCGCGAGCCCGAGCCGCGCGCCGAGAAACAGCAGGATGTTCGCGGTCTGTCCGACGACCACGTCGCCCGCCTTCAGGAACGGCGGCGCGAACGGCACGCATTCCGCTTTCGTGCTGTCCATCATGCGCATCATCGCCGACACGCCCATGCCGCGCCCCGATTCGCGCGCGACGTCGACATAGTCGGCTTCGGCCGCCTCGAGCGCGAGCCGCACGTATTCGCCGCGTCCCTGGATCTCGGGCCAGTAATAGAGTTCGTATCGCATGCTGTTCTCCTGTTCGTTGCACCGGATGCTGCCGGCTGCTTGACGGTGGGGCGGCCATGCGGCGCCCGCTGCGAATAGACAGTCTAGGAGATCGCCGGAAAAGTGCCGTGTGCGTCGTGCGTCACGCGCCGCGTTCGCGGTCTTCGGCGCCGCAAAAGAACGAGAACACCCATGTCGAGAAATCGTCGGAGAAGCCGGTGAAGCGATGGCCGGCGTGCGCGCGCACGAACAGCGCGTCGCCGATCACGACGTCGCATTCGCGTCCGTCGACGACGAAGCGCGACGTGCCGGCGGCGATCACGTCAACCTCGCCGCGCGTATGCGGCATCTACCCGTCCTCGATACGCGGCCGGTACCGCACGGCTCGCGCGTGCCGGGCCGAAACGGCGTCGTGAACAGCGTGCCTTCTTCATCGAGCCGAGCAAGCGATTCGTTCAGGCCGAACGCCATCGTCGCGTGCTCCGGATCGGATCGTGGGAACGCGCGTTGCGCCCTCGTATCGCGAAATCCGGAGAGGGCCGTGCGACGCGCGACGATGCCCGCGCGTCGCGTGCTCGCCACCGGTGAAACGGCGGCTGCGTTCGCTCGCCACGGATGAAACGTACGCGTCCGTCGATGAAACGGCATGACGATCGTCAGCCTTCGATCGACAGGTTCACCGCCATTTAATAAACGCCCACTACGATCCAGCATCGTCGATCGACGGGGTGCCGCGATCCGATCCGCGCGTCGATCCTGTCGCCCGCTTTCCAGCCGTGCGACGTGCCCGATGGTCATTTCCCTGAACCCGCGATTTGCAACGCCGCGACTTGCTGCCGGCGTCGTTCGCATCGTTTCCTGTCTGTCATGAATCTGAACACGCCGGCTTCTTCACGAAGAAAATTTCTTGCTGTCGCGCCCGCCGTCGCGGCAGCACCGCTGCTGAGCGCATGCGGTGGCGACGACGTCACGTCGGCACCCGTTACCGATAGCGGACTCGCCGCGCAGATGTCCGCGAAACTGAACGCCCAGCTCGGCGATGCGGCGACGGTCGATGCGATCGTGCCGGCGATCACCGATGTCGGCTTCACGTGGGCGCTGCCGACGGTGCCGGCCGCAAGCATCGGCGCGATCGTCGCGTACAGCTTCGGCAATCGTCCGAACGCGGCGAGCGGCAATACGTCGAGTACCGGCGGCAACCAGTCGGCGCTGCCCGATCCGGGGCCGGTGAACGAAGCGCTCGCGGACGCCGTGTACCGCATCCGCCAGTTGAAACCCGTCAAGGTCTACGCGCAGTGGGAAATCGCGCGCTTTCTCGTGTCGAAATACGGGCTGGGCGCCGACGTGCTGTCGTCGATCGAGCCGGTGATCGCGAGCGACGGTTCGATCGTGTACCTGAGCACCGCGGGTGTCGCGGCCGTGGCCGTCTCGCGCGCGGGCGGTGCGGCGGCGATGGGCACGGTAGCGGTGGTCGGCCATCGCGATCATGCGAAGCGCTGCATCCAGACCTCGCAGCAGGCGGGCATGCAAGCGGCGGCGGTTGCCGAGGTGCCGCTGCCGACGACGTACGACCCGCAGTCGGGCCAGCCGTGGACGCGCAACCGCAGCCTCTATCTCGTGCACGACATGTATGCGCAGATGCTGACGCGCGCGATGGCCGCGACGATGCAGGCTTTCCCGAAGGGCTGATGTTTTCCGTTGTTTTTCATTCGAATTCCGTGACCATGACGAACCGCCGCCATTTCCTGGCCTCTACCTCGTTGCTCGCCGCATCGTGTGCCGCCGCCGCACCGGCCTTCGCGAGCGATGCCCCCGTTTCCGATGCGGAACTGCAGCGCCAGATGCTCGGCAAGCTGACCCGCGAACTGAACGATCGCGCGACCGCCGCCGACGAAACCGGTTACCTGCTCGACACGTTTTTCTCGTGGACGCCGCCGACCGTCGACGCCGCCGCGATCCACACGATCGTCGCGTTCGGCTTCGGAAATCGCGCCGGCGCATCGGCCGCCGCGCCGGTGCCGGGGCCCGTGAACGAGGCGATCGCCGATGCCGTGTTCCAGCTTCGGCAGAAAGTCGCGGCGCCGATCTTCGCGCAGCAGGAAGTCGCGAGCGTGCTCGCGTCGAAGTACGGACTGACGGCCGGCGTGACGTCGATCGCGACGCCCGCCGCGGTCGCCGGCAGCCCGATACCGACGCCCGATGGCGTGGCCGCCGCGATCGTCAGGCAGGCCGGGGCGGCCGCGGCGCTCGGCAAGGTCGGCGTGGTCACCCATCGCGACCAGGCGTCGATTGCCGTGCGCGTATCGAACGCGGCGGGGATGCAGGCGGCGGTGCCGGCGGGATTGTCGCTGCCGGGCGTCTACGACGCATCGGCGCAGCAGGCGGCGATGCGACGGCGCGATCTTTATCTGATGAGCAACGCCGGCATGCAGCTCGCGATGCTGCGGCTCGATCTGATCAATCGCGAATACCCGAACGGCTAGGCGAGGGCACGGATACGGGCGCCGCACGCGCGCGTCGCGCGCCGGCCCGTGCGTGCCCCGTTTTGGCTGGTAATGCCGATACAGGTATTGGCACTACCAGCCAAACCACTGTTTTTAATGGGTTTTTTCGCGTCCGGCCTGCGCCGTGGCGCGTTGTGCGTGGCATAATCGACCGCATCCGCAAGGCTTGTAGTCACAACGACCCCGCATACCCATGGCACAGACGCTCTACGACAAACTGTGGAACACCCACGTGGTCCACACCGAGGAAGACGGCACGACCCTGCTCTACATCGACCGTCAGCTGCTGCATGAAGTCACGAGCCCGCAGGCATTCGAAGGGCTGAAGATCGCGCAGCGTCCGGTGTGGCGCATCAGCGCGAACCTGGCCGTGTCGGACCACAACGTGCCGACGACGGACCGCAGCCACGGCATCGCCGATCCCGTCTCGAAGCTGCAGGTCGACACGCTCGACGCGAACTGCGACGCCTTCGGCATCACGCAGTTCAAGATGAACGACGTGCGCCAGGGCATCGTCCACATCATCGGGCCGGAGCAGGGCGCGACGCTGCCGGGCATGACGATCGTGTGCGGCGATTCGCATACGTCGACGCACGGCGCGTTCGGCGCGCTCGCGCACGGCATCGGCACGTCGGAAGTCGAGCACGTGCTCGCGACGCAAACGCTCCTGCAGAAGAAGAGCAAGAACATGCTCGTGAAGGTCGAGGGCGCCCTGCCGCGCGGCTGTACCGCGAAGGACATCGTGCTCGCGATCATCGGCAAGATCGGCACCGCGGGCGGCACGGGCTATGCGATCGAATTCGGCGGCTCGACCATTCGCGCGCTGACGATGGAAGGCCGCATGACCGTCTGCAACATGGCGATCGAGGCCGGCGCGCGCGCGGGCATGGTCGCCGTCGACGATACGACGATCGATTACCTGAAGGGCCGTCCGTTCGTGCCGACCGGCGCGGAATGGGATCAGGCCGTCGAATACTGGCGCCAGTTCAAGTCGGACGAAGGCGCGCAGTTCGACCGCGTGGTCGAGCTGAACGCGGCCGAGATCGTCCCGCAGGTCACGTGGGGCACGTCGCCGGAAATGGTCACGTCGATCGACGGTCGCGTGCCCGATCCCGAGCGCGAAAAGGATCCGGTCAAGCGCGACGCGATGGAGCGCGCACTGGCCTACATGGCGCTCGAACCGAACACGCCGATCGAATCGATCAAGGTCGACAAGATCTTCATCGGCTCGTGCACGAACGCGCGGATCGAGGACATCCGCGCGGCCGCGTACGTCGTGAAGAAGCTGAACCGCCGCGTCGCACCGAACGTGCGGCTCGCGATGGTCGTGCCGGGCTCGGGCCTCGTGAAGGCGCAGGCCGAGCGCGAAGGGCTCGACAAGGTGTTCACCGATGCGGGCTTCGAATGGCGCGAGCCGGGCTGCTCGATGTGCCTCGCGATGAACGCCGACCGGCTCGAGCCGGGCGAGCGCTGCGCGTCGACGTCGAACCGCAACTTCGAAGGGCGGCAGGGCGCGGGCGGTCGCACGCATCTCGTGAGCCCTGCGATGGCGGCGGCCGCGGCGATCGAAGGTCACTTCGTCGACATTCGCCAGCTGGGGTGACGTATGACGGCATCGAAGCTCATCGCGCGGCTGGTTGCCGCGCTGGCGCTTGCGGGGCTGGGCGTCGGCCTGGCCGGCTGCAATACCGTCCGAGGCTTCGGCGAGGACGTCCATGCCGCCGGCAACGCGCTGCAGCGCGCCGCGGACTGACGCCACCCGAGAATTTGTCGATGGGCGCCGGCTGCGTGCCGGCCCTTCAACCGGATAGACGGATCATGGAAAAATTCACTGTACATACCGGCGTCGTGGCGCCGCTCGATCGCGAGAACGTCGACACCGACGCGATCATCCCGAAGCAGTTCCTGAAGTCGATCAAGCGCACGGGCTTCGGTCCGAACGCATTCGACGAATGGCGCTATCTCGATCACGGCGAGCCGGGCCAGGACAACTCGAAGCGTCCGCTGAACCCGGATTTCGTGCTGAACCAGCCGCGCTATCAGGGCGCATCGGTGCTGCTCGCCCGCAAGAACTTCGGCTGCGGCAGCTCGCGCGAGCACGCGCCGTGGGCGCTGCAGCAGTACGGCTTCCGCGCGATCATCGCGCCGAGCTTCGCGGACATCTTCTTCAACAACTGCTACAAGAACGGTCTGCTGCCGATCGTGCTGACCGAGCAGCAGGTCGATCACCTGTTCAACGAGACGGTCGCGTTCAACGGCTATCAACTGACGATCGACCTCGACGCGCAGGTCGTGCGCGCGGCCGACGGCCGCGAGTATCCGTTCGAGATCGCCGCGTTCCGCAAGTACTGCCTGCTGAACGGCTTCGACGACATCGGCCTCACGCTGCGCTACGCGGACAAGATCCGCCAGTTCGAAGCGGAGCGGCTCGTGAAGCAGCCGTGGCTCAATACCAAGCTGGTCGGCTGATCGCGTTGCGGGCGCGCCGCGCGTGCGCTCGCCCGCCTGCTTTCCCAATACCCTACCCAGTCAGGAATTTCGCATGAAGATTGCAGTGCTGCCCGGCGACGGCATCGGTCCGGAAATCGTCAATGAAGCGGTGAAGGTGCTGAACGCACTCGACGAGAAGTTCGAACTCGAACAGGCGCCGGTCGGCGGCGCGGGCTACGAGGCGAGCGGCCATCCGCTGCCCGACGCGACGCTGGCGCTCGCGAAGCAGGCCGACGCGATCCTGTTCGGCGCGGTCGGCGACTGGAAGTACGACTCGCTGGAGCGCGCGCTGCGCCCCGAGCAGGCGATCCTCGGGCTGCGCAAGCACCTCGAACTGTTCGCGAACTTCCGCCCGGCGATCTGCTATCCGCAACTCGTCGATGCGTCGCCGCTGAAGCCCGAGCTCGTCGCGGGCCTCGACATCCTGATCGTGCGCGAACTGAACGGCGACATCTACTTCGGCCAGCCGCGCGGCGTGCGTGCGGCGCCGGACGGCCCGTTCGCCGGCGAGCGCGAGGGCTTCGACACGATGCGCTATTCGGAGCCGGAAGTGCGCCGCATCGCGCACGTCGCGTTCCAGGCCGCGCAAAAGCGCGCGAAGAAGCTGCTGTCGGTGGACAAGTCGAACGTGCTGGAGACGTCGCAGTTCTGGCGCGACATCATGATCGACGTGTCGAAGGAGTACGCGGACGTCGAGCTGTCGCACATGTACGTCGACAACGCGGCGATGCAGCTCGCGAAGGCGCCGAAGCAGTTCGACGTGATCGTCACCGGCAACATGTTCGGCGACATCCTGTCGGATGAGGCGTCGATGCTGACGGGCTCGATCGGCATGCTGCCGTCGGCGTCGCTCGACAAGCACAACAAGGGCCTGTACGAGCCGTCGCACGGCTCGGCGCCGGACATCGCGGGCAAGGGCATCGCGAACCCGCTCGCAACGATCCTGTCGGCCGCGATGCTGCTGCGCTACTCGCTGAATCGCGCGGAGCAGGCCGATCGCATCGAGCGCGCGGTGAAAACGGTGCTCGAACAGGGTTACCGTACGGGCGACATCGCGACGCCGGGCTGCAAGCAGGTCGGCACGGCTGCGATGGGCGACGCGGTGGTCGCCGCGCTGTAAGCGGACGGAAACGAAGTGCGGTAATTGATGTGAAAAAGGGCGCGAACGGGCCGTGAGAATCGGTCGGTTCGCGCGCGGTTGGCCGTTGTGCGGGCCACCGGCTTTGTGTAGACTCGAACGATGGCGCTGATTTCCCTGATCTCCCCGGTCCTGAAACTCCACGGCAACACTGCCCGTGCGGGTGCGCGCGCCATCGTCATCACGAAAACCATTACCACGAAAACGATCATTAAACGCTGATCGCCGTCGTGCCCGCCTGTTTCCCCGCGCGGTCACGCGGGGACGGAAATGGCGGGGAAGCTCCATTCAAGCAAAGGGTTAGTCATGAACGTAGGTCTCGTAGGTTGGCGCGGCATGGTCGGCAGCGTCCTGATGCAGCGCATGCAGGAAGAGGGCGATTTCGACCTGATCGAACCGGTGTTCTTCAGCACCAGCAACACGGGCGGCAAGGCGCCGTCGTTCGCGAAAAACGAGACCACGCTCAAGGACGCGACCAACGTCGACGAGCTGAAGAAGTGCGACGTGATCATCACGTGCCAGGGCGGCGACTACACGAACGACGTGTTCCCGAAGCTGCGTGCGGCCGGCTGGAACGGCTACTGGATCGACGCGGCATCGTCGCTGCGGATGAAGGACGACGCGGTCATCATCCTCGACCCGGTCAACCTCGACGTGATCAAGGACGCGCTCGTCAAGGGCACGAAGAACTTCATCGGCGGCAACTGCACGGTCAGCCTGATGCTGATGGCGCTCGGCGGCCTGTTCCGCGAGAATCTCGTCGACTGGATGACGGCGATGACGTACCAGGCCGCGTCGGGCGCGGGCGCGCAGAACATGCGCGAGCTGCTGTCGCAGATGGGCACGCTGAACGGCGCGGTGCAGGAACAGCTCGCCGATCCGGCTTCCGCGATCCTCGACATCGACCGCCGCGTGCTGGCCGCAATGAACAGCGATGCGATGCCGACGAGCCACTTCGGCGTGCCGCTCGCCGGTTCGCTGATTCCGTGGATCGACAAGGATCTCGGCAACGGGATGTCGAAGGAAGAGTGGAAGGGCGGCGCGGAAACCAACAAGATTCTCGGCAAGCCGGCGATGGGCGAGCCGGGTTCGATTCCGGTCGACGGCCTGTGCGTGCGGATCGGCGCGATGCGCTGCCACTCGCAGGCGCTGACGATCAAGCTGAAGAAGGACGTGCCGCTCGACGAGATCAACGGCATCCTCGCGTCGGCGAACGACTGGGTGAAGGTCGTGCCGAACGAGCGTGAAGCGTCGATGCGCGACCTGTCGCCGGCGAAGATCACCGGCACGCTGTCGGTGCCGGTCGGCCGCCTGCGCAAGCTCGCGATGGGCGGCGAATACCTGTCGGCGTTCACGGTCGGCGATCAATTGCTGTGGGGCGCGGCCGAGCCGCTGCGCCGCATGCTGCGCATCCTGCTCGACAAGTAAGCCCGCGGGCCGGGCTGCACGACACGACGCGCCGCGTCGGCCTCGAGATTCGAGGCCGGCGCGGCGCGTTTTTTCATGCGCGGTTCAGCGCAGACTCAGCGCAGGTTCAGCAGTGTCTGATCGACGGCCTGCTGGGTCTTGATCGTCTGTGCATTCGCCTGGTAATTGCGTTGCGCGGTGATCAGGTTTACGAGCTCGTTCGTGAGGTTGACGTTCGAGTTTTCCAGCGCGCTGCCCTGCAGCGTGCCGTGGTTCGTGCTGCCCGGCGCGGAGATCTGCGGCACGCCCGACGCGGCGGTTTCCGCATACTGGTTGCCGCCGATGTTCACGAGCCCGTTCGGGTTGTTGAAGTTCGCGAGCGCGATCAGGCCGAGCACCGCGCTCTGGCCGTTCGAGTAGTTGCCGGTCAGCTTGCCGTCGGCGCCGATCGAGAACGTCGTCAGCGTGCCGCTCGCGAAGCCGTCCTGCGCAAGATGGGTCACGCCATCCTTGCCGCCGTACTGCGTCGTGCCGCCCAGATCGAGCGCCAGGTTCTGCGGATTGGCGCCGCCCGTCGTGTTCGGGATCGAGAACGCGAACTGGCCGAGGCTCGGCGTCGGCTGGCCGGTCGCGGCCGACGTCGTCGCGCTGATCCGGCCCGATGCGTCGAACGTGACGGTGCCGAGATGCGTCGGCGTCTGGCCCTGCACGCCCGCGTAGGCCTGCCACGTGCCGGCCGCGCTCTTCGCGAAGTACATCGTGACCGGTTGCGAGCCGCCGAGCGTGTCGTAGACCTGGATCGACGAGTTGTAGTTGTACGTCGTGTTGTCGGTTGCGTTGAACGGCGTCTTTGTCGGCACCTTGTCCTGCGCGTTCAGGTTGAACTGACCGGTGATCCTGGTCGTCGCGCGCGGCGCGAGGTTGCCGGTCGGCGCCTGCAGCGGCACCGTTTGCGCGGTGTCGATCGCGCCGCCGGCGCCTGCCGCATAGCCCATCAGGTTGCGGCCGTGCGCGTCGACGATTGCGCCATTCTTGTCGCGGTGGAACGTGCCGTCACGCGAATACGTGGTCACGCCGTTGCTCGACATCTGGAAGAAGCCGTTGCCGTTGATCGCGACGTCGAGCGACGACTTCGTCGAATCGATCGTACCCTGGCCGAAATTCTGCTGCACCGACGCGAGCCGCGTGCCGATGCCGATCTGTGTATTGACCGACGTCGCGACCGAATTCGCGTACATGTCGGCGAAATTCGCGCGCCCCTGTTTGAAGCCGACCGTGTTCGCGTTCGCGATGTTGTTGCCGATCACGTCGAGATGGCTCGACGCACCGGCCAACCCGCTCAAACCCTGCTGATAGCCCATGTTCGGTCCCCGTAACGAGCTGGTGAGTGAATGCAGTCGTGCGACTGCGCGATGACCTTCCGGTACTTCACGGCAGCAGCCTGGCCGAGCGGGCTCCCGCCTTTCCGGCATGGGCAGGCGCTAGGCCGGAATGCGCTGATTCCTGTTTAGGGGCGATCGTATCGACGGTAATTAATCGATCTGTGTAATTTTGTGTAATGAAATTGAATTCATGTGAAAGTCACCGCTTTCATATGCGCGGTGGGGCATGCGGAAGGCGCTGAAAGCCTTGTGGGGTGGTGCTTCGGTAGTGTGGATTTTCATTTCTTCGATAAGAGCGGGAAATTGCCTTCTTATCGAAGAATTGGACGTGATTGGAGCGAGATTGGTCGCCGGTCGCGATTTATTCTGATTTTCGGCTGTCGATTCATTAACCGCGGCCGGGGCGGATCGTCGAGGGGACGTTGGCGTTTCTGTCGCCGCGATCCTGCGGCGTACACGAGGCGAACACGCGGTGAACGCCGGAAAGCAGCCATTCGAACGGTGGGGCGATGCCGCTGCGAGACGGTTTTCGACTGCGCGCGCAGGTTGGCTTCGATCGATCGGATGCACGGGCCGAGGCAGGCGGACCCGCGCGACACGCGCGCCCGCCCGCAGCCGTTGCATCGACGGGCGACGAATTCGGCCGGAACCCGATCGTGTGAAGTAAACTACGCGGTTACGACGCACAGACCCGCCGAAAGCGTCGCGTTCCGCGCGACGCTTTTGCATTTCTGCAGCCACTTTATTGACGCTTCCAACCGCGAATCCGAGCCGCGCCCGCGCGCGGCGATAGAGCCAACGATGTCCCGAATTTCCTTGTTTCCGCGTCAGTCCCGTCTGTCGCGCGCCGTGCGTGGCGCGCTGGCGATCCTGGCGCTCGGCGCAGCCGCATCGGCATGGGCAGTCGGCACCGGCGAACTGCCGGCGTCCGCCGCCGGCGGCGCCGCTCCGCTTACCGTGACGGTCCAGCCGGGCCAGTCGCTGAACGACATCGCGAAAGCGGCCACGCAATCGCACGATCCGGCCGTGCTCGCGCGCGCGGGCCGCGCGCTGTTCGACGCCAATCCGCAGGCGTTCATGAAGCGCGACGCGAGCCGCCTGAAAGTCGGCGCGACGTTGACCGTGCCCCCGCTCGACACCACCGGCGCGGCGCTCGTGCCGGCCGGCGCGTCTGCTGCGTCCGCTGCGTCCGGTACGGCGGCCGCTTCCGCACCCGCCGCCGCATCGGGCGGGTCGGCGAACGCGCAGCACGGCGCATCCGCGCCGCATCCCGGCTCGACCGCGCAGCCCGCGCCGATGGCGCCGGCCGTGCATGCGGCTCCGGTGAGCGGGGCGAGTGCCGCGACGGCGGCGGGGGCGTCGGCTTCGAGCGGGGCGTCGGCCGCCCGTGGCGCGTCGGCCGTCGACGGCATTCAGGCGGCGGCGCCCACCGCCGGTGCAAGCGGTCCGCATGTATGGAGCGGTGCGATCCAGTCGGCGCCGTCGTCCGCGAGCGAGGCCGCGGCGCCGTCGGTGCCGGGCAGCCCGGTCTTCGGCGTGCATGAACCGGCCGCGCCCGCCGTGGGTGCGTCGCAGCCGCGGCCGTCGAGCCTGCAGCAATTGCTGGCATTGAAGAATCGCGTGCTGATGGAATTGCAGAAGCACGGCATCGGCAAACCGGCAACGACGACCGGCGTTGCGCCTGCGCCCGCTTCGGCGCCCGCCGCGCCGCGTCCGGCCGCGAATGACGCCGGTGGGTCGGCCGCTGCATCGACGGCAGGCGAAGTCGCGTCGGATGCGGCAGCCAGTGCGCCGCAACCGGCATCGGCTCCGGTACGACCGGCCGCTCCCGTCGCGACGCCTGCACGTCGTACCGAGCAGATGGACTGGCGCCCGGCCGCGGTGGCCGGCGCCGCCGTGATCGTGCTCGCGGCCGGCTTCGCATGGCGCAAGCGCCGCAAGGGTCGCCGTCCGGACGATGCGGGGACGGCTGCGGTTGCAGCAGACGGTGCCGCGGTTGCAGAAGCGGAAGCCGCGCCGTCCGTCGAACGCGAACTGCCGATCACGCCCGAGATGCCGGTCGCACGCGATGCGGCGTCCGACATGAATCTCGCCGCGGCGACTGCCGCTGCGGCGGAGACGGTCGAGCCGCCCGCCGCGGACGCATCGTCCGCGCCCGACATGACGGCACCGCGCGACGAGTCGCCTGAATCTCCGCTTGCGCACGCTGCGGTGCCGGCCGAGGCTTCGCACGATAAGGATCTGGCCGAAAAAGCCGCTGCCGCCGACGAGCCGGCACAGCAGAGCGAGCCCGCCGAGCCGACCTCCACATCCGCCGCACCTTCGACGACCGAAGCGCAGCACGCGACGCTGATGCAGAACGCGATCAGCGCGCTCAATAGTCTCGACATGCCGTTGCCGCCGCGGGCAGCAGGCGAACCGTCGTCGACGGCGGACGAACCGTCTGCGCGGGCGGCGCCGATCGAAGCCGATAAAATCGCAACTAACGGTCAAGCCGCCGAGCGCCCGTCGATGGATTCGAGCGAGAGGGCACCGGAACATCCGGCCGACCAGGAAGACGACTTCGACTGGGATCCGGACGCGGCGACGCCTGCCGGTCACGCGGGCAACGCGCCCGCGACGTCGTCGCTGCCGCCGCTCGGCGGCGCGCAGTTCGGCGCGCTGAAGCTCGACTTCGATCTCGACCTGCCGGCCACGCCGGGCGCCGCGCTGCCTGCGCTGACCCCGGACGAGCTCGCGCGCATCGCCCGCAACAAGCTGGACCTCGCGGCCGAATATGTCGAACTGGGCGACCTGTCCGGCGCGCGGACGCTGCTGCAGGAAGTGGTCGACGCGAACGACGCCGCGACGCGCGACGACGCACGCGCGCTGCTCGCGAAACTGGCGGACGAGGCGTGATGCGGATCGCGCTGGGCATCCAGTACGACGGCGCGGCGTTCTGCGGCTGGCAGGCGCAGCCGCACGGCAAGACCGTGCAGGACCGGCTCGAGCATGCGCTGGCCGAGTTCGCGCGGGTGCCGCTGCACACGACGGTTGCGGGGCGGACCGACACCGGCGTGCACGGGCTCGGGCAAGTCGTGCATTTCGACACCGATCTCGAGCGCGAAGCGTTCTCGTGGGTGCGCGGCACCAACGCGTTCCTGCCGCCGACCGTGTCGGTGCAGTGGGCGAAGCCGATGCCGGACACGTTCCACGCGCGTTTCTCGGCGTTCGAGCGCACTTACTACTACGCGCTGTACGTGCACCCCGTGCGCTCGCCGATGCTGGCCGGCCGTGCGGGCTGGATCCACACGCCGCTCGACGACGACGCGATGCGCGCCGCCGCCGCGCACCTGATCGGCGAGCACGACTTTTCGTCGTTCCGGTCGTCGGAATGCCAGTCGAAGACGCCGGTCAAACACCTGTATCAGATCGACGTGCGGCGCGCGGGGCATTTCATCCATTTCCGCTTCCGCGCGAACGCGTTCCTGCATCACATGGTGCGTAACCTGATGGGCTGCCTCGTCGCGGTCGGGCGCGGCCGCTACCCGGCCGACTGGCTCGCCGACGTGCTGGCCGGGCGCGACCGCAACCTCGCGGCGCCCACGTTCATGGCCGACGGGCTGTACCTCGCCCACGTCGGCTACCCGGCGGAATTCGCCGTCCCGCCCGCGCAGCTCGGCAGCGTGCCGTGGAGCAGCGTCTGGGCTGATCTGGACCCACTATCATGACGGATCACGACGTGTCTTCTTCGAATTCCGCCGCGGCGGGCCTGCCGCCGCGCACGCGCATCAAGCTGTGCGGGCTGTCGCGCCGAGAGGACGTGCTGCACGCGGCGGCGCTCGGCGCCGATGCGATCGGTCTCGTGTTCTACCCGAAAAGCCCGCGTGCCGTGACGATCGCGCAAGCGGCCGAGCTGGCGAGTCTCGCGCCGCCGTTCGTGTCGGTGGTCGGGCTGTTCGTGAATGCGACCGAAGCCGAGATCGAGGCCGTCGTGCGCGACGTGCCGCTCACGGTGCTGCAGTTCCACGGCGACGAGACGCCGGAGCAGTGCGATGCGCTCGGCCGCGCGGCGCGCCTGCCGTGGCTGCGCGCGGTGCGCGTCGGCCCCTCGACGCAGCCGTCCGATTTGGTAGAATCGGCTCTTCATTATTCGAAAGGGCGCGGCCTCCTGTTCGACACCCTGGTGCCGGATTACGGCGGTAGCGGCAAGGTCTTCGATTGGTCTCTTATTCCCGCAGAGCTCGCGCGTCGGGCCGTTTTGAGTGGTGGCTTGAACGCGCAAAACGTCGGTGATGCGATCCGCCAGTTGCGTCCGTTCGCTGTCGATGTCTCGAGTGGCATCGAAGTGGCGGGCGCGAAGGGCGTGAAGGATCACGCCCGGATGGCGGCGTTCGTGCGCGCGGTGCGCGAAGCGGACGCCGGATGACGCAAGCCGGTGCGGCCTGACAAGCGGGCGCACCGACCGATCGAGAGAGACACCATGTACAACCTTCCCGATGATCGCGGCCATTTCGGCCCGTATGGCGGCGTGTTCGTCGCCGAAACGCTGATTCATGCGCTGGACGAACTGCGCGCGGCGTATGAAAAGTTCCAGAACGATCCCGACTTCGTCGCCGAATTCGAGCGCGAACTGAAGTATTTCGTCGGCCGCCCGTCGCCGATCTATCACGCGCAGCGCTGGAGCGAGATGCTCGGCGGCGCGCAGATCTACCTGAAGCGCGAAGACCTGAACCACACCGGTGCGCACAAGATCAACAACGTGATCGGCCAGGCGCTGCTCGCGAAGCGCATGGGCAAGAAGCGCGTGATCGCGGAAACCGGCGCGGGCCAGCACGGCGTCGCGACCGCGACGATCTGCGCGCGCTTCGGGATGGAGTGCGTGGTCTACATGGGCGCGGAGGACGTGCGCCGGCAGGCCGCGAACGTCTACCGGATGAAGCTGCTCGGCGCGACGGTCGTGCCGGTCGAATCGGGTTCGCGCACGCTGAAGGACGCGCTGAACGAAGCGATGCGCGACTGGGTCACGAACATCGAAAGCACGTTCTACATCATCGGCACGGTCGCGGGCCCGCACCCGTACCCGATGATGGTGCGCGACTTCCAGCGCGTGATCGGCGACGAGTGCAAGGTGCAGATGCCCGAGCTCGCGGGCCGGCAGCCGGACGCGGTGATCGCGTGCGTCGGCGGCGGGTCGAACGCGATGGGCATCTTCTATCCGTACATCGACGATCGATCGGTGCAGCTGATCGGCGTCGAAGCGGCCGGCGACGGCATCGACACGGGGCATCACGCGGCATCGCTGATCGCCGGCAGCCCGGGCGTGCTGCACGGCAACCGCACGTATCTGCTGCAGGACGACAACGGCCAGATCATCGAGACGCATTCGGTGTCGGCGGGCCTCGACTATCCGGGCGTCGGCCCCGAACACGCGTGGCTGAAGGACAGCGGCCGCGCGCAGTACGTGCCGATCACCGACGACGAGGCGCTGAAGGCATTCCACGACTGCTGCCGGATCGAGGGGATCATCCCCGCGCTCGAGTCGAGCCACGCGATCGCGTATGGCGTGAAGCTCGCGCCGACGTTGCCGAAGGACAAGATCCTGCTCGTCAACCTGTCGGGCCGCGGCGACAAGGACATGCACACGGTCGCCGAGCGATCGGGCATCGAGCTCTGACCCCGACCGATGCGTGACCTGATCGAAGAGCCGGGCGGCGGCGCCGCGAGCGAGGCGGAGGCGGTTCAGCCCGCCGCTGTCGTGCCGCGCGTGCTGCCGCACGGTATCGAACTGCACAACCGCGATTTCCTGACCGATGCCGCGCACTTGCCGGATGCGTCGATCGACCTGATCGTCGCCGATCCGCCGTACGGGCTCGGCAAGGACTACGGCAACGACTCGGACAAGCGTTCGGGCGACGATTTCCTCGCGTGGACGCGCGAGTGGCTCGAGCTCGCGATTCCGAAGCTGAAGCCGAGCGGGTCGATGTACATCTTCTGCACGTGGCAGTACGCGCCGGAAATCTTCAGTTTTCTGAAGACGCAGCTCACGATGGTCAACGAGATCATCTGGGACCGGCGCGTGCCGAGCATGGGCGGCACGACGCGCCGTTTCACGTCGGTGCACGACAACATCGGCTTTTTCGCGGTTTCCAAAGCGTATTACTTCGATCTC